>CAZLWY010000167.1:0-3202 GCA_964563425.1 uncultured Acidobacteriaceae bacterium | reverse complement strand
CGAATGCGGCGAAGAGTCCGCGCTGATGGAGTCGCTCGAGGGCAAGCGTGGCTACCCGCGCATCAAGCCTCCGTTCCCCGCCGTCGTCGGCCTTTACGGTTGTCCCACGGTGATCAACAACGCCGAATCGCTCAGCACCATCCCCGCGATCATTCTCAAAGGCGGGGAATGGTACGCCAGCCTGGGCACACCGAAAAACGGCGGCACGCGCCTCTATTCGATTTCCGGCCACGTGAATCGTCCCGGCATTTATGAGCTTCCGCTCGGTTTTCCGCTGCGCGAGATGATCTACGAAGTCGCGGGAGGCATCCGAGGCGGCAAGAAACTGAAAGCCGTGATTCCCGGCGGCAGCTCCTGCCCGTTGCTTTCCGCCGACGAAATCGACGTCGCCATGGACTTCGACTCGGTCGCGAAAATCGGCTCCATGCTCGGCTCTGGCGGCACCGTGATCATGGACGAAGACACCTGCATGGTGGACGTCGCCCGCCGCATCATGCATTTCTATGCGCACGAATCTTGCGGCTGGTGCATCCCCTGCCGCGAAGGCACCGCGTGGCTCAAGAAACTGCTCGACCGGTTCCACGCGGGTGCCGGCCGAGAGGAAGATATTCCTCTGATCGCCGAGCTTTCGCAGAACATTCTCGGGCGCTCCTTCTGCCCGCTCGGAGACGCCGCCGCGCTGCCCACGATGAGCATCGTCCAGAAATGGCGCAACGAGTTCGAAGATCATCTCAACGGCAAGTGCCCCTACCATGCCGCCGACATGATCGAGACAGCGCGCTAACAGCAAGTTTCGGTTTTGTTTTTGGGTTTGTTCTGGCGCAGGTTTTGCCGTCATCCTGAGCGAAGTCGAACGATCCCTTTTCGGCATCAGCGAGGAGCCGACGGTAGCAAGGAATAGGAACGGTAATGGCGGACCTAAAACAAATCGCCTTCACGATCGACGGCAAGCAGGTAACAACCATCGCCGGCACACTGGTCATCGAAGCCGCCAAGACCCAGGGCATCGAAGTCCCATCGTTCTGCTACTACCCGGGCCTCGCACTCCAGGCCGCCTGCCGTATGTGCCTCGTCGAAGTCGAAAAAATGCCGAAGCTGCAGACCGCCTGCACCCTGGTTGCGACCGAAGGCATGGTCGTGAAAACCGCCACCGACCAGGTCCACAAAGCCCGCAAGGACATGATCGAGTTCCTGCTCTCGAACCACCCGCTTGATTGCCCCGTCTGCGACAAAGGCGGCGAGTGCGAGCTGCAGGACATGACCTTTCGCTACGGTCTCGACAAGACGCGCTTCGTCGAGGAAAAGCTCCACACGCCCGAGCAGAAATGGTCTCCGCTCGTCTACTACGACGCGCCGCGCTGCATTCTCTGCTTCCGCTGCGTTCGGGTTTGCGACGAAGGCATGGATGTGAAGGCTCTTGGCGTAGGCGCCCGCGGCGTGCTCTCCGTGATCCTGCCCAACAAACCCGACGAGCTCGCCTGCGAAGAATGCGGCATGTGCATCGACATCTGCCCGGTCGGCGCGCTCACCAGTGGCACCTACCGCTATCAGACGCGCCCGTGGGAAATGACCTACGTCCCCGAGCCCTGCACGCATTGCTCGAACGGATGCAAGACCACGCTCAGCGTGCGCAATAACGAAATCCTGCGCGCCAACAATCGCGATCATTCCGGCTTCAACGGCGAGTTTCTGTGCGCCAAGGGCCGCTTCGGCTACGATTTCACGTCGAATCCGGAAAGAATCCGCCAGCCGCTCGTACGCCGAAATGGAAGGCTCGAGCCCGCAAGTTGGGAAGACGCACTCGAAGAAGTCGCGCGCCGCATCAAGCAGGCGCACGTCACCAACGGCTCCGCGGCGATCGGCGTGATCGGCTCGAATCACACCACGAACGAAGAAAACTATCTGCTCAACCGCTTTGCCCGCGTCACGCTCGGCACCAACAACATCGATCATCACCGCACCGCCGATTACGTCGGCCTCGCCGCCGTGCTCGGTCCGCGCGCCGAGGATTCGCTTGCGACGATGGCGGACATTTACAACGCGCCCGCCGTGCTCCTCGTCGGCAACGACGTAACCCAGCAAAATCCGCTGGTCGCTTGGCAGATCCGCACGGGTGTCCGCCATCACGATTTAAAGCTGTACGCCATCAATTCCCTGCCCAGCAAGATTCACCGCCAGGCGCAAATCGCCGTGGAAGTCGCCAAAGGCGCCGAACACGAAGCGATCAAATGGCTCAACAGCGAAAAGGGAAATTTCGACGCGAGAACGACGGAAGCGCTGGTTCAGCTCAAAGCCGCGCTCGAAGCCGAAAAAGATGTGGTCGTCCTGTTCGGCGCGGACATTCAGGGCGCCGCGATTCGCGACCTGGTTTCACTCACCGCGCGCTTCGGCGGCAAGGCGAAATTCATGGCTCTCGGCGATTATGCGAATTCGCGCGGCGCATCCGACATGGGCATCCTGCCCGACCGTCTGCCCGGCTACGCACATCTTTCCGATTCCTCTGAGCGCTCGCGCTTCGGCAAGCTCTGGGGCGGCGAAATTTCAGACAAGCCCGGCCTCACCGCCCGCGCCATGATGGAAGCGGCCGTCGCCGGAAAACTAAAAATGCTCTACGTCGTCGGCGCGAATCCGCTAAAAAGCTTCAACGTAGCACAGCCCGATCGCCTCGGCGGCCTTGAGCTGCTCGTCGTGCACGACATGTTCTTGACCGAAACCG
The DNA here is from genome assembly GCA_964563425.1 of uncultured Acidobacteriaceae bacterium. Lineage (GTDB taxonomy): Bacteria > Acidobacteriota > Terriglobia > Acidiferrales > UBA7541 > Palsa-295. The sequence goes on along the minus strand of CAZLWY010000167.1, from coordinate 486 downwards.
CGCAGCGCGCCGACGTGGTTCTTCCCGCCGCCTCGACCTATGAAAAAGACGGCTCGCTCACCAACACGGCCGGCGAAGTCCAGCTGACCTATCGCTCGATCGATCCGCAGGGTCCGCGCAGCGATTTCGATCTGCTCCGGATTCTGTCGCACCAGCTCAGCATGCTGGGACTCGGCACGCCGATCCGCCTGCGCACGGCCGAGGCGGCGTTCGAGGAAATTCGCCGCAATGTCGCTGGTTACGATCTTTCGGCGCCCGCGCTGCTCGCCGGCGGCTCCGAGCTTGCATCCGCAACCAGCAAGGCCCCCGAGGCGGCGTACGAATCGCCCGCGGGCGCGGTTTTTTCTTCGCAGGATTATCTGTTTACGAGCGGCACGCTAGGCCGTTATTGTTCCAGACTCAGTTCGACCAACGAGGCTAAACAGACGCCGTGGAGTTCATCTCCCAGCACCCCATCCTGGTGGCAGCGGTAGTCAAGATCGCCGT
>CAZLWY010000166.1:0-5672 GCA_964563425.1 uncultured Acidobacteriaceae bacterium | reverse complement strand
AGATTCTTTCCGATCATGAATTCTCCTTGTAGGTTGCGAGTTTCCGTCTGACGCCGCCTCGCCCTTCGCGGGGACGGCACTGGCGCACTCCGAGTGCCGAGCGGCCTGCGGAATCAAACGCGTGGAAGATGGATACGCTGTGGTTGTTAGGGCGTGATGACTACGCCGTTAAAAACTATTTTGCGCCGGCGTTTTTGCGCGCGCGATCGCGCGCGAATCGTTTTCGTTAATATTTGTCGGCGAAAATGTTACAGCGTGTTGACTGCGCGAGCGGATCGACGCGAGAGCGGCAGGATTTCCGCAGAGCCGGCGATTCGCGGCGGACAAGCGCGGCTGCGAATTCGCTGTGCGGGTGGCCGCATCGACGCGGATCAGTCCCATCATTCCCCCGTCCTCGTGTTCCAGCAGATGGCAGTGATAAACGAAAGTTCCTACGACGTTCGGATCGCGGAAGTCCATGCGCAGTTTGACGCTGGGGTAGGCCTTGCTCACGCCATCCCAGTAGGAGACGTTGATCGTGTCGCGCAAAAAAGGCTCCTCCACCGGCACGCCGTTCCATTCGATCAGCATGAAATGGATTTGATGAATGTGAAAGGCGTGTAACTCCCTCGTACGGTTTTCGATGATCCAGTCTTCCACTTCGCCCTCTTTGGCGATGATGTTCGGGGTTTTGTCGTTGGGATCGAAGAGCTTGGGCGTCTGGCCGTCCACGGTGATGTAGAAATCCGTGAGGCTGTTTGGATCGGCCGGATTCCTCGGCGCTTCGGAGAAATAAAGAGTCCGCGTCCTCGCGGGCGCCGCGTCGCCCAGCCAGACAGAGACCGGTTTGGGCCGCCGTGCCGGAGACGTGTCGAGCCTCGCGTGCGTTTCCGGAGCGTCGTTTGCCGCCACGATGGCAGCGAGTGTTCGCGTGGGATCGTTTTCGCCGGCCGGACCGGTGTCCACCACGCGGGTCACAAAGCTCGCCGTGGTCCCCTCCGGAATTCCCTTGAGCACGAATTCGACGCGTCCGGCGGGCGGCAGCAGGATGTGGCTCTCCCACAGGATGCGATTCCCGGAGAGCCCGTTTTCGTTGATCGGGTTTCCGTCCATCGAGACGACGCCCATCATTTGCGCCGTATGGTTGGCCTTGAACTCAAGATCGAGATAGGTGATCGCGGATGCATTGAGCACCCGCCAGAGCTGTTTTTCGGCGGGCTTTACGCGGATGACGGCCGGTGTGTATTCGGGAAACGAAACCGGCACGAAATTGATGGAGAGATCCTTCGCGGGCTTGCCACCGTCCATGCCGGCGTTCAGGATGTCGCCTTCCGCGTCGAGGGTTACGACGGGGGTTGGCACGTTGGCGGAAGAAATCGCCTGCGCGTCGGGGTGTTCGAGATCCTGATCGCGAATCACGAAGACTCGCTCGGGCATTCCCGCCAGCAACGTATTGGCGTGCTCGATGCCTTCAACGATCAGCGCGCCCGAAGCTCCACCCAGAACCTGCGCTTTCGTGAATCCGTGAATGTGCGGGTGATACCAGTAGAGGCCGGGCGGTTCGTCGGCCGGAACCCGAAATCGATACTCAAACGGCTGCGCACCCGGCTCGATCATGGTGTTGAGCACATCGTCCTGATGGCAGACGGGCGGCACGTCGAGGCCGTGGAAGTGGATGTTTGTGGCCGCGGCCGTCATTTCGGAGCCGGCACAGTCGCCCGTCATGGACCCCTGGTGCGTGCCGGCTTTCGCCAGGTGCGGGACAGGGAGCGGGGTAATGACGGCAGGAGAGCTCGATTGCAAGGACCTCGGCGGATCGGCGGGAATTTCGTTTTTCAGGCGCAGGATCAACAGATCACCCGGCTTCACGCGCAGCGTGGGCGCTTCGCTGCCGTCCGGCGCGATGTAGCAATAGTGCGTCGCGCCATTCGCATCCGCGCTCTTGCGGTAGATGAGCTCCACACGCAGCACGCCGTTGTGCGAACGCAGGTCCTCAGGCTCGGCTACCGTGCTGCCGGCTGCCGGTCTCAAACAGTCGGGCGCGGGAGCCCGTTGTTGCGCGAATGCCGGGGCTGCCGAAGCGATGAGGGCGGTGCCTACGGCGACCCATTTCGCAATCTTCGACGGCCAAGGGGATGAAAAATCCACGGCGGGCCTCTATCCCATTTCTTGGAATGGCTCATTCTTGATGACGATCAGGTGACGAGCGGTGAATGCTCGATGAACGTTTGTTAACACCTTGTCGCTTCCCGGACAGGGCGCGAAATTTCGTGAGCCATTCGCGGGCCGATCAGACATCGATGACCCGGTTCATCCGAGACAATTGGCAGCTGGGGCAGATGGGCCCTCAGTCGTTCGACGCGCTGGCGGGTCCGATCCTCAACATGTTTGACTTTAATTTCGCGAACGACCGCAACCGGAACCTCGACCGGCAGTTGATTCTCGACCCATCGTCGGGCGAGCCCGTATCGCCCAGTCGATGAACCAACGGCGCGGCCGGCCGGCTTTCGCCGGCAGGTAAGCCGAGCGTGGGTTATTTTCTTCTTGACCTCATAGGCAACGCACTCGGTGTAGGGAAGTCCGAATCGATAAGCCCTTCTCTGCCAGGCCTTCGGCTACCTTGCCTGTTTTTTGCCCTGCTGCTAGACTGTCGCAGCAAGGGTTGAAGTACTGCTCCTGCCACACTTCCTGTAAAAGGTTTGTTCATGTCTGGACACTCGAAATGGGCCACGATCAAGCACAAAAAGGCCGCGACCGATGCGCGCCGCGGCAAGATCTTCACCAAGCTCATTCGAGAATTGACCATCGCCACACGCACCGGCGGAGCGGATCCGGTCACGAATCCGCGTCTGCGGACGGCCATCCTGACGGCCAAGGGCGAAAACATGCCCAATGACAACATCGAGCGGGCCATCCAGCGCGGCGCCGGCACCCTGGAGGGCGAGACGCTGGACGAGGTGACGTTCGAGGGCTATGGGCCTGGCGGCGTCGGCGTGCTGGTTCAGGTGGTCACCAACAATCGCAACCGCATCGTCAGCGAAGTGCGCCACATGTTCTCGAAAAACGGCGGCAACATGGCCGAAACCGGCGCGGTCGGCTGGATGTTCGAGCGCAAGGGCGACATCGTGGTGCCCAAGGAACAGGCCGACGAAGACAAAATGATGGGCATCGTGCTGGATGCCGGCGCGGACGATCTCGAGGACGATGGATCCGCGTGGGAAGTAAAGACTCCGCCAGAGGCTCTGGAAAAGGTGCGCGAGGCGCTGCAAGCTGCGGGAATCACACCTTCGTCGGCAGAGGTCGCCTGGGTGCCGAAGAACTATGTGAAACTCACCGGGGCACAAGCGCAACAGATGCTGCGCATGGTCGAGACGCTGGAAGATCACGACGACGTGCAGCATGTCTACGCCAACTTCGACGTGGATGAGAAGGAAATCCAGGCCGCCATGGCGGGGTAGTCGTTTGCATCGCGCCGCACGGCTTCGAGAAAACACTTCCCTCCGGTTCCAGCCCGCACGTACACTTGTGCCCGTCGCCATGGCATCCCCTTCGGCTTATCCGGGTTTCGATCGTCGAAAGATACGCGTACTGGGCGTCGATCCCTCCGTGGCGGGCGCCACAGGCTACGGCGTCATCGAAACCGACGGCAAGCACGCGCAGCTGATGCGTTTTGGGGCCATGCGGCTGCCGGTGCGAGCCACGTTTGCCGTTCGTCTGCGCGAAATTCACTTCCTGATCTCGGGCCTCGTTGAGGAGTTCGCTCCGGATGCGGTCGCGGTCGAATCCGTGTTTACTTCGCTGAATATGGCCACGGCGCTGAAGCTCGCGGAGATGCGCGGCGTGGTCCTTCTGGCTGCGGCGCAGGCGCAAATTCCGGCGCACAGTTATTCGCCCCGTGAGGTGAAGGCCAGCGTGGCGGGATATGGCGCCGCTTCGAAGCAACAGATTCAGCTGATGGTGAAATCCCTGCTCGATCTTTCCGAGATTCCCGAGCCCGCCGATGCTTCCGACGCTCTGGCCGTTGCGCTGTGCCACGCGCAGGCTTCGCGCGCGCGGGCGCGCCTGGCGCTGGCTGTCGATAACCTTCGCGTCGCCGGGGCGGCGGGCGGCAATTCCCGTGGCTCGCGCATCTCCATGCCTCGCGGAAGATGAAGTCCTCGGCTTCTCATCGGTGTCGGCCGGTCCTGGCGCTTTGCGCCTGCTTTCTTGCGGGGATGGCGTGCGCGCATGGCGCTGTCTCCAGTTCCGTGTCGCCTGCCGCGAATGCCACGGTCACGTTCCGTAAAGTGTTTAAGTCGAGCTATCCGGAATATGTCGAGATCAAGGTGACGGACACGGGCGCCGGCACTTTCGATATTCGCCAGCTCAACGAGGAATCCAACCCGCGCACCCTGCATTTGGAAGCGTCGCTGGTGCAGACGATTTTCGAACTCGCTGCGAAGCTGCATAATTTCGACGGCGTGGACCTGGAAATCCACCGGCGGATCGCCAATCTGGGCGAGAAAACGTTCGGTTATGACCGCGGCGGCGAATCGCACAGCGTGACCTTTAATTACACGCTCAACCATGAAGCATTACAGCTGCTGACGATCTTTGAAGGGCTGGCGCGGCAGCAGACCGACCTTTCCGATCTCGACCGCACCATGCGCTACGATCCGCTGGGCGTCAACGACGTGCTGATGCAGCTGCAAAAGGATCTCGACAACAAGGCGGTCCCCGAGCCGGCGCAGTTCCTGCCGCTGCTCGACCGGCTGGCGGCGGACCAGCATTTCATCGACATCGCGCGCGACCGGGCCCGAAAGCTGGCCGTCCGCATCCGCTCTTCAACCTAGTTTGTTTTGACTACGACGATGGACCCGATAAGGGTCACTTCAGGCGTGCCAGGTCGAATGTGGTTTCGGTCTGCTGGCCGTCATAGGTGCTAATCTCGACATCTAGATCGGACGAGCTCACTTTCCCGGCCTTCATGACGAAATCCACGCGCTCGCCAATACTCTGAACATAGTCATTATCGTTGTGAGGGGCCACGATCGGTTCCGACCCGACCAGTAGGGGGGCGAGCTCTTTGTCATCCTGGCTGAGCTTGATCTTCAGATCGTGAAGGTTATCCGCAGTGGTACGCGACGGGTTGAAGTAGATTTCCATATGGACGCGAAACTGCATCGGTCTGTCTCCAAATTCTTTTTCAGCATCTTGAACAGAATAGTTCAGCTTTTGGCGGCAGTATTGTGTGACTTGCGTGTAGGGTGTGTCGATGCTCACGGTCGTAGAAAACATCTCCACTTTCAGCCCCGGAAGCACGTGCGTATATTCCGCGAGGGTTTTGTCCGGTTCCGCATTCGACGAAGTTCCGAGAAGGCATGCGTCGCGAACAGCGCTGGAGGAGAGCGGGTACTCATATCCGAGGGCGATCGGCGCCATTAGAAGAACAGGCACGAGAGCCAAGACTTTAACAGTCACCGGGTCCCCCCTGGACCCATTGATGGTACTCCCGTGTCTGGTTCGGGGGTTATTAGTAATGCAATTTTCGTTAGAAGGCCATCCATCCCGCGCGCTACCTGATAGCATCTCACCTGTCCGAATCACGCGACATCCACCAACTGGAAGGTAACTGAGCACGGATCGCGCCGGCCAGCGCCCTGCAATTCTTCCGGAACTTTTATCGCGTCGGACAGGAATAACGACTATGCCAC
>CAZLWY010000165.1:0-6300 GCA_964563425.1 uncultured Acidobacteriaceae bacterium | reverse complement strand
TTCGCCCTCATCCACACCGAGCTGCTCGACAATAATCTGCTTCACGCGTTCTTCGACGCTGGCCATTCTGATGTTTCCTCCGATGTCGGCGATCTTGGACCTGGGCTGCACGCAGGAGAGTTGCGCCCGAATTTCGTCCAGACCATTCTATTAGGGGCCTATCGCCGGGTCAACCTTACGCGCGACTTCGGAGAATTGCAAGAATCGAGCGGTTAGACAGCGTGAAACTCACCCTGCGTGCATCCCGCCGTTCACTTCAAGCACCTGCCCGGTGATATATCCCGCCTCGTCGCTTGCCAGGAAAACGATCGCCGTGGCAATCTCCCGATCCAATCCGAAGCGCCCCAGCGGAATCATCGACTTCATCTTGTCCTTCAATTCCTGCGAAAGCGGATCGGTCATCGGCGTTTCAATGAAACCCGGCGCGACGGCGTTCACAGTGATGCTGCGCGAGGCTACTTCGACAGCCATCGCGCGCGTCAGCCCGATCAATCCGGCTTTCGAAGCCACATAGTTCGCCTGCCCGGCGTTGCCGGTTTGGGCGACCACCGAGCTCAGATTAATGATGCGCCCCGACCGTTGCTTCAGCATCGCGCCCAGCGCCTGCTGGATGCACAAATGCGCCCCGGTCAGATTCGTGCGCAGCACGGCCTCCCAATCCTCCAGCTTCATCCGCAGCGCCAGGGTATCCCGCGTAATCGCGGCGTTGTTCACCAGGATGTCGAGCCTGCCGAATTTCACGAGCACCTGCTGAAATCCCGCCTTGATCTGCGCTGCGTCGGCCACATCCATCGTGACCGCAAGCCCTTCGCCCCCCTTCCCTTCAATCTCTGAGACCACCGAAGCAAGCTTGTCGGCCGACCGCGCCGCCACGGCCACCTTCGCGCCCGCCTCGGCCAGCGCCAGCGCCGTAGCCCGCCCAATCCCCTGCGACGCACCCGTAACCAGCGCGACTTTGTCATTCAGCGAAAACATTCGGCTAACTTTCCGGCGCTTCGGCGCGCGCCTGGGTGATCTTTTCGATTGTGGACTGCAGCGTCGCGGCGTTTTCCACATTCAAAACGCGCACGGAACGGTCGATCTGCCGCATCAACCCGGTCAACACCTTGCCCGGGCCAACCTCCACGAAAATATTCACGCCCAGCTCGATCATTTCGCGCACCGATTCCAGCCACCGCACCGGCATGGTCACCTGGCGGATCAGCGATTCCCGGGCTTCATCGCCCAGAATGATCGCCTCCGCATCCACATTGGTGATTACCGGAAATTTCAGCGGGCCGAACTTCGCGGCTCGCAGATCGGGCTCCAGGCGTTGCTGTGCCGGCGCCAGCATCGCGCAATGAAAGGGCGCCGAAACGGCCAGCACCACGGCGCGTTTCGCGCCCGCTTGCGAAGCAGTCTCCACGGCCCGCTTAACCGCCGCAGCAGAGCCGGCGATCACGGTCTGCTCCGGCGAATTCAGATTCGCGGGCGAAACCACCTCTCCGTTCGCAGCTTTCTTGCAAACGTCAGCCACATCGGAAGGCGACATTCCCAGAATGGCGGCCATCGCGCCTTCGCCTGCCGGCACAGCTTCCTGCATGTACCGCCCGCGCTGGCGAACCAATTTCACCGCCGTCGAAAACTCCAAAGCGCCCGCGGCGACCAGCGCCGAATACTCGCCAAGACTGTGGCCCGCCGCGAAATCCGGCTGCACCCCGCGCGCGGCCAGCGCCCGATAGGCCGCAACAGAAATGGTCAAAATCGCCGGCTGCGTGTTCTCGGTAAGCTTCAGCTCCTCCTCGGTGCCTTCAAAGCACATTCTGGACAGCCCAAACCCAAGCGCGGCGTCGGCTTCCTCGAAAACAGCGCGGGATTCGGGGAAATTGGCGGCGAGATCCTTGCCCATCCCCGGATACTGCGAGGCTTGGCCGGGAAACAGGAACGCGAGCTTGCTCATGGCGGTGGCGGATTCCTTCGTTTAGCCGCGGGCGGGGACTGCGGCGGCAGCGGACGACAGCTCTTGCTCGATTTTCTCGTTAACGTGTGAGCGGCACAGCTCGGCGGCCACGCGAATCGCGTTCCTGATCGCCTTGGGATTGGAGCGCCCGTGGCCGATCACGGTGATACCGCGCACGCCCAGCAGCGGCGCGCCGCCGGTCTCAGAATAATCGGTGCGCTTGCGGAAATCGTCGAACGCGCTCTTGGAAAGCGCGTACCCGATCTTGGACGTCAGGCTGCTCTTGATCGCTTTCTTCAACATAGCGCCGATGTGCTCCACCAGACCTTCGCTGAGCTTCAGCGCGATATTGCCGATAAATCCGTCGCACACGACCACGTCCACGTTGCCGCGGAACACGTCGCGCCCTTCCACGTTGCCCACGAAATTCAGCGGCAGATTCTTCAGCCGCACCGCCGCTTCCTTGGTCAACTCATTGCCCTTGGCTTCCTCCTCCCCGATTGAAAGCAAGGCAATTCGCGGCCGCTTCACGCCCCAGATCGCGCGGTAATAAATTTCGCCCATCACAGCGAATTGTTCGATCTGCGCCGGCTTGGAGTCCACATTCGCGCCCACGTCCAGGATTACCGAGATCTTTTCTTTCATGTTCGGAAACGCCGCGGCCAGCGCCGGCCGATCGACCGAAGGCAGCGTCCCAATCACAAACCGCGCCACGGTCATCACCGCTCCGGTGTTCCCCGCGCTTACCAGTGCTTCCGCCTGCCCGTCGCGCACCAACCGCGCCGCGACATGCAGCGAGCTTTCCTTCTTGCGGCGGAAGGCGTGCGAAGGCGAATCCGTCATGGTGATCACGTCGGTCGCGTTCACTACATCGATCGGCAGATCGCCTGCCTTGTGCCGCGCCAGCTCCTCACGCACCGCGGCTTCCTGGCCGACCAAAATCACGCGCACCCGCAGCTCGCGCGCGGCGAGGATCGCTCCTTCGACCTCTATACGAGGCGCATGGTCGCCCCCCATCGCATCTAGGGCAATTGTGGTCATAGCGGGTGCCAACTTGGTACGGCAGGCGAGGAAAACTTAGGCCGTCTTGGCCGCGGTGTCAATCACTTCGCGACCCTTGTAGTATCCGCATTTCGGGCATGCCCGGTGGGGCAGCTTCTTTTCGTGGCAATTCGGGCACTCGGCGAGCGTCGGAATCGTCAAATGATCGTGCGCGCGTCGTGTGGACGTGCGCCGCTTCGAGTGTCGCCTCTTTGGGTTGGGCATTTCTGCTCCTCGCGACAGGCCTGTATCGACTTCGGCCTGAATGGAAAGTAACAGTGTAGCGGGTTATTGCTTTTTGAACCAGTCCTGCTTCAGCCGGGCCAGGGGTGCCATCCGCGGATCGCTGCCATTCTTCTCGCAGCGGCACTCTTCGTTGTTGAGGTTGGCGCCGCAGTAGGGACACAGTCCGCGGCAATCGCTCGAGCAAATCACCTTCATGGGCAGTGCGAGATTGACCTGTTCGGCGAGCACGTCGGCCAAGAAGAGGCCATCGCCTTCGAAGAAAGCCGTCTCCGTATCATCCAGATTCAACTGGAGTTCGTCGTCGCGGGAGATTGTGGTCATGGGCCGGTAAAAGAGGTCAAAATCGCGGCTGATTTCCTCGATCACGGTGTCCAGACAGCGCGCGCAGACCAGCTCGACCCGCGTGTGCAGATTCCCGATGATGCGAATCTGCCCTTCGACAAGTTCCGCAGTGGCACGCACTTCGAGGGGTTCCACCTGGCGGAATTCGCCGGAATGAAAGTCCACCGTACCCGGCGCGTAACTTTTCCGGATGCGGCTCTTCCGTACAGCGAGTTCATTCACATCCAGAAACATTCAATTTCCCCGGTTTTCGCTACCGCAAGCTCATTATATGTCCGCCGCCTGCTATGTCAAGGAAGCCCCCAAACATGGTGTCGGCGCCGTCACCGGAGAAAGGGCAAAGCCCGCATTCGAAGCGCGCCCAACGCGGCCAACCCAATCCGATATGCGCCGCTGGTGCTAGCTGTTTTTCGGAGCGACCGGCGCGCCCAGGAGCTCCTGGCACTGCCGCAGCAGGAAATGGTCGGTCATTCCGGCGATGTAGTCGCAGACGATGCGATGCGGCGGCTCGCTGCGGGCCAGACCGGCGTAATGGCTGGGCAGGCGATCGGGATGCTTTAGGAAAAAGCTGAAAAGAGAATCGAGCGCGGCGACCGATCGGCCGCGATCTTCGGCGATGGCGGGCTGCGAGTAGACGCGAGTCATCAGGTATCGCTTCAAGGCCGCATCTTCGGCGGCAACTTCGGGAGAAAACGCTACGAGTCTGGTCGGCGCACGCCGAATATCTTCGACCGATTTCGCGCCACTGGCTTCGACCTGGCTGCGCGTGTTCTCGATCAAGTCGGTTGCGAACCGGTCGAGCACGCGCTTGAGCGCTTCGTTGAATTTCAGCTTGCGCGGGCCTTGCGGATGGCGGCGCTCCACCTGATCGTAGGCGACAGCGAACACAGGCGCCTCCGCGCGCAGCTGGTCGAAATCGATGACGCGCGCTTCCAATGCGTCGTCAAGATCCGCGGTGTTGTAGGCGATCTCATCGACGAGATCGATCAGCTGGGCTTCGAGCGGCGGGCGCTGGTCGAGCAGATATTCGGCGAGCGTGGGAAATTCCGTGGCGTCGTAATCGCGCGAATGCTTCACGATGCCTTCGCGCACCTCGAAGGTAAGATTCAGCCCTGGAAAATCCAGATAGCGCTGCTCGAACTGCTCCACGATGCGCAGCGCGTGCAGGTTGTGGTCGAAGCGATCGCCGTGTTCGCGCATGCGTTCGTCGAGTTTCTTTTCGCCGGCGTGGCCGAAGGGCGGATGCCCGATGTCGTGCACGAGCGCGAGCGCTTCGGCGAGATCGGTATTTATGTCCAGCGCGCCGGCAACGGTACGGGCGATCTGCGCCACTTCCAGAGTGTGCGTGAGCCGGTTGCGGAAGTGATCCGAGAACCGCACGGTGAAAACCTGCGTCTTGGCTTCCAGCCGGCGGAACGCGCGCGAATGAACGACGCGATCGCGGTCGCGGGCGTATTCGTTACGGTAGGGATGCGGCGGCTCGGGATAGCGGCGCCCACGCGACTGGCGAGGGTCCATCGCATAAGGTTCGGGCAGCATCGCAGCCATTCTATTGTATCGCCGCGCATGCCGGATATGCTCGGCGACTCCGGAAAGGCCGCCGGCAAAGCCGCGGGCCTGTGCGAGAGTCCGGGACCTCGAGCGAACGAGGTCAAAAGCCCGAGCCGGACGGAGCGCCCGGCGCTCGAAGCTGCGTAAACAAATCGATCAGGACTTGCCGGGCAGCAGCGCCAGTGCCTGGTCGGCTTGTTCGGCGATGGGCGAATCGGGGTAGTCGGATTTTATCTGGTTCAGGAGCTTGGCGGCTTCCGCGGAGTTGTTCGGCGCGTAGTGTTGCGCGAGAGTGAGCATCACGACCGCCTTGGGGACCAGCACGCTGGGCTTGTCGATCAGCGACTGGTAGAGTTTTACGGCCTCGGGGCCCTGGCCGGTGCGGTCGTCCAGGCCGGCCAGCTCGAATTTGGAGAGCGCGGCGATTTCCGCGTCGCTGCTGCCGGTGAGTCCCTGAAGCGAGGCTTTCGCCAGATCGTTCTTGTCGAGCTTCTCGTCGCTCAGACCCACGTAGTAGCGGGCAAGCTCGCCCGGCCGCGTGTGTGGATACTTCGCGGACACGTCGGCGAATTTCTGCTCCGCGTCGGTGAATTTCTTCGTCGCGTCTGTGTAGTTGGGCTGGCCCTCGACGGGCGGGCCGCCGATAGGCGCCTGGAAGATTTTCATGGCGTCGTCGTAGGCGGCAGCCGCTTTCACGGTCTGGCGCTGCGTGTAGGTGCGCCAGCCGAAGATGCCGACGGCCACGATGATCGCGGCGATCAACAGGTAAAGGGACAGCTGCTGATGCGAGAGGACGGCTTCGGCGCCGCGCTCGAATGTGTCGCGGACTTCGTCCTTTTTCAAATCTCTGCGGGAAATATGCGCCAAAACCTTGCTCCTGAAGTTATACCGATTCTCCGAATCGTATCACAAGTCTACGAGGATCGAGCGGCGCGAGGCAAATACGAGCGGCAACATTCCCCAAGCGTGGACACTCCTGCCTCTTCGGTTCCCTTCGATCGCCGCCGGAAGCATCTCGAAACAGAAAAGCCCCGCTTCGTCTTGGAAACGGGGCCGTAATTCGAGCTCCACTAGACCTTGGTGACGTTTTCAGCCTGAAAGCCCTTGGGTCCCTGCTTCACCTCGAACTCCACAAGCTGTCCTTCGTTCAGAGATTTGTATCCATCCATCTGAATCGCGGA
>CAZLWY010000164.1:0-1958 GCA_964563425.1 uncultured Acidobacteriaceae bacterium | reverse complement strand
TCGTTGTCGAGTTGGCTTTGCGGAATGGCATGCAGTTTCGCGACGGGCGTGTCCCGATTCACGTTGATTGTGGCCAGACCGAGTTGGGCATTCGCCTGCGCGAGCTGACCCCTTGCCTGGTCTAGAATCGCCTGGAACGGCCGCGGATCAACTTCAAACAGTACGTCGCCCTGATGGACGAATGAGCCTTCCCGGTAATCCTGCTTGATGAGATAACCGCTCACCTCCGGCTGAATCTGCGCCGTTGTGAATCCGTCGAGCGTAGCGACCCAATCGCCGGAAATCGGCACATCTCTCTCGATCACATTCACCACCGAAACGGAAGGCGGAGCCATTGCTGCGGGAGCTTTCCCGGCGCATCCGTTTATCAGAAGAGCCCAACCCATCGTGACTGCGGCCAGAACGGCAAGACGCCGCCCGTTCCTGGCCGCCATGGGTCGCCGTCGACTGACGGCGAACATGCTCGGTATGTTCGGGCGCGTGGGATTGCCGCAGGTCGAGCGAATGGCTTGAATGGCAAGAATCATCGGTAGCGGTGAAACTCGCCTGCTTAATTGCAACCACCGGGTTCGTGCAGCTGACATCGCCATCTCTCCTGGGGGTGGTCCTAATAGAGCTTTATTGAGCTGGGCTGCCCGTAGCAGTTTTAAACCAGAGAGCTGCAACTGCATTTGATGCGCCACATTTCCCGGCTGATTCACGAAAAACAACAAAGGCGCGAGCGCCACAGGAACACTGGAAAGCGCTTGCTATAATGACAAGTGCTTGTTATTATCTGCGGTTCATGGGCCGCCGACTAAATCCTCAAAATAGTCTCTGCTGCCTGATGCGGCAGCTGAACCACTCGGTCGAACAGGAAATCGCAGAGTCGCTTTCGGACATGAACCTCAGCGTCCGCCAGCTCGAGACGCTCGCCGAACTTTCGATGGACCCTTCTCTTTCGACCGCTGACCTCGCTCGCCGAACTTTCGTGACCCCGCAGAACATGAGCCTGACGGTTTCGAAATTGGCCGACCGCGGCTACCTCGTCCGTTCTGCCCATGCCACGAATGCCCGGATCAATCGTCTCGATCTAACGCCCCGGGGCAGGCGCGTTTTGGATGAGGGCGTTGCGCGGGCCAAGCGAGTCGAAGCAAGAACCTTCGCCGCGTTAACAAGCCGCGAACGCGCCGTCCTTTTTAGGTGCCTCCGCACAAGTCTTTCGCGATTCAGAGCGAAGGGTTCAACTCTCAGTTCCCGCGCCGTTTGAAGTCAGTCGGCTACGATTCGGAAGATGACTTCTATTCGTAGGCCCGGTGCCTCCAAGCCACGGACTTTCACTAAGCCTGGGCCTTCTGCCCTGACGACACACCGGGAATCGCGTTTTGGCGATGAATGTTGTTAGGGATCCGGCCGCGAGCCGGATTACGCCCCGATTCCGTAAACGGGCCTTCCTTCCTTGACACGCCTGGGTCGCTCGTTTACTCTTCGCAGCGGTTCCCGCCTAGTTAACGTCATGTCGAGAGGACCATCGCCGTGAATAGTCAGCTGAGCGCGCTGTGCTGTCTCCTTCTTGCCTTTCAGACGAACACCGCACCTGCGCCTTCATCCGTACCAGTTCAGCGACAGACCGCGGCGACACCTCCGTCAGGATTGATCGAGGGCTGCAAACAACCGTGTCTAGAAGACGGCACGCCTGTCAAGCTGCGACTCTCGCAGACAGTCTCTTCCGCGAATGCTCACGTGAACGACCAAGTGCAATTCGAGGTTTTGGAGGATATCAAGATTTCCGACGTGCTCGTCGTCAACAAGGGCGGAATCGCATGGGGCACGGTGACGGAAGCTCAACCAAAGCGGCGGATGGCACGCGGCGGTAAGCTCGACATTGCGATGGACTCGGTACGACTGGTTGACGGCGAAAAAGCGGCTCTGCGGGCGACGGAAGGTGGTCAGGGAGGCGGTCACGTCGGCGCGATGAC
>CAZLWY010000163.1:0-13441 GCA_964563425.1 uncultured Acidobacteriaceae bacterium | reverse complement strand
ATCGAGAAAGCTTCCGTTGCGCAGCTGCGCGCCGTAATAGGTGGACCGGAAAGTGAAGCTCGGCGTGATGTTGATCCAATCGCCCACGTGCAGCGGCAGCGTGACCGTCGGCGCGATTTCGCTGCGGCTGACGAATCCCGGCGTGGAAAACGGCGTGATTCCGTCGGCGCGATAGTTTCCTCCGGTAAATGCGTCAAACGACCAGTAAAACGGCAGCTTGCTGAAAAAATTCTGGTCCACCGAGCTGATGTTTGCTTCCGGAGCGGTCCGCAGCGTAATGGAAGCCTGCGGAGTGGCCGTCAGATAGTTTTGATAGCTCAGCGCCGCGAACCCGATGCTGAAGCCGTCGAAATTCTTGTTCAAGAACGCCGTATTGCGGACTTCGGAGTTCACCGCTTCCTTGAAAGTCTCAGACCATGCCAAGCGAAAGGTGAGCGAGGTCAGCTGATCCAGATCGGCCACCGCGCGCCATCCTCCCGGCAGATCGGAAGTGAACAGGAGCTTCGCTTCGTGCCCGCCCTGCGGCACGGGCGGTTCGTCGTCCACTTTCAGGCCGCGATCGATCACACCGTAGTAGCTGGCGTCGAACGTGGCGCCCTCCCAAGGCTTCATACGGAAATCGCCCTTTTGGCTCCAGCCGCGCTTGCTGAAATCGGCCGCGCCCAGCGTCATATCCATCCAATCCAGTGGCGCCCAGTAGACCGAATCGCCGATCACAAATCCTTTTTGCGATGTGTCGCCGATCTCCGGAATCAGGAATCCGGACTCGCGGCGTTCTTCGGCGGGAACCGTGGCGTAGGGCAGATAAAGGACCGGCACGGAATACACGCGGAAGTTGCCGTTATCAATGCGTACCGATTGCTTCAGCCGCACCGTGGCCGCGGGCGCATAAAATTTCCAGACGGGTTTGCCCGGTTTGCAGACCGTCAACCACCCTTTGCGGATGCGATAGGTGTTTTCGTCCACCCGGTCGGCTTCTTCGGCCTCGAAATATAAAGGGTTGGGACTAATGAGCAGCGTGGGCATCGGGCGGCGTTGCAGGGCAAACGTGCCATGCACGTGATGGAACGTGCCGCGGCCGGTGCGGAGCTCGTAACGCGCGTCGTCGGCCTCCACGTGCTGCGTGGCGTAGTCCAGCTCGACGTGGCCGCGCGCGATGATCACCTGTGCGTCGTTGTCGTATTCCACGTGGTCGGCCCGCAGGCGCGCATTTTCGTAGCGCACGTCCACGTGCCCGTCGGCGTAGGAGATTTTGCCGACCTGGCGCTGCTGGTCGGCTTCGAGGGTCGCCTCGCCGCCCGGCGTGAGGTTTGCGACTGGCTTGGGCTTTTGCAGTGGCGGCGAAGACGGAGGGTTCTGTGATTGGCCTCGCAGCGACGATGGCATCGCGGCCAGCAGCGCGAGCAGCAGGGCGCAGAGCGCCGGTAGAGGGACAGATTTCGGGACTATCGCTTCGCGCATCAGCTGAGAAATGCAAAAAAAGAAAACTGAGCCTAACACGCGCCTTCGGCCCCCGCAATCAGCAGCGGCAGGCGGTGCGGGCCCTCCGTTTCAGACTCTCCGGGCGCCAACCGTGTTGCCTGATGAGCCACACAGGTTGATACGGCATCACGCGCCGGCAGCGCATGATCGTGATATGATCTCCGCGTTCCACTGGATCTTCCGCGGCGCAAAACACACCAGTGATACGTATCTGCTCGAAGTGTGGCGCCCTTCTGCTGGACGACGCCGAAAGCTGTTCCTTCTGCGCAGTCGATGCCGCCGAACGCGGCCAAGCCGGCACGTTCTGCGAACCTGTAGCCGTCGCTGCCAAGCCGCTCGAAGAGACTCCTGAGCCAGAATGGCGCATGGAAGTCTCGCGCCGCCTGGAGCTCTATCGCGCGCGCCGCGGCTATGCGCGCAATGACGAATCGCAATCCGGGCTCCCGTTCCAGCAGCAGGCGTCCGCCGTCCACGGGGCTCACGAGGACGACGAAGACGTCGAGGTGCCCGAGCCTTTGCGTCCTCGGCCCGCGCAGCGCGCCGCCCGCGCCGCCGAGCGTGTGGACATCTGCATCCAGCCCGAACTGAATTTCGCCAGTTCACCCGAAGATCGCGCGCGCCCGCAAACGGCATTGGTGCCGGTGGCGCCGCTCGCCGATCGCCGCTGGGCGGCTTTTCTGGACTCAATCTTTCTCGCGCTCACGTGCCTCAGTCTGGTCGGCCTGTTCCATTGGGCCGGCGGCCAGCTCACGCTCGCGAAAACCGACGCGATGGTTTACCTCACGGTCGCCTACCTTTTCTTCGCAATCTATTTCTCGATTTTCACGGTGTTCGCCGGCGCCACGCCCGGGATGCAGCTGATGGATCTCACGGTCGTGCGGCTGGATGGCAGCCTGCCGGACACGCGCCAGCTCATCTGGCGCACGTTCGGCTATCTGATCTCGGCAGCCACGCTGATGCTGGGATTCGCCTGGGCCGTCTGGGACGACGATCGCTTCACCTGGCAGGACCGCATGTCGCAAACCTACATTACCGCCGCCGCGCCGCTGGTCGGCCTCGCGCCGATCGAAGTACACGCGGCCAGCCGCCGCTACGCGCACAAATAACGCTCCCGGGCCGGTCTTGCATGCAATCGGGATACGTATCGCCGTCGGCTGCTGGCTTGACTCGGTCCAGCAATTGCTTGAGACTTGCGCCGAGGCAATCAGCGAATGAAGTCGTCAAAAGCCGCCCGGTTCAATCTGTTCGCGTTCTTGAATTCCGGCGGGCTGGGCAAGAAGATCGTGCAGTATCGCAACAAACAGGTCGTGTTTTCACAGGGCGATTCGGCGCTAAAAATCTTTTACATCCAAAAAGGACGCGTCAAGCTCACCGTCGTCTCGAAGAATGCGAAGGAAGCCGTCGTCGCGATCCTGGGTGACGGTGATTTCCTGGGAGAGGGGTGCCTGGCGGGACAGCCGCTTCGAATGGCCACGGCAACCGCCATTTCACCCAGCTCGATTTTGGAAATTCGCAAGCCCGCCATGATGCGGGTGCTTCGCGAGGAGCAGGCTTTTGCGGAGCGATTCATCGCGCATGTTTTGGCGCGCAACATCCGTTTCGAAGCCGATCTGGTGGATCAGCTGTTCAATTCCAGCGAAAAACGCCTCGCCCGCACGCTTCTTCTTCTCGCGCGATACGGGAAGGCCGGCAAGCCGGAAACCATCGTTCCCAAGATCAGCCAAGAAACGCTTGCCGAAATGGTGGGAACCACTCGGTCGCGCGTCAGCTTCTTCATGAATAAATTCCGGAAGCTCGGTTTCATCGAGTACAACGGCGGTCTCTCCGTGCACAGTTCGCTCCTCAACGTGGTCCTCATCGACTAAGCCCCGAAGTTTCCATCCCAGATGTCGATTTCGAAACTGTTCGCTATTGACCATATCCACCCGCCCTTTCGGCCTAGCCTTGATCCTAGCAATCACTTGTTCAGATGAGCCACGATTCGGCCGTGTGATGAGAACTCCCGGGTCCGGCAGCGAGAGGAAGCCATGCGAATTTTGCTTTATAATCCGGACAACGGCGTTACCCGCAATTTCATGCCGCATCTTTGGATGTTCCTGCTTCAGGCGCTCACCCCGCCCGGCCACGAAGTGCTGCTGATGGATGGAAACGCCCAGCCCATGGATGAAGAAGGCCTCGCGCGCTTCGTTCGCGAACAAAATATCGGACTCGTAGGTATCGGCGCCATGACCCGCATGATCGCGAAGGCGTACCGCATGGCCGACGCGGTCCGCGCGGTAGGAGTGCCGGTAGTGATGGGTGGACCTCACGTCACGGAGCTCTCGGAGGAGGCGCTCGGCCGGGATGGCGGACCACGCCATGCGGATGCGGTCGCTCTGGGTGAAGCCGATGAAACCTGGCCGCGGATCGTTCGAGATGCCGCTCGCGGCGAACTCCAGGATGTCTACGTTCCGATGGATGAGCTTGGCAAGGAACGCAAGCCGCCGCTCCGGCCTTATCCCGAGATTCCCTGGGAGTCCGTTGACCTCGATCAATTCAACCTCGTTCCCAAAATTGCCGCGCCCTTGCTGAAGCGTTTCGGAGGAGGATGGGGAACGTTTCGAATGATCCCGGTCGAATCGGGCCGCGGCTGCCCCTATGGTTGCGAATTCTGCACCGTCACCGGATTTTTCGGCGACTCGATTCGCTTCCGCACCAATGAAAGCGTCGTAAACGAAATGCTGAAACTGAAGGCCCGCGCGCGCAGCGAAGGCGGCCAGATCGCCGTCTTTTTTATCGACGATAATTTCGCCATCAACGTGAAACGCACGAAATCGCTCTTGCGCGACATTATCGCTGCCAACGCCCAACTCCATTGGGTCGCGCAGATCAGCGCCAATCTCTTGCGCGACGAAGAGCTCGTCGACCTCATCGCCGCCGCCGGCGGCAAGTGGATCTTTATCGGGATGGAGTCCATCGATCCGGCAAACTTGAAAGATGTGAACAAGGGTTTCAACAAGCCGGGTGAATATGCCGCTGTCCTCGAACGGCTGGCGCAACGAAATGTCTACGCGATCACCTCGTTCATTTTCGGCATGGATAACGACACCACGGGAGTGGCGGAGCGCACCCTCGAGCAGGTCCGAACCTGGCCGCCGGGTCTGCCGATTTTCGGCTTGCTCACGCCGCTGCCGGCAACGCCACTCTACAAACGGCTCCAGGTCGCCGGCCGCCTCACGCGCCCCCGGCACTGGCAGGAGTTCATCCCGTTCGCCATGGCCCATACCCCGCTGAAAATGACCATCCCGGAAGCCCACGCCGAGGTGAAGTACGCCTGGGCGCAGTCCTACAGCCCGGAGGCCATCGCCCACGCCGTACATTCGCTCAGTCACAAACCGCTGGGATATCGAATCAACATCCTGATCGCCCGCCTTTGCTTCCGCGGCATCTATTTCCCGCAGATTGGCAAGCTGGCCTGGGTGAAAACCATCCTCCAAAGCCGCAGCACCATCTGGAAGCTGATTAGGGAAGGCTTGGCCAACCGCCCCGGCGCAATCCCAACCACGGCCGCTACAGCTGCGAGCAGCCCGAGCGCCTCAGACTGAGCTCCCGAAGATCCGTATACCCCAGCCTTATCGGAGCCGTTTTTATGCTGGCTCCCGCGTCCAAACGACCTCGACGGAAGTCAACTGGCGCGGCTTGCCACGGGCCGATGTATAATGGAGGCTCCCCTCGGTGCGGGGCGCGCCAGCCGGGAAAAGGATCGGGCATGAGCTCTCTAACCAAGAAAATTGTCGTCGTGCTGTCGGTAGTCGTCTTCGGCTTCGTCGCGGTGGGGTATGTCCGCGGGCGCTCGTCCGACGATAAGGCTTTCCGCGCTCTCACGGTCTACGGCGAAGTGCTCGACCGCATCCAGCGCGAATATGTGGACGAGCCCAATCTTCACCAGGTGACTTCCGGCGCCCTCCACGGCCTGTTCGATTCGCTCGATCCGCAATCGAGCTACCTGAGCCCGCTCGAATACAAGGACTACGAGGAAAAATCCGCCGCGCCCGCCAAGGCCGAATCCGGCCTCGCCCTCACCAAGCGCTTCGGCTACATCAGCGTGATTTCGGCGCTTCCCGATAGCCCCGGCCAAAAAGCGGGCTTGCAAATCGGCGACGTGCTCGAAAAAATCGCCGGCTTCACGACCGGCCAGATGGGTATCGAGCAGGCGCAACTCCTGCTGAGCGGCGATCCCGGCACGGTCGTAAAGCTTTCGGTGATCCGCCGCGGCAAAGCCGAGCCGCAGGACATGGAAATCACCCTCGCCAAGCTCGCCTCGCCTAAATTGGTGGAAGACCGGCTCGAAGGCGACATCGCCTACGTCCACGTATCGGAATTCCAGCCCGGCGCGGCCAAGCAGATTCGCGACGAACTCGTGCAGCTCGAGCATCAAGGTGCGCACAAGCTGATTCTGGATTTGCGCGCCTGCGCCCTGGGCGACGATGCGGAGGGAATTTCCGCCGCGCAGCTCTTCCTTTCCTCCGGCACCATCGCCACGCTCAAGGGACAGACCGTTTCGCCCGTGGTTTCGGCGGCCGATCCGGCGAAAGTAGTCTGGTCGCAGCCCGTAACTGTGTTGATGGATACCAGCACGGCGGGCCCAGCGGAGATTCTGGCGGGAGCCATCGCGGATAATCACCGCGGCGAAACCGTCGGTCTGCGCACCTACGGCACTGCCTCCCAGCAGAAATTGATTCAGCTCGAGGACGGCTCCGCGCTGATCCTCACGCTGGCGAATTACTACACGCCCGGCGGCAAGGAAATTCCCGTTGACGGCGTGACGCCCACGCGCGAAGTGCGGCCTGCGATCGAGGACGTCACGTCGGCAGACGAGGTTCTGCCTCCGCCCTCAAGCTCGCCCAGCGATCCGGACGTGCAAAAGGCCATCGAGATTCTGCAGGATCCAAATGCTATGCGGAAGGCCGCCTAGCCAAACGTGACACGTGCGCGCGGTCATTTCTCCGCGCGCCTTTTTCATTTCAGAGTGTATTTTCTGCTGCTGGTTGTTTTTGCGCTCGTCTGCCTGATCGGCTGCCACAAGAAGTCCCCTTCGAAGGCCGAAATCCGCTCGGTCACGGATGAAATCGTCGCTGCGGCGCAGCGCGCCGCCGGCCACAAACTCGAAATCGAAATCCATCCCGAAGAGCAAGTCCTGCAAACAGGCGCCATGGAGACGAAGCATGAGTCCGACAGCCTCTACATCTCGCTGGAAAATCCCGCGCAGGCGGACACACTCGAGCGCTCGCTTGCTGAAATCGCGCGGCAGCACATGCTCACGGTCGATGAATCGTCCTCGGCCAAAATGATGCGCGTCGATTTCCTAAGGGCCGGGATTCGCACGCATTCAATTCACATCATCGTTTCCCTAGCCGGGCGTCCTCGCCCGGCCGCTGGCGCGCCTTCACAGGCAGAGGCCGGCCCGCGCCTCGCCATCATCATCGACGACATGGGCCACGACCGCGCGCCCGCCGACGAACTGCTGGCGCTGCCGATCCCGCTGACGATTTCGATCTTGCCCCATCTTCCGCTTTCGACCGAAGTCGCCGAAGAGGCTTTCCGCCGCGGCGACCAGGTCCTGCTGCATCTTCCGATGGAGCCGGAGGCCGGAAGCGCGGGCGGACCCGACGGCGTGACGCAGGAACCGATCGAATTGCGGGTGGGCATGAGCCCCGGCGAAGTGAACGCGACGCTGGCGGGCATGCTCGAAACTGTCCCGCACGCAGCGGGCGTGAACAATCACGAAGGCTCGCGCGCCACAGCGGACGCCCCGCTGATGCAGGCCCTCATGCCCGATCTGCGCGCCCGCAACCTGTTCTTCATCGACAGCCGGACTACCGCCGCGACCGTCGCCTACCGTACGGCCGAGCAAGACGGCGTCCCCGCCGCCTCGCGCAAAGTTTTCCTCGACGACACGCCGACAAAGGAAGCCGTGCTCGCACAGCTGGAACTGGCGGCCAAAGACGCGGCCCGCGACGGCAGCGCCATCGCCATCGGCCACCCGCACCCGGCCACAATCGCAGCCCTAGCGCAGGAAGCCCCGGCGCTTGAATCCCGGGGCATCCGCCTGGTGTTCGCCTCCGACCTCGCGCGCTAGTGTCGTTGCGCGAGTGTAGTTCATCAGGGGCGTTGTCCTATACCGACCGACGCAACAGCGAAGCCGGCTGCTCCGGTTTGACCGCGTCTTGGCTCAACTCCATGAGGTGAATTCGATGAGGCTACTTCGAAAATAGGGAGCTCTGCCCTTGTTGCTTCCCGCCTCGTCGACGACGAGGGCCCCGAACCAAGCTATGGGCCACGGATTTCCCGTGCTTTGCCATGATCACCGTGACGCTCTTGGTGCCAAGCTCGCCGATCACAGACGCTCCGCCTTCGATGAACTCGCCGCAGTTGTTTTCAGGATCCGCTCCCACTCCGCCGTACATCGCCTCGGCGGTCTTCGGTTTGTCTTCGCCTCCGGGCTTTGTACAGGATGACATTTTTTCGCCTGTCACTTCGTACAGCTAAAAGGACTGGAACGAAATCTGGTCTTACGCTCTATTCCCATCCCCGGGCTCCCCAGGTAGTTTTAGCTACCCGCCCCGCCGGTCGTGGTGATTGGCAGGGGTCCTAAGGAAGGAGCCTCATGTCCCACTGGATTGGTACCACGTCGCCGGCCGATGCTGGCATGTCGGATTTCAAAGAATGCCTCAAGCAACTGCGCGATGGTCATTCAACCGAAGCCCTGCAACATGCCCGCCGCGCCCTCGGAGTTGCGCCGAAGAACCCATTCTATCTCTCCTACACGGGATTGCTGGCTGCGGTCGCCGAGAAGCGCTTTGGCGATGGGGAGGCTCTTTGCCAGGAAGCTCTCGGGATGCGCCACAATCACGCGCAGCTCTACCTGAATCTGGCCGAGGTATACCAGCAGTCGGGCCGGACCCAGGAAGCGATCTCCACTCTGGAAAAGGGGCTGGTTTCCGCGGGACGCGATTTCCGCATTCGCCGCGCCCTGCAGAAAATCGGCACGCGCCGCGACCCGGTAGTGAATTTCCTGCACCGCAGCCATCCGGTCAACCGGACGCTCGGCCGGTTGCGCCACCGCCTGACGGGTCCTTCGCAAGCCGCCTGAGACGCCGGCCTGCGGCAACGAGATTTCTCCGTGCAGTAGTCCGGGGCGAGTCCCCGCAAATTCGCGCTTTCGTTCTGGAGGCGCGAATTGTACTCGCCCCGGATCCCCTCTTTTTTCGCCAAGCGAAAAAAGACCCTTCCGACTCGCAAACCGACCCCTTCCTCGAGCGGTTCCCACAGCACTGGAGAAGGTCTGCGACTCAGCTCTGGCCCAGCGGAAGAAAATACTGCGTGCCTTTCACGGGTTGGCGCACGCGGCGCAGAAGCTCCTGAAGATCCTCATTGCGCTCGACGAAGTCGATCTCCGTCGTGTCCACCACCAGCAGATTCGACGCGGAGTAGCGAAAGAAAAAGTGTCCGTAAGCGTCGGCGACGGCTTGCAGGTATTCCTGCGAGATCTGCTTTTCGGCCGGATCGCCCTTTTTCGAGACGCGCTTCTCGAGCACCTCCGGTTTGGCGTGGAGATAGATCACCAGGTCGGGTGCGGGCACCGACGGCCTAAGCATGTCGAAATATTTCTCGTAGAGCTTCAATTCTTCGTTGTCCAGATTCACATACGCGAAAATTTTGTCTTTCTCGAACAGGAAATCGCTGACGATCGGCGACGCCGTATCCTCGGGCCGCGTCTCGGCGAGCCGGCGATGGCGCTCGTAGAGGAAATACATCTGCGCGCGGAACGCGGCACCGGGCTTTTCATCGTAAAAATCGGCGAGGAAGGGATTTTCCTCGGCGTCAAAAATGCGGCGCGCGTGCAGCTGTTCGGCCAGCGCCCGCGCCAGCGTCGATTTCCCCACGCGAATGGGCCCTTCCACGACGATGTAGCGCGGGGCCTTGAAAACCGGCTCGGTCATGGCGCGCGATTATAGCAAACCGTTGCGCGCTTCAGGCTTCACCAGCTTCGTGCGATTGCGGCGATGATGCGGGCGAGCGCGTCCACGTCGCGCGTGTCGATCACTTCGGCGGGTGAATGTGAATAGCGCAGCGGCCAGCCGAGCGCGACATCGACCGAGCCGAAGGGAACGAATTGAGCGCCATCGTTGCCGCCGCCGGTGACGCCCAGCTGGTAGGGGATTTGATTGGCGCGGGCGATTTTTTCGACTTTCGCGACCAAGTCGCGCGGAGCAATGTTGGAGTTGTCCACGGCGCGGATCGCGAAACCTTTGCCGATTTCGGCGTCGGCAAAGCGCTGCGATTCGAGCGGCGAATCCGAGCTGACGACCGTGTCGACGGCGAAGACGTAATCGGGCGAATGGCCCTCGCCAGCGAGGCGCTGGGCGAGCGCGCCGGCGCCGACCAAGCCTAATTCTTCACCGGTCGACCAGACGAAGGTAACGTCCCGGTCCTTGAGCGGGCCTCCCAGCGCCCAAACGGCGGAAATGAGCGCCGTGTCGCCGACGCGATCGTCGAAGCTGCGGCCATTGGCGCGAGTGCCGAGCAGCGGGCGGTATTTCTTTGGAATCGTGACCCAGTCAGCGCCTGCCCGAATGCCGAGTTTGGCGACATCGTCTGGATTGCGCGCGCCCACGTCCACGCGAATCGTCTGCTCCGATTCGGCGGGCCATTTGAAATTCTGCTCGTCCCACCCTCGAGGCAATTCCATTATGCCAGGCTGATCACGACCAGCCGTGTGAACCAATACCGGATGCCCTTCAAAGAAGCTGAGATCCATCCCACCCAGAGTTTCGACTTCGAGGCGGCCGTCCTTTGAAATCGACTTTACGGCGAAGCCGATTTCGTCCGTATGAGCTATCACCACGATGCTCGGAGCCTTATTCCCGGAGGGCGCGCTGCTGACATGGACAATGAGATTCTTGTGATCGCCCCCTTCGACTTTCGTCCAGGGCGGCAGTAATTCTTTTACGCGGTCGAGAACCCTATCTTCATGGTTGCTGGCGCCGTAGGTTTCGACCAGCGCCTCGAGTAAGGAACTCGTGGAAGGCCGCGTCGGCTGGTGCAGGTCAGGAAAGGAATCCGTCTCACTCGCCGGCGGAATGGGGATCGCCGTGCTCTGGCGCGGCATCGAAAGATAGTCGGCGAGGAGATCCAAGACCTTGGCAGCGTCCGACAAATCAACGGTTTGAGCGGGCGTGTCGGGCCAGGCGGTGGCGATTCCGAGGTGCACCCATCTTTCGGGGAATGCAGGAGGCGGCAGATCGCTCGGTGCGACAAGTGCCGCCGAGTAGTCACTCGCGAGAGGAATATTGTTCGCGTCCGCGGTTTGCTTTAAATCGGCGGCCATACCGCTCAGTTCACCGCTCGACGTATCCAGTCCGATGAGAACACCGCTGCCGGTTTCGCGGCGCGGCGCGCGATGCACACCTTCCATCGCGGGCACATTTCCGCCCCGAAGCATTTCTCCGACGTAGATCATTTCGTCAGCCTTGATGGTCGTAAGGATCCGGTCAAGGCCGCGGCCACCAAGCCGTTGCTGAGTCACGAACGCAACCGTGAGAGTGCCCCTCATCGGGCCCCAATCGCCGCTGCGAAGAAGATCCACTAGCGCGGCGGCACCCAATTTATCTCCGACGGACGCGCCGGCAATTTTGTTATTCGCGAGGCTGATCAGCCGGCGATTGATGGCGACCGGGCTGAGGATGTCGACGCCGGCTTTGCGGGCTTCGGCGGCGGACGTGGCACCGATATCAACGTACACGTTTTCAAGGTCCCGCGGGTCCGGGGTGGGACGAAGCGAGCCGTTTTGTTGCAGGTGAACAGACTCTCCGGCGACGACGCCATCCATCCATTGGTTGCTGGCGGTGCGGATTCTAACGGGCTGGGCGGAATGGAGCTCATTGAAAATCAGCGGAAGGCTTCCGCGTTGCGGCAGGCGCTGGAGACGCAGGTAGCCGTCGTCGGTGATGCCACTGACGACGAAGCCGGGCTCGTCGATCGGCGCGACGATCAGGCGCTGCGGTGCGCCGCTACCGATGGTGACGATTACGTCGCCGAGGTTGTCCATGAGCGGATGAAACGCGGCCAGCTTTGCGCGGATTTTTTCACTGAGTTGGTTTTCGTAGCCGGAAACGGAGGGAGTCTCGACGAATTCCTTCAGGTCACCGACTAAATCTCCCGGGACGTGTGGCCGCGGCGTGGTTTGCGCCGCCGCGGGAGGGAGGCAAAAGAGTGAAAAAACGACGGCAAGAATGGGGAGAAAACGCACACTTCCGCGGTTCCTTACCCCGCCGTTCCATGGTCGAATAGAAATACGTGCGAAGGATCGTTCGAATCGGTCGGATTCGGCCGCTGCTGGCCGATAGGGTCGGAAGCCCGCTGCACGATGGAGGATGGCAATCGAGTGCGTCCCAGGCGCCTGCCTGAAGGCGGACGCTGGGGAACCGTTGCCGGTGGCCGCGCTCGACGGATGGGCGACGTCACGCCGAGCATCGCCGGGAAAACTCCCACGCGGAGATTGGCGGTCCCGGGGCGTCGGTTGCGTTCCGCGACTTGCGTGGATTTCAGCTTCGCTTTCCATGCGGACATCTTAGTACCTGAGTGCGGGGGCGCAAGGATTAACGCCGGTGGACTTTTTGTGAAACGAAGAAGCCGGGAATTAAGCGTTGACGCCCCGGCGTTGGTAGCACAGGAGGATCAGGTCGGCCCGACGGCGGACGCCGAATTTTGCCAGGAGATTCGAGACGTGGAACTTGACGGTGCGCTCGGAAATGTGGAGGCGGTCGGCGACTTCTTTGTTGGCCAGGTTCTCGAGCAGGCCGGTTAGCACTTCCTGCTCGCGGCGGCTCAGCTCGTTGGGCGAATCGACGCGCAGGCGCCGGCCGCTGCTGGACCCGAGGATGGAATCCACGAAGCGCGAAAGCACCGGACGCGAGACCCAGATGCCCCCGGCAGCCACCTGCGGGAGGGCTCGGGGAAGCTGTTCACGGGCCTCGGCATAGGTCATGATGCCCTTGGCGCCCTGGCGTAGAAGGGCGAAGCTTTCGGCCTCTTTCAGGTTGTCGCCCACGACCAGCAGGCGCGCGGATGCAAAACGATCGAGAATGTTGCTGATCAGCGCTCCGGTGGCCTGGCGGGCGGCATGTGCGTCCACCACGTAGACGGAAGCCTTCGGCACGTCGAAATTGCGCAGATCCGGGGCCAGCATCGAATCCAGCTGTTTGGCAGTGATCTGGAAGCCGGAGTCCTCCAGCAGCCGCTGGAACTCGTTGAGCACCATCGGGTGCGGCGAGAGCAGGCACACTCTCAGACTTTGCTTTCCGTTCGATTTCGCGGCCATCCTGAATTTAGGCTAGCCGAATTGGAGAACCGGGGCAACGATCACCAGGCGCGCGATTTCTTACCAGACACGGGCGAGGACTTCGATGGTACTACGGCGGCGGGAAGGTGGCTGCGAGATTGGCCGAGCGATTAATCGACCTGCGCGGTTGATTCAGCCGGGAAAGCCGCGTCGCCATCCTGTTTGCGCCGCGGGCGCTTGGCCGGAAGGCCCGCTTGGCGCACCTTGTAGAGCAGAGCGCGGTAGCTGATTTTCAGGACTTCGGCGGTGCGGCGGCGGTTCCAGTGATTGGCCTGGAGAACCTTGAGAATTACGTCGCGCTCCATGCGCCGCGTGACCTGCTGGGCGATGCGCTTGAGCGGGATGTTGCCGTCCGCGGTTGTTTCGTAGGTGAAATGTACGGGGGCCTTTTCGGCACGCTCGGAATAAAATGTGTCCTCGGAGCCAAGGACAACATAGCGCGCCAGGCAGTTTTCCAGCTCGCGGACATTGCCCGGCCACTCCCGCTGCTGGAGCAGGTGCAGCGTTTCTTTCGAAACCGGTGGCGCCTCGCGTTGGAAACGCCGGTTGAATTGCAGGCGCAGGTACTCGACCAGG
>CAZLWY010000162.1:0-11220 GCA_964563425.1 uncultured Acidobacteriaceae bacterium | reverse complement strand
GTGCGATCCAGGTACGCGTTCGCAAGCGACGTGATCACGTTCGTAAATCCCGGCCCCGCCGTCACCATCGCCACGCCCAGCCCGCGCGTCGACCGCGCGTAGCCTTCCGCCGCGTGCCCGGCCGCCACTTCGTGGCGCGTGTCGGTAACCGGAATGTGATGATCCAGGCACGACTGGAAAATCGTCTCCAGATGCGCCCCATGCAACCCGAAAATATTCGTCACGCCCGCCTTCATCAGCGTGCGTACCACAAGTTCTCCGCCCGTAACCTTGCCCATGTGCCCTTACCTCGAATGCCGCCAATCGCCTTCGATCCCGCCAGGCCGGCGCCGGACTAAAACTGATCGATCTTGGCGGCCAGAATAAAATCGCCCTCGCTCAAGCCGTTGACACTGTGGGTCCAGGTGGTCACTACCGCCTTGCCCCAGGAAAGCAAAATGTCCGGATGATGCCCCTGCTGCTCGGCCAGCGCCCCGACCTTATTTACAAACGCCAGCGCCTGCACAAAATCCGGAAATTTGAACGCGCGGGTGATGTGGTGCTCATCCACGACCTTCCATTGCGGCACCTGCTTTGCCAGAGCCTCCAGTTCCTTCCCGGCCAGCGGCGGTGTCCCTCCCTTGCACGGCGCGCACGTCCTGTTTGCAAGTTCGCTCATGGAATACGTCCTCCTGACCTCATTCCCCACGGGAATTGTACCGGAAGCTGCGCCACGGGCATAGCCGCGCACCCATCGGCGCCGATGAAATCGTTTGGAGTTCTGGTATCCTTGCCCGAACGCAATCCAAACCAAATCAAAGGGAAAAACATGCCCGACGAATTCGAGGAGCTGAAGGAGCACGCCGAGGAAGCCGCGGAAAAGGGCGGCATGGCACCCGTCACGATCACCATGGCGATTCTCGCCGTGCTCGTAGCCGCTGTCTCGCTGCTCGGCCATCGCGCTCACACCGAGGAATTGCTCCACCAGACCAAAGCCACCGATCAGTGGGCGTTCTACCAGGCCAAGGACATTCGGCGGCACGCTTACGAGTTGTTCCTCGACGAACTTTCCGTCGTCACAACCGTGCAGAACTCCGCCCAGGTCGCGAGCGTAAGGGACAAATACGAAAAGGAAGCCGAGAAGTACCGCGACCAGCAGAAGGATATCGAAGCCGAAGCGACCAAAGCCGAAGGCGAAGTGAAACTCGAATCCAGGCGCGCCGACCGTTACGATCTCGGCGAAGTGATGCTCGAAGCCGCACTCGTAATCTGCTCGATCACACTGCTCACACGCAAAAAGCTGTACTGGGCAATGGGAGTGATTCTCGCGTTGGCCGGCATCGCAACAGCCTCATACGGCTTCTTCTTCATCCACTAGGGGGAATCACGGGCCACCCAGTCGAGTCAGCGCTTGATCGCTGCCGCCGCCCGCGCATCCACATATTCCCGCACATAGGCGACAAACGCGGCCTGAAGCTTCTGCATCGGGACCAGCGGCACGATCGGAATCGCGTGCCCGTTGATCTCGGCAACCGCGATCAAATTCCGGTTCGTCGAGGAAATGAAGACTCCGTCCGCCGAGTAAAGGTCCAGCGGGTGCAAGGCCTGCTCCTCCACGTCCACGCCAACGCTTGCGCCAATCTCGAGCACCACGGCCCGCGTCACGCCCTCCAGGCAGCCGGATGAAACCGGCGGCGTCAGCACGCGCCCATCGCGCACGCAGAAAATGTTCGCGGCCGTGCACTCGGCCACTTCGCCGCGCTCGTTGAGCAGCACCACTTCGTCGTAACCGCCCTGCTGCGCCTCATACAAATTCCACACATTGTTGAGCCAGGAAGTGACCTTCACGCCCGCCAGAGGCGACGCCGCATGGCGCCCGTGCTCACGCAGCGACAGCCGCACCGGTTCGTGATGCGCCGGCAAATCCGCCGAACAGATCAGTAAATCGGATGGCGGCATTTTTTCGTCGCTGCGCCAGTAGCCGATCTGGTTCGCAATCGTGTAAATCCGCGCGCAGCCTTCGCGCACGTCGTTGGCGCGCAACACCCCGTGCAGCTGCGCCAGAAGGGTCTGCTCTGACCAGGGAAACGGGCAATGTGTCTTTTCCGCGTCGCGCGCGAGCCGCTTCCAGTGCCGCTCGTAGGCAAACGGAATCCCCTCGACCACGCGCATCGTGGTGAAAAGTCCCCAGCCGCTCATCAGTCCCGATTGTCCCGGTGAAAGCCGCACATTTTCGACAGGCAGCAGGCGGCCATTGTGAAAGACGACGCGATGGATCATTCAATCCCCTGCCATATTGTATCGTAGAAAACGCGCGCGGCATTTTGCACGTGTGTCCTATTGCGGTACATCGCCCAGCGCCGCCACCTGAAGCTCCAATTCCCGCGCGATCTCTTCGGCAGCTTTGTTTCCGTCGAATCGCACAGGCGCGCCGATGGTCACGTGAACCGTCCCCGGCGGGGCCCAGCTTTTGTCCGCGATGCGCCGCTCGTACAGCCCTTCCAGCCGCATCGGCACGACCGGCACTTTCAGCCGCGCCGCCAGTAGCCCGATCCCCGCGCGAAACGGAGCGACCTTGCCGTCGCGCGTCAGCTCGCCCTCGGGAAACACCAGCACGCTCCACCCGCGATCGATCAAATCCCCCGCGAACGCAAAACTCTTCCGAAATCCCGCCGCGCGCGGCAGCGGAAACACGTTGTAGATCGAAACGATCAGAAAATACTTCATGCGATCGATCAGGCCGGCGAAAAACCCGGTGGTCGGCGCCGGATGCCGCATCCGCGCCAGCCGCTCGCCATCCATCGCCACCGCCAGCCGCCGCCGTAATCGCCCCGGCAGAGCTTCGAGCACATAGGAAGGATCGAGATAGGTCTGATGGCTCGAGACCACCAGCACCGGGCCCCGCACTCGGCGCACATTTTCGCGCCCGCGGATTCTCGGCCAAGCCAAGATCAGCATCGCCGGCCGCGCCACGCAATTCTGCACCACGAATCGAAACGCCCTCGCCGGCCAACGCTGCGCCCACCGCGCATATGGATGAGCACCGCCCTGCGAAGACGGCTGCTCCATCAGCCGCGCCAGCTCCGGCACACTCTCGGCCGACGCAAATCCCGTCTCGCTTAAATCCACCTGATAGCGATCCTCCAGCGCGCTCAGCAACTCCACGCGCTCGACTGAACTCAGCTGCAATCCGTTCGCATCGCCCGGCAGCTCGCGCCCGTGCGACACGCGCGCGAAAATCTCAGCTAGCGCCCCGCCTCGAGCGGCCCCCGCCGTCCTACCGCCGGAAGCAGTTCGCGCCGCCTCGCTTCCCGATCGCGCCTCCGCCAGGTCTCGGATTTTCCCCAGCATCGGCTTCTGCGTAGGCGTGCGCGGAAAATCCTGCTCCGGCCAGACCATCCAGCGCCGCATCTGCTGAAACGGCGCCAGCCGCGCATTCGCGCCCCCTACGATCTCTCCCGCCGCGCCGTCGCCCGCCGCGCCTTCCCGCAGCAGCAGCACGGCGCAAGGTTCCGCATTCCCATCCCGCGCTAGGCCGACCACCACGCAATCCCGCACACCCGCCTCCTTCCGCAGCTCTGCCTCCAAATCCTGCGGAAACACGTTCAACCCCTCGGGCGTCACGATCACATTCTTCCGCCGACCCTTGAAATAAAGATTCCCGCTGGCATCGCGCTCACCCAGATCGCCGGTATGAAACCATCCATCCGGATCCAGCACGGACGCGACGCCGGCATCCTTCCAATATCCCGACGCCACGTTTTCCCCGCGGACCAGAATTTCGCCGTCTTCGGCCAGCTTCAGCTCGAGCCCCGGCAGCGTCTTCCCGATCGAGCCTTTGCCCAATCGAAACGGGTGATTCAAGCTCACCAGCGACGTCGTCTCCGTCAGCCCGTATCCTTGAATCACGGCGTACCCCAGGCGATCCCAGAATTGTTCCGCCGAAGCCGGCAGCGCCGCCCCACCCGACACGATCGCCCAGAATCGCCAGCCGAATCTCCTCCGGATCGCACGAAATCGCCACCAGCGCCGCAAGAAATGCTCGCCCTCGCTCGCCCGCACATCGCGGTCGTATTTTTCGCGCTTGCCGTCCGCTTCCAATTCGCGCTTCAGATGATCCCGCAGCGATTCGATCAGCCTCGGCACGGTGACCAGCAGCGACACGCGCTCGGCCCGGATCGCCCGGGTCACCTCGGACGGATTCAGCGTGTCCAGAAACACGGTCGTCGCGCCCAAAACCTGCGGGATGAAAATCCCCAGCAACTGCCCGAACACGTGACTCAGCGGAAGCAAATCGAGAAATTTCAGTGGATGAACAAATCGCTCGTAGCGGCGGTATTTTCCGATCTCTGTTTCAATCGGCTGCAAATTCGCCAGCAGATTTCCGTGCGTCAGCACCACTCCACGCGGCTCCGCGGTAGTCCCGGACGTAAACACGATCTCAACTGCATCACCGCGCCCCGCCGTCACGGGCGAAAAACTCCGCGCGCGCGCGCCGCGATCGCCGCCACCCGCATCGTCGAAGAATTCCTCGAGCCCGATCGACCTCACGCCGCCGCCCGGGAGCTCCAGCCCCTTTCTCGCCACCGCCAGCCGTACGCCCGCATGCGTCGCCACGCGCCCCGCAAACCCAGCGTCCGCGGTCACATCCATGGGCACCGCAACCGCCCCGGCAAACATGCACCCCAGAAACGCCGCGATCCATTCGCCCGAATTCTCGCCCCACAGCAGAACCCGATCGCCTTTCGCAATCCCCCGCACGCCCAGCTCGCCGGCAAACCACATCGCCGCCTGCCGCAAATCGCCCCAAGACCACCGCAGGGTCCGATACCCGCGCCGCCAAACGACAGCAGCCTCATCAAGGGGACGCGATTTCTCTCCGAAGTATTCCAGCAGCGACTCTCGCGCCATAGCCATCCGAGTGTCCCTCATCCGCGCGCACAAAAAAAGCCCGGCAGGAACTCAATCCCGCCGGGCCTCTCAAAAAACGAACGATCGCCGAAATCTTACTGCTGGGTCTGCTGCGTCGGTGCCTGTTGATCCTTCTTGGCCAAATCCGCCTTCGCCGGATCAGCCGTAATACCCGAACCAGGTTTCTGATACCGCGTCAGGAACGGCATAAACGGCGTCACCTCAAACGGCATCTTCTCCCGCGGCGACAGCAAAGCCACGGGTTTCGACTTGAGCATTTCTACCCTGTCGGTCCACGGATCGAGCTTCAGGCGCGCTCCGATCGGCAGCGCCGCAATCTGGTCGACCTTGTCGGGCGACAGCGCCGGGCCGGAAGACTCCAGCGTCGACGCAAACGTGACGCCGTTGCCCAAGTGCGCGTTAATCAAAGCCGGCAGCTGCTTCTGCTCCGAATCCAGCTGCTTCAGAAACAGGCTCGCGGGACCCAGCTTGTCCTTGTACGGCGAATTCTTCAACAGCTCCACCGCCTTCGCGTTCGCAGCCGCAATGTCGGCCGGAGTATCGCGGAACGAAAAATGATTCAGCGCCTCGACGGTTGAAACGTTCGTCGTGTCGTTGAATCCCCACTGGTCGGTCGCAGGCTTGGTCACGATGATTTGCGCCAACTCCTGCGCCAGCATCGTTGCCAAGCTCGCTTCATCCGGCAGTACGTCGATCAACCCGCGGCTCAGCACGATCGTGTGGCCGATCGAAAAAGATTCGAGCGTCCCAGTCAGCATCACGCGGCAGTGAATTTCCGGCTGGATGTCCAGATTGTTCGTCACCTCGATATTGTTCACCACGGTCTCGAGCACGTGATCCACTTCATTCGGCGGTGCCAGCAAACCCGTGCGCTGCAGCCGCTCGAGCACGTTCACCTCAGCCGCGTGCTGCCATTCCCGCTCGGACTCGATCGGCGAGCGATCTTGCTGCGTCGTCGTCTGGTCCTTGATGGCCGACGCCGCCTCGATCGTCATCTGGCTGAACTCTTCCTCGCGCGTCGTATTCTTCAGGTCGTAGCCCCACAACCGCGTCTGCGCCTTGAACCGCACGTGATTGCCCAAAAATTCCTTCAGGTCCGATTCCTGGCTGAACACGAACGACGGCAGCCACAATCCCGGCTGCACGTTCATCCGCCAACTGTCGAAGTGCAAATTGAAGCTGTTGATGCCCGCCAGCGGCGTGTACACGCCGTTGAAGCGCACGATCGTGAAGCCCTGATCCTCGGCCCACACGCGGCCCTTGAACCGCCCCTTGCCCGACTTCGGCAGCGGCGTCACGTCGAACACCAGGCAGCGCACTTCGCCCAAAAACTCACGTCCCACGTAGTCGAATTGGTAGTGCTGACGGTCGAAATACAGATTGTCCAGATAGATCATCTGGAGGAAACCTTCCGGGATGTATTGCGACGTGAAGTAGTCGGCGACGTGCGCGAGCGGATTCAGCTGCCCCATCACGCCCTTCTTCTTGTCGAGCATGGATTCATCGACCACGCCCTTCGAAAGCAGCGCCTGGCCCAGGAAATAGTGATCCTTCACCGGAACCGCGCCCAATTCCGGATCCGGCTTCATGTCCTGAATGTAGGTCTCGATGATCGGGTTGTAGCGCCGGATCGTCGCGTTCTCATCGTGCTCGCGCGCAATCATCCGGTCGACGGCCTGATTGACTGTGGTCACTGCCGCAATCGCATCACCGTTTTCTGGCTGTGTTTGAGTCTGCGGCTGCGTCGTATCCGCCGCCGGTTTCGTCTGCGCCCCTGCGACCCCCGCATAGGCGCCCAAAAGGATCATCGACACTGAGAGATTCTTCCAGGTGCGCATTTCTCCGTTCCCCTTTCAATACCCGATCAGTACGCCATTTCAAACGTGATGTGCGCCACGGCCGGAAAGTCGACCGGCTGTCCGTTCTGCGTGGCCGGCTTGAACTTGATCTGGCGCGCCGCCGCTTCGGCCGCCTCGTCCAGTCCGTATCCAAGTCCGCGCACAATGCGCTCCACTTGTACGTCACCCGACGCCTTGAACACAACCTGTACAAGCACATCACCTTCCACTCTCTTCGCGCGGCCTTCATCCGTGTACACCGGCTTGGGCCGATACAGAATCTCTACCGGATTCGTATTGGAAACCGCCGCGGCCTGCTTCACTTTGGGAGCATCGCTGGCCTTTTCATCCGCGAACACGCCCTGCTGCACCGATCCGTGCCCGCCGCCACCGGTTCCGCCCGCCGCAACGCCGTTGCCAAATCCGGTGCTCGCCACCACGCCCTTCGCGCCCTTCGCGCCGCCCGTGCCGTTGCCCTGGCCCGCGCCCGTCGGCATGTCGAAACCGCCCGCCGTCGCGATATTCGGATTGCGCGATGTATTGTTATTCGCCTGCACTCCGTTTGGATCGCCAAAGCCACCCGTCTGCACCTGCTCCCGGGGCTTCTTCAAAGTCGGAATCGCGGAGCTTCCCATGGTAGGGAAATCCTTGGCCACATCCACCGGATCCGGCGCCGCAATTTTTTTCTGCGCCACCTGCTTCACCACCGGCGCGGTGAACACAGGAACGTTGTAAATCTTCGGCTTCGGCGGCTCCGGAACCACGACCGGCTTGGGCATCTCCTTCGCCAGTTCCACTCTCTTCACAACCTTCGGCGGGGGAGGCGGTTGCGGCTTGTAGGGCTGAATCACAGGCGCCTCAATCGAGGTAACCCAGTAGTGCGGCGCAGCTTCGAATTTCGCGGGAATCAGCAGCGGAATCACGATGACCGAGACCAGTGCGCAGCACTGCAGGACCAAGCCGGCGCCAACCGAGCCCCAGCGCTGCTTGCCCTCTGGTAACAACGCTTCATTGAAAACAGGTAGGTTCTTTGCCGGCGCCATGTCATTTCACCCCGATTGCCCACTTAGTCTGATTGATGTGCGTCGACACAAATCCCCGCACAGTATCTAAGTACTAGAACCAAAGGCCGGAGTGAATAGGACCCGCGTACCATTCTACCCCCGGCCGTGCCGAAAGCGATAACCCGACTAACTTGCCGCGCAGCTTGGTCTTAAGCCTCATCGGCCTCAATCTCATACTCATTACAGCCGTCGCCTATTTTCCTAACACCGTTTCGGAAGGTCCGTTGCGAAATCATCTTGAGACAACATAGATGCCCGGCCGAGGGCTCAGGATAGCCGGGGAGCTCGAATTTTGAGGGACCGCTCTCCAAGCATCGCTAAAACAAAGACTTCGGAGAACGGATGCTGGGCGCACCGTGCCACGAAGGGCCAAAATCGCGCTTCCTTCCGGGTCTTCGATTCCCGGAAGGAGCGCGATCGATCACCGGCCGCCTAGTGCGACTCGATGACCATGTACTGCGTTACGCCACCTTGCAGATTCACCAGCAGAAGCACCGGCTGCTTTCCTGCCGCAGCCACCGCCTGCTTGTATTCTGCGATGTTGTGAACGGGCTTATGGTTTACTTCCTGGATCACGTCGCCGCGATCGAGACCGGCCGCTGCCGCCGCGCTGGATGGATCGACGTTCGTCACCACAACCCCGCGGGTTCCGGACGGCAACTGCAGCTGCTGGAGCGTATCCGGCGTGAGTTCTTCCACATTCACGCCCTCAAGCCCGCCGCTGTTCTCGCTGGGTCCGGAATTTTCTTCCGCCAGCTTGTCCGGAGGAAGTTCGCCGAGCGTCACGTTGACGTCCTGCACTTTTCCGTCTCGCGAAACCGCCAGCTTCACCGTCGTGCCTGGCGCCGACTGCGAAACTCGGAGCCGTAAGTCGTTCGCCGATTCCACCGGCTGGCCGTTCAGTTCCAGGATCACGTCGCCATCGCGAAGACCGGCCTTGGCGGCCGGAGCATCCGGCTTCAACCCGCTCACCAGCGCACCGCCCGGCCGGTTCAGTCCAAACTGCCGTGCCAGCGCCGGCGTCACGTCCTGCGGATAGAGGCCCAGATAGCCGCGCACCACCTTGCCGTGCCCCACGATCTGGTCCATCACCGAACGCGCCATGTTGATTGGGATCGCGAAACCGACACCCTGATTGCCGCCGCCCCCGCCGCTCAGAATTGCCGTATTGATTCCGATCAGATCGCCGTGCAAATCGATCATGGCGCCGCCGGAATTTCCCGGATTGATCGCCGCATCGGTCTGGATGAAGTCCTCATAACCTTCGATCCCCAGTCCGCCGCGTCCCGTTGCGCTCACGATCCCCATCGTCGCCGTCTCGCCGATGCCGAACGGATCGCCGATCGCGAAAATGACGTCGCCCACTTGCAGCTTCGAGGAATCACCGATCGCCAGCGTGGGAAGGTTCGAAGCATCGATCTTCAGAACCGCCACGTCCGTCTTCGCATCCGTACCGATCAGCTTCGCCTTGAACTCGCGCTTATCCGCGAGATCGACTTCGATATCGCTCGCGCCTTCGACTACGTGATTGTTCGTCACGATCGTTCCGTCGGAAGTCACGATCACACCCGACCCCAGACTCTGCTCGCGCTCATTCTGAGGCTGTTCCTGTTGTCCCTGGCCGAATCCCTGATCGCCGAAAAACTGCCGAAACATCGGATCGTTGAAAAACGGCATCATTTGGTTCGGCTTCGACTTCACGATCTTCGACGTATGGATGTTCACCACCGCCGGCAGCGCAGGCTTCAGCACGGAGGCAAATCCATTGCTGAAATTCCCGAGCGGCACTGGCGTGGCGCTGCGCGCCAGCGTCAACTCCAGATTCGGCGCTCCAAATACCTCATGGCCCGACCACTCTCTCAACCCAATGGCAAGAACTCCTCCGCCGATCAGCGCCACCGCGACGACCACCGCGGCGATCCAGCGGGGAATGTACAGATGACTGCTCTTCATGGCTGTCTCCTTTTTCCCTTCGCCCTCCGCGCTTTTCAAAGCTGCGGAGGCATATGAGTGCGTTAGACGTATTGTAGAGCGATTTGTATCGCGGAAGGTCCACCGCTCATGGCGCGTGAAGCGCCGCGGACGTAGGGCCTTCGAGTCCTACTCCATTATAGATGCATTTTCCTCGTGAAGGGTCCACATCCCCTATCCATTTTTCAAGAACGCAGATGCCGCTATAAATCCTTGCCATTCGCGGCCGCGCAGTCGACCGAAGCGCCTCAGTGTCAAGGCGAACCGCGACTCCTCGCGTGCGAGGTTTTGGAGGGGAGATTGAGCCCCCTAGGAGCGTTCGCTCTGCGCGTCACATCGGATGAATCAACCGCGCAATCAAAAACGCCGCGGCCGCGGCCAACCCGCCCACCAGTGCCGTCTGCAACCCCGACCGCCACGGCTTCACGCCCGTGAAGTGTCCCTTAATCGCCCCGAAAACCAGCAGCGCCAGCAGCGTCACCGCAACCGATACGCGCAGCGCCGGCACAATTTCCTGCATCAAGATGTAAGGCGCCAGCGGAATCAATCCGCCCACGATGTAGGACGCCGCAATGGTAGCCGCACTTCGCGCCGCTCGCGCCGGATCCGGCTGCTCCAGCCCCAGCTCGAACCGCATCATGAAATCCACCCAGCGCTTCTGGTTGCCGGTGATCGCCGCTACCACCGGCTCCATCTGCGCTTCCGTCAACCCGTAATCACGAAACACTTTAGCCACTTCCTCGGTTTCGATTTCCGGCAACTCCACCGTCTCGCGATACTCACGATCGAGCTCCGCAGCGTAATGCTCCGAATCCGTCTTCGCCGCCAGATATCCGCCCAGCCCCATGGCGATCGATCCCGCCGCAATTTCCGCAAATCCGGCCGTGACGATGATCCCCGTTCCCTTGGCGAGCGCCGCCGCCGCGCTCGTCAACCCCGCCGCCAGCGCAAACGGGACCGTCAACCCATCCGACATCCCGATCACAATATCTCGCACCGAAGCGGTCGCCGTGAAGTGATGTTCTACGTGATCGTGCCCGTGATCATGACTGTGCTCGTGAGGCGACATGAACTTCCTCCCAAGTAGAGCCAGCGTGCTGCTGGCTGTCGTGCTTTCGGCCTTGCTGTTGCCGCTGAAAAACTCAGGTCCACGGGACCTGAGGGCCCCAGAGCGAAGTCGAAGGATCTCTGTTCGTGTGAAGCGCTCGCCGCGCACTTAAATTCCCGCCGCGAGCCCCTACGGCGTATTACCGAGCCCGCCGTCCCGGCCACCGCGCTATAATTATCATGCAGGATCGCTGTTCAGGAGGTAGATTATGTCAGCCACTTCGGCACAAGGAGCCGCTCCTCACATGAGTTTCACGCTTCCGCCTCTCCCGTACGCGTTCGACGCGCTCGAGCCCCACATCGACGCCAAGACCATGGAGATTCATCAC
>CAZLWY010000161.1:0-3605 GCA_964563425.1 uncultured Acidobacteriaceae bacterium | reverse complement strand
ACCCTCGCGGCCGCTTTCGGTCATGCCCATCACGTCGACGAAGAAGCGCAGGCTTTCCTCGGGTTTCGGCGTGAGCAATTCGAGATGGCCCAGGTGGGCCACGTCCATAACAGGTTCCGGTTGCATACATTCCCCCGCAGTTTTGGGCTTTGCACCCACACCGCTGCCAAAACGCTAAATTCAAAGGGGAAATTATACATAGAACGCGGCGTCGAACGGCGGCAAGTTTGCAAGCACACCGTTCGACGCCATTCCCGGCCGGCCCCTAGGCCTTGGCGCCGTGGCGCAGTCGATTCCGAATAATCACGGAGCCGAGATTGAGGGTGATCGAAATTCCGACGAGGAACCCGGAAAACCCGTCGAGCCAGTTCGTTCCGAGAGCGGTCGAGGGGTGAACGAACATGCGGAGCAGAAGGGCCGATGAAACCGAGAGCGTGCCGAGGATCCACATCGCTTTCGCTTTTTGCGCTTCGGATCGAAACATCATGGGTGTATCTCCTTTTTAGGATTTGTCGATGCTGGCTAATCCCGGATCAGGTACCACGCCATGAAGGAAAGTTTCACGATCACCATGGCGGCGAGCACGCCGAGCAGGTCCCAGCTGATGTGGTGGTTCACAAAAATTCGGTATTCGAATATGCCGCCGAGCACGACCGCACCGGCCATTCCGGCATAGCTCGACGAGCGCAGCCGGTAGGTCAGGAATCGTTCGTCGACTACGGTTCCTAGAAAAGGGATTTTCATTTTGTTCCACGCTCCAATCGAAAGATCTCGTCGGTGGCGCACTGGAAAATGCGGGCGAAGGTGAGCGCGAGCTCAAGACTCGGCACGTAGCGATCGCGCTCGATCGAGTTGATGCTCTGGCGGGAGACGCCCACGGCTTCGCCGAGCTGCTCCTGCGTCCAGCCGCGGGCGGTGCGCAGTTCCTTGACCCGGTTTTGAATGGCGGCGCTCATGTAAAGTACGCTTTCCATGGCAGTATAGAGGCGAGGCGTCCGGATGTCAAGTAAACTTGTCATCCGGCTCCGGCCGTGGGATCGTGCTTCCAGGAGCTTGTAACTCTTTCTGAATGATCACAATACCTGCCGCGTCGACCGGCGCGTGGTCAAGGAAAATGGCTCGGATCAGCGTTGCGGCGCGGCGCGCCGGGTGTCGCCGACTGGAGCGAAATCGATTGCATCCTTAATTGCATTTGCCAACCTCGCAGACTATAACTGTGGGCACTGGCGCGATCGACGGGGGTGGGAAATGAATCGACGAAAAATGCTGTCGCTGCTGGGGATGTCGCCTGCGATTCTGGCCGGCGCGCGCGCCGACGGGCAACCAGTCGAACCGAAGACCGTCCGGGCGGCGTCCCACATTGAAAAAATCGAGACGCTGAATCCCAAGGGCACTCCCCCGCCGATCCAACTGCTCCCCATGGCGCCGCGGCTCGGCAGCTTGGATGGGAAGACCGTCTATCTGGTGGACACGGGATTCGAGGGCGGCGGGTTTCTGCTGAACCAGATTCAGCTGTGGTTCAACCGCAACATGCCCAACACCACGGTGGTGTTCAAGAGAAAAGCGGGGCCGTACGCGGAAGACGATCCGGCGCTGTGGAAAGAGATCAAGGAAAAGGGCAACGCCGCGATCATGGCGATCGGGCATTGAAGCACGTGCACGCCAGCGACCGTCGGTCACTGCATAACCGTTGAAAAGCTCGGCGTACCCACGACTCCGCTCGTCACGCGGGCATTCAAAGACCTCGCGATCCTGAACGTCGCCAAGCGCGGCATGCCGCATCTGCGCATTACGTTCACACCGCATCCAGTTGCGACCAAAACCGCCGACGAGCTGCGCGCGTATGTGGAAGGCAACGATCCGGTGAGCGGCAAGCCGATGATGAAGGAGATCGTGGACGATCTGACGGTGCCGCTGAGCGCGGAAGAAACGAAGACGGGAATGGTAAACGTGAGCGTGGGGCCGGAAAACTATGGTCCGGACACGCCGCGGAATTTGCAGCAGTTCTACCACGACAACGGAATGACGGATTTCCTGCCGATCATCCTGCCGACCGAAGAAATGGTGGACGAAATGCTGGCGGGCACGAGCCACAAGCCCGACGAAGTGGTCGGGAAAATGGCCGCGGGCGCGTATCCGCCGTGGGGCTACACGGTGAAACAGGTGGCGATCAATGCCGTGATGGCGGGATGCAAGCCGGAATATTTTCCGACGGTTCTGGCGATTGCGTCGTCGGGAACACCGTCGCTTTTCAGCTCGACGAATTCGTTCGCGTACGCGGCGGTGATCAACGGACCGATCCGCGACAAACTGAACATGAATTACGGCATCGGCGCTCTGGGGCCCTTTGCGCAGCCGAACGCCGCGATCGGCCGGGCTTGGACACTGCTTTCGAAAAATCTCGGCAACGGCGGCGTGCCGGGCGACACCTATATGGGATCGCAGGGCAACAACCTCAATTACAACAATCTGGTGATTGCCGAAAACGAAGGGGCCAGCCCCTGGGTTCCCTTCCACGCGCAAAAAGGATTCAAGGCGGAAGAAAATGTCGTCAGCTTGTTCCGCGGCCTCGGAATCGTCCCCGGACAGGGCGCGCGCGGGACGAGCACCGACACGCCGAAATACGAAGAACAGTTCAGCGACCTTTTCAGCGTGTTCACCGGATTTTTCGGCGGACTGGTGGTGGCGGACCCGCTGATCGCCGTGAATCTGAAGGCCCGGGGTTACGATACGAAAGAAAAATTGATTGAGTGGCTGTACAAGAACACCACGCAGACGGTGAAGGATTACAAGAGCCGCGACTTTGCGTACGGGTTCGATTATCCCCGGGCGCTGAAAGGCCTGGAGCCGTATGCGACGTGGTACAACATGAAGGACGATGAAGTGATCCCTCGATGGCCGCACATGAACGACATTAATATTGTGGTGGCCGGCGGGCAGACCAACGCGTTCTTCCAGGGCGGCAGCTTGAGCTATGGCGTGAGCGTTTCAATCGACACGTGGACGTAAACGCCCCGGCGCTCGGCCGGTGCGCCGCGGATTGCAATACACATCCTTCGGGACTATAAATAATGGAGTTGGTTCGTTGAATGGGGGGTGAGATGAATCGAAGGAAGATGCTGTCGCTGCTGGGGATTTCACCGGCGCTGCTGGCCGGCGCTACGGCAGAGGCCTCCTCAAAGAACCCGAAAACAGCCGCGCCCATCGCGCCCGCCAAGATTACGGCCCTGAATCCGAAAGGGCTTCCGCCTCCCGTCCAGTTGGTTCCGATGGCGCCGCGGCTCGCGAGCCTCGACGGCAAGACGATTTTTCTGGTCTCGGACGGTTTTCCGGGCGCGGATCATTTTCTCGCGCAGGTGGCGCTGTGGTTCCAAAAGAACATGCCCAGCGTGAAAACCGAATATCGACTGAAGGCGGGTGCATTCGCCGATGACGATCCCAAGCTGAACGCCGAGATCAAGGCAAGCGGCAACGCCGTGATCATGGCGATCGGGCATTGAAGCACGTGCACACCAGCGACCGTGGGTCACTGTGTAAAGTTCGAACAGATGGGTTTTCCGACCGCTCCACTCGTTACCATCGCTTTCAAAGACCTCGCTAAATCG
>CAZLWY010000160.1:0-14794 GCA_964563425.1 uncultured Acidobacteriaceae bacterium | reverse complement strand
ACGACCGCGATCGACAACAGCACCAGCGTGATCAGCGCCACTCCGACGGGCAACTCCGTGCTGCCGATGCGAAAATTCAGCGGGACTTTGAATTCGCGGGCCTGGGGCTGCGTATAACGCAAGACCAGCACAGCCGTGCCGTTCAGAACGAAACTCCAGATCACGCCGAAAGCGTAGAGGTTCGCAAGAAACGTCACGTCGCCACGGCTCAGAATGATCATCACGATCTGAAGCGCGACCACCATATTGATGATGCGGTGCGACGTTCCGAACTTGGGATGCGGCTGCCGGAACCAGTCCGAGAGCACGCCGTCTTCGGAGACGCGATTCAGAACGCCGTTCGATCCCACGATAGCGGTATTCACTGCGCCGGAGAGAATCAGCGTCCCGACGACCACCACGAAAATGTGGAAGATCAGTCGCGCGACGAAAGGCCCGGTCAGGCTCATCGCCAGGCCGCCGATCAGATTCTCGAAGAATTGCGGGCGCGTCTTATCCGGGATGATCATCACCGCAAAAAAAGAAACCAAGGACGTGAACACCATGCTGTAGATGAAAATCACCAGGGCCGCTTTTTTTAGATTCTTCAGCTTGGGATGTTCGATCTCACGGTAGACCTGCGCGAGCGACTCCGCGCCGCTCATCGCCAGCACGGAATGCCCCAGGCCCACGAATACGGCGACCAGAGTGAAACTCTGCAGGATGTGGCTGTGCGCGAGCCAGCCGAGCGCATGGTCGCTCATCACGATGTTGCGCGGCCGCGGCGCCGGCGGCAGATGACCGCCGCGAACCAGCAGCGTGTAGCCGCACCAGGCGATCAGCGCGATCACCATGACGGTGGTCAGCTGCATGATCCACAGCGCTTTTTCACTCGATTCGGAAATTCCTTTGATGTTCTGCCACCAGAAATAGAGCGTGGCCGCCACCGCCAGCATTTCCGCGGCGGCGTTGGGCGCCAGCGTGAAATGGATGTGGGCGTAGGCCAGCAGTTCGTTCAACAACCCCGCCAGATACTGGCCGGCGGACACTCCGCTGATCGGGCCGGTGAGGATGTAATCGAACATCAGCGCGGAAACGGAGAATTTCGCCAGCGCCCCGCCCATCGCTTCCTTCACCACGCGATAGACGCCGCCGCGCACGAACATGCTGCAGCTTTCCACATACAGCTGCGACACCGCGTACGACAGCAGCATCGTCGCGAATATGAACCACGGCGCCGATTTGCCGATGAATTGTTCCGCTTCACCGCCGGCGTAATACGCCGAGGACGCAAGGTCGTTCAAAACGATCGCCGCGGCCCGCCAATAGGAAATGAACGCGAGCATCGCGGTGGTGGCGACCAACACCTTGGCGACCGGACGAACCGTTTGCAACGAGGGAACCGAACCCGTAGGAGTCACAGACATAAATATTTAATAAACGTCGAAACTATACGTGGAAATTTGCGCGAAAGGAAGGCGGGCGACGAGCATCCTTAATTTAAATTGCTTGCATCGCTTCTTTGAATTTGGAAATGCGGCGGTTACGCGGTGGTCTGTTTGACTGCCGGGCGAAATTCGCGCGCGCAGGCGTCGCAGGGGCACATTTCGCGGAGCGCGGCGAAGCTGTAGATGCCGGTCGAGTGGCTGTCGGAAAACTGGATCTGAATCGCGTAATTTCCCACCGACGTCGCGCCTTTGGCTGTCACGCGCGGCTTGAACATCGGAAGCAGATCGGCACTGCGGGTCTTGTCCCGCGCTTTCGTTTCGCGCTCGTCGTTGCACGTGGCGCACGGGCAGTTGTCGCGCAGGTAGGGGAACGTGTAGCGGCTTGTATGCGCGTCAGACCAGGTGATGGCCACGCCTTCGCCGGAGGTGACGTGTACCTTCACGTCGATGGGCGTCTTGCGCGAATCAATTGGCAGCGGCATCAACCGGCCTTTCGCCAGGGGCGGCCGTCTGTTCAGCGGGAACCGCTTTGTTGTCCCGGGTTCTGTCGAGGGAATTTACGATTTTGTCGGCGGCCATGCTGGCGCACGACACGATTCCTTCGGCACCGCTCCATTGCGCCGTGAGTTCGGCGCCGCGGCGATTGATTTCGTCGACCGACTTAGGCCGGCCGTCGCCTGATCCCGGGAACACGACGTAGGAAACGCCCGT
The DNA here is from genome assembly GCA_964563425.1 of uncultured Acidobacteriaceae bacterium. Taxonomy (GTDB): domain Bacteria; phylum Acidobacteriota; class Terriglobia; order Acidiferrales; family UBA7541; genus Palsa-295. The sequence goes on along the minus strand of CAZLWY010000160.1, from coordinate 12,656 downwards.
CCGGCTCCCGCCCCGGCGCGCATCGGAACCGATGCCGAGATTCTCAGCCAAAGCGATCGAGCCTTCACCCAGCGCGCCAATATCTGCAAAGATCGCGTAGGAATACTTCCCGGTTCGCTCGCTGAACACCAAAACAATGTCCCCCAGGCGAGCTCCCGCCCGCTCCGCCAGGTCGCCCGGCAACGCGACGTAGGGAATCTGCGTGGCATCCACGAACCGCGCGGGATCGTTGCGCCGTTTGGTGCGGTCAAACAGCGCGGTGCAGGATATGTAATATCCGGGATACGGATCATCGGGGCCCTGCACGAAGGGATGGCCGTCTTCATCTTGAACGATTCCATCCCATTGTCCGGGCTGGCCGGCATTGAACAGGTAATCGAGGCCCGTGTCGTCGGCGTTGTAGGCATTCGGCGCGCCGTCGGCGTCGATAGCCAGCCCGGAGCTGAAGAAGAATGCCGGGCCGCCGCCCATTTGCCAGATCGGAGCCTGGCCCCGGAGTTCTCCGAAGCGATAAACGTCAAAGTCGAACCAGCGAGAGCTGGTCGGGCAAGCATCTCGTGAAATCGCTAGGTTGAGCGGCTGGGGGCTCTGCGCCAAGGTTGAAGCGGGCAGCGCGCATACGATGGCCAGCACCAGAATCTGGTTCAACAATTTCATCTTCGACTATTATACATCCTCGTGTTCGCAAGCGCGGGGAACGGCCCTCGCAGGGGGCGCTCGGGCGGATGGCTTGCGCGAAGGAAGTCGCTCGGCGGATACTACGCGCCAGCTGGGATCGTCCGCCGTCCGAGGAGGCAAAAACTCTCGATGTCCGTCGCCTATTTGCTTAAAACCGAGCCGTCGGAATACTCATTTGAAGATTTGCAGCGCGATGGCGTCACGCAGTGGGACGGCGTCTCCAATCCGACCGCCGTGAAGAACCTGCGGGAAATGACGCCGGGCGCGCAACTCGTAATTTACGAAACGGGCGATCGCAGATCCGCGGTGGGAACCGCGACGGTCGTGTCGGTGGACGCGAAAGACCCGCGCAAGCCGGTTGTGAAGGTCAAAGCCGGAAAAGCGATCGCGAAACCGGTCAGCCTCGACGAAATCAAATCGCACAAACTGTTCGCCGATTCGCCCCTCGTGAAAATCGGGCGGCTTTCGGTCGTGCCGATCACCGCCGGGCAGTACAAATTCCTCGCCGGCCGCTAGACGCGCCGCGCGGCATGCTCCACCGCCAGCCGCCCGTGCGCGAGGTCGATGCGCCGGTCCGCGAGCTCGCCGATCGAGGGCGCGTGCGTCACCATCAGGATGGTGTGCCCGTCCGCATGCAGCTCGCGCAGCAGCTTCAGCACGATTCCTTCGTTGGCTTCATCCAGATTGCCGGTGGGTTCGTCGGCGAGAATCAGCTTGGGCGAATTGATCAGTGCCCGCGCCACGGCCACGCGCTGCTGCTCACCGCCTGATAGCTGGCCCGGCAAATGCTCCATGCGATCGGCCAGTCCGACGCGGCCGAGCGCCTCGCGTGCCTCGGCTTCGTCCGTGGTGCTGTGAAAATACTGCGCCAGCATCACGTTTTCGAGCGCCGTCAGGTAGGCGATCAGGTGAAACTGCTGAAAGATGAACCCGATCTTCTCTGCGCGGAATCGCGCCAGCCCGCCTTCATCCAGCCGCGCCACGTCCACGCCGTCCACGAGCGCGCGACCAGATGTCGGCGTGTCGAGCCCGCCGAGAATATTGATCAGCGTCGTCTTGCCCGAGCCCGACGGCCCCATGATCGCGATCCACTCGCCGGATTGCACGTCGAAGGAAACGCCATCCAGCGCGCGCACGCCGCCAAATTCCTTGCGCAGATTTTCGATTTGGACCAGCGGCGCCACTATTCCCCCCGCAGGATCACAGCTGGCTTCACGTTTCCGAGCCTTTGCAACGGCAGCGCGCCCGCCATCGCCACCACGACCATCAACACGATCGTAAGCGGGAAAATTTCCCATCGCGGTGCGATCGATGTCCCGAAAACGCGGCGGCCCATCCATCCCGCCAGCGCCATTCCCGCCACGCAGCCGATCACACCGCCGGCCGCGCCCAGCACTCCGAGTTCGGCGAGGAATAATCCCACGATGCGCGCGATCGTTCCACCGAGCGCCTTCATCAATCCCACGTCTGCGCGACGCTCCGTCGCCAGCGCCGCCATCGTCGCAAGCACGCACAGCGCCGTCAGCGCCAGGATCAGCACGATCATCGAGAGTATCAGCAACCTCGTGCGGCCCAGCAGATTCCCCTCCGCGTCGGTGACGGCGCGCACAGGCCGGACTTCATATTGAGGGAACGCGGCGGCTAAATGCGCGGCGTATTTCGCGATACTTGTTCCCGAGCCGGTCACGTTCAGTTGCCACAAAGTCACGAATTCTGGCTGTCGCGTCAGCTTCCAGGCGACCGGCAGACTCACAAAAATCTGGTCGTCGTCCGCCGCACCTGAATCGATCACGCCCGCAACGTGAAGGGCCGCTTGATTCCCTCGGTAGTCGAGCTGGACCAGGTCCCCGGGGGCGACCGCAAATTGCTTCGCGGCCTTTCGGCCGATCAGGCAGAGCGACGCGTCTTCGCGCCACCCAATCCAGTTCCCCTGAATTCGCCAGGTGGGATTCAGTTTGGCAAGCTGATCGAGCCAGGTGCCGGCTGTAACCACCGGAGTTCCAGAAACGCGCGTCACGCTGAAGAAAAACGGGGCAGCTGCGGCGACGTTCGCGGACTCGGGACCCATTGCGGAATTGCTGAGCGCAAATTCGGGCGGAACTTGAGCGCCCGATGGCGTGCCCAAGCCGCCAATATCCACGCTTTGTTCGGCGTTCTTCCCGGAAACGATGATGTTCGGTCCGAGAAGCCTGAATTCCTGCGTGAGCTTGCGGGAAACATCGAGCTCGACGGTAAGCAGTGCCGAAATCACAGCCGCACCGCTGATCACCGCAACCAGCGCCACCGCCAACCGCCCACGATTGCTGCAAAGAAGCTTCCAGAGCAGGCGGCCGAACACTATTGGCCCCGCAGGATCGGCGCGGGATCGAATCGCGCCGCCCGCCGCAAGGGAATCAAGCCGCCGATCAATGCCACCAGCGCCGCGATGGCCAGGATAATCGGCAGCAGGACCAGCCTGGGGGAAGCCGGCGTGCCAAAAACGCTCTCGCCGAGCATGCCTGCCAGTCCGGCGCCCACCGCAAAACCGAGCGCGCCTCCGATGAGTGCCAGCGTCAAATGCTCGGCCAGAAAAAGCGAAGTCACCGACGTATTCGTCGCGCCGATGGCCTTCATTACGCCGATTTCCGCGCGCCGCTCCAGCACAGCCGCGGCCGAAGTGGCCGCAATGGCGAGCGCCGCGGCGATCAGCGCCGCCAGCGTGACGATCCAGAGCAGTGCGCTCACATGCGAAAGGATTTTTCCCTCCGAATCTGCCACGCGCCGGATCGCTCGCACGTCCGTCCCGGGCAGCACCTGTTCGATTTGGTAGCTGATGGACGAAATATAGGGCGAACAGAACCACCGGTCGTATTCTGCAGGCGTCAGCGATTTCGGATCGCGATCGGCCAGTGCATCAGCCGGCTTTGTGATCGCGCTGATGAAAAGCTGCCGGAATTCTCCGAGGTGATTGGAAATCTTCTGCGCGACGGAGAGCGGCACGAGGATTGCATTGTCCTCGTCGCCTCCGGTCGACACGGTTCCCGTGACCAAGAGAGGCACAAAATAGCTTGAGGCACCGTTCTTCCCGATTAAAACGGTCTTGCCCACGGCGAAGGCATCGGGGTTTTTCGCGGCGAGTGTCGCGCCCACGACGGCTTCTTCCGCGTCGTCGTGAAACCAACCGCCGTGTATCTGCCAGGATGGATGAGTGGATTTCAAGCCGGTCACAAAGGTTGTTCCGTCCGGCACCGCCACACGGTGTTCATACCAGGCCCCGATCACCGTGACGTTCGTGGGCGCCAGCGAGCCGGCGCGGGCCAGGGACGGGGAATTCGCCGGGACATCCAGAAAGGGCGTGAATCCCAGAATATTGTGCCGCCAGAAAATCGTCTTCAGCTTGCCGAGGTCGGCTTCCTGCAAATACGCGCCCTCGTCAACCGGCCGGTAATCGACGCCGCCGATTTCGAGCGGCAAGGTATCAGAAAGCGGGGTCACGATCAGATTCGCGCCCAGGCTTCGAAACTCTCGCGCCATGCGGTCGCCCACTTCCAGCGCAATCGAGAGCGTCGCCGTCGCCACAGCCATTCCCAGGACGAGCGCCGCGGCAGTCAGGGCTTTCCTGCGCGGATTGCGCACGAAGGACTCGCGAACCAGGCGGAAAAACATGTTAGCCGTGGATCATCGCAGTGGAATCGAGGAGCGCCGCAAGATCGACGATCACCTCGCCGCCCGCAACGGTGGACTTCACGGGAATGGGGTTGCAGCCGCCGTGCTCGCCGATCGAGGGGACGTAGATCGACGCCCCGCAATTGCGGCAGATAATGTTCTGGCCTTCCTGCCGATATCCAGCGCGCCCGCAAATCTGGCAGGCATCGAGTGTCGTGGCGTAGTCGCCATTGGTCTGATGGATTACCAGAAAGCGGATGACCGTACCTTCGACGTCGGCGGTGTAGAAATGCAAGCTTTGATCCGTCAGCTCGGTCAGAGGAATGCGCACCTGTCCGTTCTGGGCCACCAGCGTCTTGCTCGGCGCCAATGCATTCACCGTGCGGGCATAGGCAAATTCGGCCGCGAGCGCAATAACCACCAGCGAGCACAAAGTCGCGGCCGCGAAGCTCCAGCGCCGCTGGCGTCGATATTCCCACTCACGCATGCGCCGCTCCGCGGGACTCGCGGCGGAGTCTTCAGCCGGTTTTCGCGCGCTGAACCACTCGCGGAGCACCACCAGCGCGGCAACGCCCAAAATCACGGCGAAAAAGAAAACTTCGTTGCGCACGATCGGGCCGACGTAGGCCATTTCCGCCTTGCTCGACCAGATCCACATCGCCTCGCTCAACTCATGCACGCCGGTGAGCGCCAGCTGGAATGCGACGACCATCAGGATCACGCTCGTCGCCGCGAAAAACCGGTGCAGCGGAATCTTCAGCGTCCCCTGGAAGAAAAAGACGCCCACGCCCACGGCGATCGCGATTCCTAGCAGCGTTCCGATCCAGACCTGCACGCCGGCGGTCGAAAGCTCCACCGCGCGGAGGATCAGCACCAGTTCAGCGCCTTCGCGCACGACCATGAAAAACACGAACGCCCCCACAGCCCAGCCGGCAGCCCGCGTCGATTTCTGCGCGTAGGACTCCACGCGTTGCTCGATTTCCCTCCGAAGCGTGCGCGCCACGCGATTCATCCACACGATCATGGTGACCACCAGAGCCGAGGCGAGTAACATCAGCAGGCCTTCAAACCCGTCTTCGCTGATGGCCCAGCGCTCGAGCAGAAGGGCCGCGGCGACGCTGGCGGCGCAAGCCAGAAAGACTCCGGCCCAGGCGTATGTGCGCAAGGCGCGGCGGCCCGTCCGATTCAGATAAACTAGGACGATGCCGACGACCAAAGCGGCCTCAACGCCTTCGCGGAGAGCAACTAAGAGAGCGGAAATCATGAAATCCCAGTTGTAAGCCGTTTGCAACTACGCTGCAAGATTAAATTCTTGTTACGCTAAAATCAAGCGAATTCGGCCCCCGGCGCACGCAAGGCAATCCCTGTACAATATGCATCCTACATACGATGGCCAATAGTTTTCATGATTCCGGGCGCTCCCACGGCGCCCGCGTTCGGCCTGTGTCGGTGGTAGGCCTGCTGGCGCTGTTTGCCCTGGCCGGACTGCTGATCTCGGCTGCGCGCGCACAGGATCCGGTCCCCTCGTCCGCCCCGTCCTCCGACTTCAAGCCGGATGCGAAAAAAGCGAAGGCCGCATACGAAGAGGGAAATCGCGCTGAGCGGCAAGCTGACTGGTCGACTGCTTACACCGATTACACGGACGCCGCGAACTACGCCCCGACGAATCGCGACTACGTAATCCGGCGCGACATCGCGAAAAGCCGGGTCGTGCAGTCCAAGATGGACATTGCCGAGCGCGAGGCAATTTCCGGCCGGCTTGACGAGGCACAGAAGCAATTGCTAAGCGCGAGTTTTATCGATCCGCTGAACCCCGCGGTTCGCAAACGGCTGGCGGAATTGGCCACCGCGGAGATCGGCCAGATTCGAAAAAAGCCGGACGTCGAGCTGGCGGGCGAGCCGAAGCTCGAATACAAAACGGGCACGCGAACCTTCGACTATCGTGGCGACACGCAGGGTGCCTATCAGGAGCTCTCGCGCCAGTTCGGCGTCGAGGTCGCATTCGATGTCGATTTGCGTTCGCGGCAGGTTCGTTTCCAGGTAGCGGACGTCGATTTTCCCACAGCCGCGCGATTGCTCGGTGACGAAACGGGAACCTTCTGGCGTCCGCTCTCGGCACGGCTGTTCTTCGTGGCGGACAGCACCGCGCAAAAACGCAAGGATTTCGAGCCCTCGGTGGTGCGCACGATTCTGCTGCCGGCGTCGGAAACGCCGGAACAGATGACAGAAATAGTTCGCATGGTGCGCGACGTGACGGGCATCACGCGCTCGGACCTGAATACTGCCAGCCGTACGCTCACTTTCCGCGCCTCGCCGCACGCCGTCGCGCTCGCCAGCGATTTGATCGACGATCTCGAGAAGCCCACCGGCGAACTGATTCTTGAAATCGAGATCCTCGAAGTGGACCGCACCAACGCGCTGAATTTGGGGATCGTGCCGCCGCAACACGCGCAGGTATATACCGTCAGCACGCAGGAGATCGAGGAAGCGGCTGCGTCCGAAGAAGGCTTGATCGACGTGATCGAACAGGTTCTGGGAACCACAACTCCCAACGTGATCGCCTTCGGCGGCGGTTATACCACTTTCTTCGCTACGCTTCCGAACGTGGCCGCGAATTTCTCGCAAATGCTCTCGCTGGTCCGCACGGGGAGGCGCATCCTGCTGCGCGCGCAGGACGGCAAAACCGCCGATTTCTTCGTGGGCGAGCGTTTTCCGGTTTCTCTCGCCACTTTTTCGCCCAGTTTGCTGAACGGGTCGATCACAGGTGCCGGCACCGGGATCAACAATCCCCTGACGAACTATCCGGTGGGGAACTCGCCGTCATTCATCGCCACGAATATTCTGCGCGGCGATAGTTCCTTCAACGATCTGATCGTCGCCAATTCCGCAGACAACACGATCTCGATCCTGCTAGGCAACGGCGATGGAACTTTCGCCAATCAGGTGACCTACCCGCTCGGCGCAACCACCGACAAGGACCCCGTCTGGATCGCCACGGGTTCTTTCGACACACCCAACGATTCCAACATCGATCTTGCCGTGGCCAACAAGGGATCGAACACCGTCTCGATCCTCCTAGGCCAGACCGACTCCGCCACCAGCCTCGCCACCGGCACGTTTGTTTCCGGCACCGATCTCACCACGGGCAATTCGCCCGTCTCCGTCGTCGCGGCCGACTTCCACGACCTCGCCAGCACGGGTTTTCTCGATCTCGCCGTTGCCAATCAAGCCGACGACACGATTTCGATTTTTCAGGGAAACGGCAACGGCAGCTTCAAGACGCCGACGGTCGTTCCGCTCATCCCCGGTTTTTCGCCGACCGCTCTCGCCACCGGGAATTTCACCAACAGCGGTCACGTCGACCTGATCGTCGCCGAGGAATCCAATACCGCCGGCAATGCCGGGCAAATTCAGGTTCTGCTGGGCAAAGGCGACGGCACGTTCACGCAGGCGCCCAACTCGCCGTATGCAGCCGGCAACACGCCCGTATTCATCGCCACGGGTGATTTCAATGGCGACGGCGTCACTGACCTCGCCGTCGCCGATAACGGCGCGCCCTCCACTTCGTCTGGCGGCGCGGGCGTCGCAGGCAACGCCGTTTCCATTTATTTCGGGAATCCCAATTCGAGCCAGGTAAATTTCGGCAATGGCACTTTCACAGCGCAGAACCTCTACCCCGCGGGCACGTCGCCCACATCGATCGCCGTCGCGGATTTCAATCAAGATGGCTTCGCCGATCTGGCCGTCTCAGACAGCGCGGACAACGCCGTCACCCTGCTATTCAATGAAGGCACCGGCGTGTTCACGTCACCCACACCCGAAATTCCCGTCGGCACCGCGCCTTCCTCGATCGTAACCGCGGATTTCAACGCGGACGGCCTGCCCGACGCCGCCACCGCGGACAATGGCGCCGCGGAAGCCACCGTCATTCTCAACAGCGCCAGTCTTTTCCCCGGCGCCTCCAGTTCCCTCGGCACGCAGTTTCCCGGCGCGCAGTATCTCGATATCGGCCTGAAAGTGAAAGCCACGCCGCGCATTCATCCGGACAATGAGGTCACGCTCGATCTTTCCTTCGAAATTAGCAGCCTCAGCGCCGAAAGTTTCAACCAGATTCCCGTGATCAACAACGAGGCCGTGACGCAAACCGTCCGCCTGAAGCAGGACGAAACCGCCGCCGTCGCCGGTTTCCGCTCGACGCAGCTTACCAGCGCGATCACCGGCAATCCGGGGATCTCGCAAATTCCGGGCGTCGGCTTGCTCGATCAGGACACGACGAAGAACAACTCAGATACGCAACTGTTGATTCTCGTGACGCCGCGCATGGTGCGCTACGCGCCGCGCACCGATCACGTGATCTACGCGGGTCAGGGCGAGCCGGAGGGTCAGGGAGGCGCCGAGTCCACCCCGAATGTCGTCGCTCCACCCACGCCGCCGGTCCCGGCGCCGCCTCCGCCGGAGAATGCACCACCCCAACAGCAACCACCGCCGCCGCAAGCGCCGCCTCAGCAGCCACCGGAACAACCTGCGCCGGCGCCGCAAAATCCACCAGCACCGCTGCAGGCTCCACCGCAACAATAATCCGGAGTGTGACAGCGAACGAACCTGCCGTCGGGCAGCTTGCTTCGCTACCGGGATGGAATTTAAGAGGAAACTGCGAGAACCACAACAGGCTGATACGTGCGGGGAACAACTGGCTCGGCAATCGCAATCAGGTGTCCCTGCTGATTGAACACGCGCAATCGGGAAGGCTGCCATTCGCCCGAGTCCAGCTGCGCTGGTGCGCCCTGCGCGGCCACGGAATGCCCGGGCTGAATCTGCGCAATCGGCAAATTGAACTTCGCGCCGTGCCGCACGCGCTTTTCGATAATCGGCAGCACCGTCGCCCGCGGCAAATCCGGCAGCATGTTTTCCAGCTTGATCACGCGCCCGTCGAATGTCCCGGCCTTCGCCTCCTCGATCAAATCCGCCAAGCTCGCCGCGTGATCGAGCGTGAATTCACCCACTGCTGTCCGCGTGATCTCCGCCAGATGCGCGCCGCTACCTTGCAGCTGCCCCAGATCGTGCGCCAGCGAACGAATGTAGGTGCCCGAGCCGCACTCGACGGAAAACCGGGCGCAGGATCCCTCAACGCTTGTCAGCCGGAATTCGTTCACCTCGACTTCAACGGGCTCGAGCTTTACGGGTTTTTGTTTGCGCGCCAACTCGTGCGCGGGTCGCCCATGGATTTTCTTCGCGGAAAAGGACGGCGGTATCTGCTGAACTTTGCCGACGAAGCGCTCGGCCAGCGCCTGAATCGCTTCGGGGTTCATTGCGGGCGCCGTGTCTTCGGAAAGTGCTTCGCCGTCCGCGTCATACGTGTCGGTAGCGAACCCGAAGCGCACCGTGCAGGTATAGCGTTTTCGGCGGCTGCCGTAAAATCGCGCCAGCCGCGTGGCACGCCCCAGCGCCAGGACCAGCACGCCCGTCGCCAGCGGATCCAGCGTCCCCAGATGCCCGATCTGGCGAAATCCAACCAGCCGCCGCACCGTCTCGACCACGTCGTGCGACGTCCGTCCACGCGGTTTATCGATCACAAGAATCCCGTCAATCGGCGCAGGTTTAGGTGTTTTTGCCATTTGCAATTCGTAGCGCCGGATTCGAGCCGGCCAATTCCGTAGGGCTTCGCGCCCCGCTACGATTTCTCCGGGTGGTTCACCCTCTTCAAGAGTTCGTCGATGCGCTGACCGTATTCTTCCGAATTATCCGGAATGAACATCACTTCCGGCGCTCGCCGCAGCTGTAGCCGCTCCACCAATTCGTGACGGATGAATTTCGACGCCGCCTTCAGGCCCTTCATGGCATCCTCGCGCTCCGCGTCGGTGCCGTCGACCTGGACGAACACGCGCACGACCTTCATTCCCGCCGCCACGCGTACTTCCGTCACGATCAGCGGCACGGCCAGCCGTGGGTCTTGCAATTCTCCCGCCAGCATCAACATCACTTCGTTGCGGATTTCTTCGGCGATGCGCTCCGACCGAAATCCCCCGACCGTCATGGTTCGTCCTCGAAATATTCGATTTCGCGGGACACCAGGTCCCGTCCCAGCAAGCGTTCAGATTCCTCGGCGATCGCCTGCAGCGATTCCTCGAGGTGTTTCCCGTCGCCCGAAATGCTCACTACTCCCACGCGCGACCGCTGCCACAGCTCCTGATGCTCCAGCTCGGCCACCGCGACGTTGTAGTGCGCGCGCAACCGGTCCTTCAGGCTGCGCAGCACCTGCCGCTTATCCTTCAGCGACTGCGCATCGGAGATGTGAATTTCAAGAGTGAGGAGGCCGATTGGCATGCGCGCCCCGTCGAAATCCAGCGGAGACGTTCTCAGAACTGCAATCTCGATAGGCTTAGATGCGCCGCGCGTCGCCCGTGTCGGGACGGCCGCGATCCGGCGGCAAGGCGGCGTCCATCGGCGATGACTTCTCGATCTTGAAGCACTCGAGAAGATCACCCACCTTTACGTCGTTGAAATTCGAGACACCCACTCCGCATTCGAATCCCGCGCGCACCTCGCTGGCGTCATCCTTGAATCTTTTCAGGGAGCTGACCTGTCCGGTGTAGACCACCGCGCCGTCGCGCAGCACCCGTACGTCCGCGTTGCGCTTGATGATTCCGTCCTGCACCGAGCAGCCTGCAATCACGCCCGAACCCTTGACGCGGAAGGTGTTCCGCACTTCCGCGCGGCCCAGATACACTTCCTTGATCACCGGCGCCAGCAATCCCGCCACGGCCTTGCGCAGTTCGTCCAGCAGCTCGTAAATAATCGTGTGCATGCGAATGTCGACGCCTTCGCGCTGCGCCAGATCGAGAGCCTTGCGCTCGGGCCGCACGTTGAACGCAATGATTACGGCATTGGACGCCGAAGCCAGAATCACGTCCGATTCCGTCACCGCTCCCACGCTCGCCTGCATCACTTTCAGCTTCACCTGGTCGTTTGAAAGCTTTGGCAGCATTTCATTCAGCACTTCGACTGACCCCTGCACATCCGCCTTCACCACCACCGGCAGCTCTTTCAGTTCGCCGGCGCGAAGCTGTTCGTGCAATTGATCGAGCGTAAGCCGGCCCGACGATGCCGTCTTGGCCAGCGCCGCCTCGCGCTGTTTTGCCTGCCGGTACTCGACGATGTGTCGCGCCTTTGCTTCGTCCGCCACCTGGAACTGATCGCCCGCTTCGGGCACGCCCTGCAGTCCGAGCACTTCGACCGGCGTCGAGGGTGCGGCCTTCTGAATCGCATGTCCGCGATCGTCAAACATCGCGCGAACTTTCCCGTATACCGCGCCAACGATGAAGACATCGCCCACGTTCAGCGTTCCGTTCTGTACCAGCACGGTCGCCACGGGTCCGCGACCCTTGTCCATCCGCGACTCCAACACCGTGCCGCTGCCGGGAGCGTCGGGATCGGCCTTCAGCTCGAGCAAATCGGCCACGAGCAGAATCATTTCCAGCAGCCGGGGAAGGTTTTGCTTCGTCTTGGCTGAGACTTCGACCGTGACGGTCGTTCCGCCCCATTCCTCAGGCATCAATCCGCGATCGGCCAGCTGCCGTTTCACGCGCTCGGGTTCTGCGTTTGCCTTGTCGATTTTGTTGATCGCTACGACGATCTGCGTGTTGCCGGCCTTGGCGTGCGCGATCGCTTCTTCGGTCTGCGGCATTACGCCGTCGTCCGCGCCGACCACCAGCACCACGATATCGGTCACCTTCGCGCCCCGCGCACGCATGCGCGTGAACGCTTCGTGGCCCGGCGTGTCGATGAACACGATGCGCCGGTCGCCGGCGTGCACCTCGTAGGCGCCGATGTGCTGCGTGATTCCGCCCGCTTCGCCGGCGGCCACTTCCGTTTCGCGGATCGCGTCGAGCAAACTCGTTTTGCCGTGGTCGACGTGGCCCATGACCGTCACCACGGGCGCGCGCGGCAGCAAATTACCCGTGCGCTCTTCCTTGATCTTCTCTTCTTCGACCAGCTGCTGCTCGTAGGTCACCACTTCCACGATTCCATTGAATGACTCGGCCAGGCTCGTGGCCGTCGGCACGTCGAGCGCCTGGTTGATGCTGGCGAAAACGCCGCGATCGAGCAGCGTCTTCAGCAACTCTTTGGCGCGAATATCGAGTTTTTCGGCGAGCTCGCGCACGGTAATGCCCTCGGTCACGGTCACCGCGCGAGGTTCACGCTGGACCGGAGCCGGGGCTTCCACATGCGCGCGGCCCGCAGCCGCACCCTGGCGCGTTCGAACTGGATGAAGCCGGCGCTCGCCTTCTGCGTAACGCTTCTCGATGGTCGGGCGTCCACGCGAAGCGGGAGGC
>CAZLWY010000159.1:0-4187 GCA_964563425.1 uncultured Acidobacteriaceae bacterium | reverse complement strand
TGTCCGCAGACCTTCTGGCAGCTGAGCCATTATGCCCGCAAGGCACTTCGTCGCATGCGCCGACGTACCACGCTGGTCACCGGCTTCTGGGCTCAAGCGGAACTGTTCGAGCGTCACTATATTATGCGGAGCTCAATAGTTAGAGCACCTTGGACTTCACAATGCGCCGGTGCCCAAAATCTGTACCCTGCGATGGTCCGCTGACGACAACACGCCGGGCGCATCGATTCCTCGGGAAATCGGGATTTTCAGCCCGGGCCGAACACCGTTATTCGCCCACGCAAGACGGGCCGAGCTCATCGCCCTACCTACGGAGCATCGGTCGGTCCCTACGTAGCGGTCGGGGTCACGAGGACGTCCTACTGTTCCCGGGCCTGTTGGCTCACTATGTAGGGTATTGAACTGAGATCCTATCCTCGAAAAGATAACCTCGGCCAATCATGGACGGTTCTATTTACTTGGAACGGCTGAATAAGGCCCAAGCCTCCGATCCGGAATTTGCCGTCAGTTTCATCCCTTATGCGAAGGTCGAACGAGAGATGGAGTCTCTGAAGTTTCTAGAGGAAGAATCCCTGGGCAGATTCTTGGTCTTTTCACTCGCCCTTGAATCTGGTCAAGTGGAAACCGCATTTTTGGCATTGCATGAGACCGGAAGCGCAGAAATCGAGTTCTTAACTATTTCTGATGACGATCTGCGCCGCTTTCAACTGATTTGATAACCGATCGGACTCTCTCGGCGATTAAGCGCGAAGCTCTTGCGCTTCCCGCGGGACGCGCAGCCATTCCGAGAATTGGCTTGGCGAGTTGCAGGGAGCGGTCGCCAGCGGGTCTGGAATCTTCTAGCAGCCGATTGGATGAAAGATGTCGCCCTTCCATCGCGGCAAGGGCATTCGCAGGGATTCTCTGGGCGGATTCTGCCACTTGACCTAGCTTGCCTTTCGTTTCCTAGAAGGCGAATCTGGTAGGCGCTCGAACAGTACTTCCGAGAGACAGTAAGCGGTCCGCCGGCCTGGTGGTTTCCCCATGCCTCCGTTGGCTGACGTTGGTACAATCGGCCAACCATGCGCTTCGAGAAAGACGACTCCCACTCCGCTAAAGTGGGCCGCAGGCATTTCCTCAAGTCGGGATTGACCGCTGGCGCGGCATCGTTCGCCGTGCCCGCCTTTGCGGCCGGGGCAGGCGCCCAGGATAACGTGCCGGAAGTCAAACCCTTCGAACTCGATGAAGTTTCGCTGGCCGATCTTTCGGCAGGTTTGCAATCGGGGAAATACACCTCACGATCTCTGGCCGAGGAATACCTCTCGCGAATCGGGGAGATTGACACCAACGGCCCAGGGCTGAATTCCGTGATCGAGCTGAATCCGGACGCGCTCACTCTTGCCGACTCTCTGGACGAGGAGCGGAAATCCAAAGGACCGCGTGGTCCGCTTCATGGAATCCCCATCCTGATCAAGGACAACATCGGCACGGCCGATCGAATGACGACGACGGCAGGCTCGCTGGCGCTTCTGGGTTTTACGCCGCCGAAGGACTCGGCTGTGGCGCGGCGGCTGCGCGAATCGGGGGCGCTGCTGCTGGGCAAGACGAACCTGAGCGAATGGGCAAATTTCCGGTCGTCGCATTCCTCGAGCGGGTGGAGCGGGCGCGGAGGGCAGACGCACAATCCTTACGCTCACGATCGCAGCCCGTGCGGATCGAGCTCGGGCTCCGGTGCAGCGGTGGCTGCGAGCCTGTGTGCGGCGGCGGTGGGATCGGAAACGGACGGATCGATCGTGTGCCCTTCGTCGGCGAATGGAATTGTGGGGATCAAGCCGACCGTGGGCCTGATCAGCCGCGCGGGGATCATTCCGATTTCGCACACCCAGGATACGGCTGGTCCGATGGCGCGCAGCGTCACCGATGCGGCGATGCTGTTGGGCGGTTTGACGGGCGTGGACGCCGACGATCCCGCGACCAGAGTGCCTGGTCGAAAGGCGTCGGCCGACTACACGAAATTCCTGGATCGCGGCGGATTGAAAGGCGCGCGCCTCGGAGTTGTTCGCAAGGCGTACGATTTTGACGAAAGCGTCGCAGCGGCGCTGGCCAACGCGTATGACGCGATGAGGCAAGAGGGCGCGGTGCTGATCGATCCGGTTGAAATCGCTTCGCTTGGGAAATTCGATGATTCTGAGATGGACGGGATGCTCTACGAGTTCAAACACGACCTGAACGCGTATCTTGCGGGAGCGGGACCGAGGGTACCTGTGCGGTCGCTCAAGGAATTGATTGCGTTCAATGAGACATATGCCGACAGGGAGCTAGGATACTTCGGTCAGGACCTTTTCGTAAAAGCGGAGAAAAAGGGGCCGCTGACGGACAAAGCGTATCTGGACGCGGTGGCGAAGAACCACCTGCTGACCCGCGAGCAAGGAATTGATGGCGTGATGGCCAAGTACCGGTTGGACGCGCTCGTGGCGCCGACGGCCGGGCCGACGTGGTTGATCGATCTGATCGATGGCGACCATGACACCGGCGGGAGTTCGTCGCTGGCGGCGGTGGCCGGATATCCGAACATCAACGTGCCGATGGGATTTGTGCGCGGATTGCCGGTGGGGATTTCGTTTTTCGGGCGCGCTTGGAGCGAGCCGACGTTGATCAAAATCGCGTATGCGTTCGAGCAGGCGGCGCGGGGCCGCAAGCCGCCCCGATTCTTGGCTACCGCGGACGTGAGCGTTAATTCCTGATCAAGGGAGGGCTTTATGCGGCGAATGATGTTCGTTTTGATCCTGGTTGCGGCACTGATCCCTTTGTTGTGTCTCCCGTCCGGTGCGCAATCCGGCGGCGCCGCTAGGGTGCAGATTTCGGGCCTCGTGCAGTCGTTTAGCGACGGCACGCTGGATATCAAGCCTGCAGCAAGCCCCGCGGTTTGGGTGATGGTGCCCTCCGACCTGCACATCGACCGCAGCGCGCTGAAGGCCGGCGCGCAGGTCGGCGTCGAGGCTTACTGGTCGGATGTGTCTTACATCGCCACGCAGGTAACGATTAAGCAGTAGCGCTTCGCCCTGATTTCTGTACGGAGGTTATTTCGCCGGTTCCGGATTCGCCGGGGCTGTCCCTGGCGAGATGCGCGGCGTGTTGGTGAATTCGTGGACGTGCATGATGGTAATGAGCCAAGCGCCGTCGGATTGGCGCGTCATGATCAGGCTGTGAATCCCTTTCCGGGTTGGACGCGGGCTGCCGTCCGGATTTTTCGCGCCGGTCATCTGCCAGTCGACATCCACCGCCGCTACGTCGGGCTTCAGAAATCGTACGCTGCGCACCGTGCCGGTCTGAACGGTCGCGCTATACGGGCCGGTCATGAACGGCCCGAAAGTTTTCTCCATGCCGTCACGGCCGTGCGTCACATCGCCGAAATTATTTACGAAATCACAGTCAACCGCGTACAACATGGCCACGGCGTGAACGTCATGGGTGTTCCAGGAGTCCATGTAGTTCTGGACGGCTTTCGCGATCGCGGCGCGATCCGCGTCCTGCTGAGCGGCTGAGACGATTCGCGCACTAGGGACGCTCACGAGCAGCAAAGCCACGCACAAAACCTGACCTGACAATTTCATTTCACTCCCCCCGTCACGTGAGTCGCCAAAATGCCACGCGCAGCTTACCTCCCGCGTCTCGGATAATCAATTGCTGCCGCCAGAGTCTTGGGAATATCCTTTGCGCCCTGAAACGCATCGAAGAACTAGAGGTCGAACATGTCCAACTACCTGAAAACACTCGGAATCCTGTTCCTCGCGCCCCTCTGGCTTTTCACTGCGCGCGCCGAGGCCGCGGCCGCGCCGCAGGCAGGCGCGTCGAACGTGCCCGTCACAACTGTCGTGACGGTCCTCGGCCCCAACTTCACGCCGCCGCCCGCGCTGACGAAGGACGACATCGTGGTCCGCACCGGAAATCGCCGCGAAGACATCGTTGGATGGGACGCGGCGCAAGGCGAGAAATCGCCGCTCGAGCTTGCCATCGTGATCGACGAGCTTTCAAACATCGGCAACCAGCTTGACGACATCCGCAAATTCATCCAGGCGCAATCGAAGGAGACCAGCGTCGGGCTGTTTTATGCGACCAATGGCATCACCCAGGCGGTCGCACCCTTCAGCACCGACCACGACGCGGTAGCTGCCAAGGTCCGCATCACGACCGGTTTTCCCGGAGCC
>CAZLWY010000158.1:0-11406 GCA_964563425.1 uncultured Acidobacteriaceae bacterium | reverse complement strand
CGCCTGTTGACGCTGCCGCGGGGACTCGCGAACGCGTTCAAGAAGGAAGTGGAATCGGGAATCGATTTTCTGCGGCGGAGAATTCCGCAGGTGTTCGAAGGGGAACCTTTCCAGCGCCAGAAGACGCGCATCGTCGAGCGCTTCACCGTGCGCGAAAAGGAATTGATGGACGATTTCACGCGTCGCATCGCTCGCGAGCAATTTGCGCTGGGACGCATGCAGGTGGGCGCGGTGGCGCTGCCAGAAATTTTCCCGGTGCTCGACGGCCAGATGGTCCCGATCGAGGAAATCCCCAAGATGGTGCAGGACGGGAAGCTTGACAACACAGCCGCGGAAGAACTCGAGCGGAAATACGACCAGTTCCGGCAGGAATTCACGATCGTCTACCGCAGGACGCTGGCGCTTTCCCGCGAACTGGCCAGCGAAATGAACTACCTCGAGCAGGAAGCGGCGTCCGTGCTGGTCGACGGAGTGATCGAAGAGCTGAAGGAAAAATACGCCGGCGCGCATATTTCCGAGTATCTCGAGGAAGTGCGGCATCACATTCTCGACAATCTCGATCCGTTCAAGGAGCGCGAGGGAGAAGAGGATCAGCCGCCGTCGGAAACAACGGGACTGCCGAAACCCGAACGCTCGGAACGCGATCCATTCCGCATCTACGGCGTCAACGTGATCCTGGCGCACAACGAGCACGACAAGTGCCCCGTGGTGTTCGAAACGATCCCTACGTACGCGAATCTTTTCGGCACCGTGCATCGCAGCTACGACACGCGGGGCAGCTGGAATTCCGATTTCATGGACCTGCGCGGCGGCTCGCTTTTGCGCGCTGACGGCGGATTCCTGGTGATGTACGCGCTCGACACCATGACGGAGACCGGCGTGTGGCGCACGCTGAAGCGCACACTGAACCACGGCAAGCTCGAAATACAGCCGATCGACATGTTTTTCCCGTTCAGCAGCGCCTCGCTGAAGCCCGAGCCGATCGACGTGCACGCGAAAATCATTTTGATCGGCGACCGCGAAATGTACGAGCTGCTCTACGACTACGAGGACGACTTCAAGAAGATTTTCAAGGTGCGCGTGGAATTCGACGAGGAGATGAACTGGAGCGACGAAGTCTATCGACATTACGGCGGGCGGCTGCGAAAACTGGTGGACGACGAGAAGCTGCTGCAGTTCGATCGCACGGCCGTCGCGTCCATTCTGGAGCACGGTGTTCGGCTGGCAGGAAGGCGCGGCAAAATCACCACGCGTTTCTTCGATCTCGCCGACCTGGCGCGCGAATCCAGCTACGCGGCGCGGCATGCGGGGTGCAACGTGGTAAATGCGGTACACGTGCGCGCGGCACTCGACGCTAAAATCGACCGGCACAATCTGCTGGAAACGAAAATCCGTGAAATGATCGAGCAGAACCTGGTGTTCATCGACACGACCGGCGGCCGCACGGGCCAGATCAACGGCTTGAGCGTGATGGAAATCGGCGGCTACGCATTCGGCAAGCCGGTGCGCATCACCGCGTCGGTGGCGATGGGCAAAACCGGCATCATCAATATCGAGCGCGAATCGAACCTCAGCGGGCGGTTTCACGACAAAGGCGTGCAGATTATTTCCGGCTACCTGCGGCGTACGTTCGCGCAGGACAAGCCGCTTTCGCTTTCCGCCAGCGTCTGTTTCGAGCAGTCGTATTCGGGCGTGGATGGCGATAGCGCCAGCTCCACCGAAATTTACGCCCTGCTTTCCGCCCTTTCGGAGCTGCCCATCCGGCAGGACCTGGCCGTGACCGGATCCGTGAATCAACAAGGTGACGTGCAGCCGATTGGCGGCGTGAACCAGAAAATCGAGGGCTTTTACGACGTCTGCCGGCTCAAAGGGCTCACCGGAAAGCAGGGCGTGCTGATCCCGTCGGAGAACGTGGACGACTTGATGCTGCGCGACGAAGTGATCGAAGCCGTAGCGCAGGGCCGTTTTCACATCTATCCCGTCAAAACGATCGAACAGGGCATCGAAATCCTAACTGGCGTACGCGCGGGCAAACCGAGCGGCACCGGAAAATTCGACGCAGGCAGTGTTTTCGCGAAAGTGGACGCGAGACTTCACCAAATGGCGTCCACCCTCCGCAAGTTCGATTAGTCCTTCCGTCTTCGCCTCTTCCCGCAGCACCCTCCCGAGCCGCCCGGCATCGGCTCGAAAAAATGCCCTCAGGGTGCCTGCGCCGCCCGTCGCAACGGTGGGCCCATCACGGCCTTGACATCTTCTATCATTCTGATATCATTTAGATATTGTCCCCAAAGGAGATCGCTCATGAGAGAGAAAAAAGCGTTTTCGCTTCCCGGGGGAGCGATGCTGCTGGTGATTGTGGTGGTGATGGCGCTGACGATTTTTCTTCTGGTTAATGTGACAAAGGGCCAGCCCGGACCGCTGCCGGTGTTTTGCTTCCTGGCGATGGTTCTCGAGGCGATATGTTTAAGAGGTCTGGTGGTCGTGAATCCGAACGAGGGCCAGGTGATTCAGCTCTTTGGCCGCTACGCCGGCACGGTCCGGGAGCAAGGCTTTCAATGGATCAACCCGCTCACGACACGGCGCAAGATTTCCTTGCGCGTCCGGAATTTCGAGACGGACAAGCTTAAAGTGAACGATCTCGACGGAAACCCCATCGAGATTGCTGCCGTGGTCGTCTGGCAAGTAGTGGATTCGGCCGAAGCAGTCTTTGAAGTCGACAACTACGAAAACTTCGTGCAGGTGCAGAGCGAATCGGCGCTGCGGAATATGGCCACGTCGTACGCCTACGACTCTCGCGAAGCCGGTCAGATGAGCCTGCGCAGCCACACGGCGGAAACCGCTGCGCAATTGAAGCAGGAAATCGAGGACCGCCTGTCGAAGGCCGGAGTAGAGGTGATCGAAGCACGCATCAGCCACCTCGCTTATGCCGCGGAGATCGCCGGCGCGATGTTGCAGCGCCAGCAGGCGTCCGCGATCATCGCCGCGAGGCAGACGATCGTGGAAGGCGCCGTCAGCATCGTGCAAATGGCGCTCGATCAGCTTTCGGAAAGAAAAGTAGTGGATCTGGACCCGGAGCGCCGCGCTTCCATGGTAAGCAACCTGCTGGTCGTGCTGTGCGGGGAACGAAGTCCGCAGCCAGTTGTGAACGCGGGAACCCTATATTCCGGATAGAGGCCCATGGCGGATCGCAAACCATTTCTGCTGCGGCTCGATCCGGCGATTGCTGCTGCCCTGGAACGCTGGGCGGCGGATGACCTGCGGAGCCTCAACTCGCAAATCGAATATTTGCTGCGAAGGGAGTTGCGGGAAGCCGGACGGCTGCCTCGCGAGGTTGCGCAGACTGTGAAGAAGTAACTTACCGAGGGGCTACAGCGCGCGGTGCATGGTGACGTTGATCGTCATCGTCTTGCCATCGCGATTGATGAGCAGCTTGTATTTGTGGCCGACGTTCCGGAACAACTCGCGGGCGGCGGTCACCGAAATATCGGCGGCGGCTTCGTCGTCGACGCCTTCAATCAAGTCGCCTTTTTGAACGCCCGCGTCTGCACCGGGAGAGCCAGACCGGACCTCGACGACCTCCAGAGCCCTCAACCCGGGGCCCGTCGCGGCGATGGAAATTCCGCTCATGTCTTCGTGATCGTCCGCGTGGATTTCGCTGTTCCCATCGAAGTACACCAAATGGCTGGCGTAATCAAGCGTAACGGTGAACCGCCGCAGCATTCCCCCGCCGATTTCGCCCGCGATCTGAGAATCGTCACCTGACAAAGGGCCCTCGGCAAAAGCCGCCAGCGGCGCCTGTATCTGGTAGGGACCGATCTCGAAATATTCGATCCTGCCCAACACGGCTTTGCCGCCGACTCCCAGTTCGCCGCTGGCGAGCGGCACGGTCTTCAAGTGCGACGAAAAAAAGTGGTGCTGGTTCGCGAAGCGATCGGAAATCAGCAGCGGAACATCGAGCGCGGTGTTGATGACGAACAAGGCCTCGCCGGACCTGCGCCCCGCCACATTGACCTTCGCGCGCACCGCCGGCATGCCGTTGCGCATCGTGAGCGGGAAGCCTTTCCCGGCGCCCTTGTAATGATAGGAGGCCGGATCGTACAGGCGCACGGTCTGCCGACCGTAGTCGATCTCTATGACCGCGCCTGAGAGCACGTCGTTGCCGATCGTGCCTTCGTACCCGCGGCCGAGGCGCGGGCCGAAGTCGGCATTGGTTTGGGAATCTAGCTGGGCAAGCGAGAAATCAACGTCGGTCAGATTCAGCACGGGCGACCGCAGATTTGCCACGCCGAGCTCCGCAGCGCGCGCTGGATCCATGGAGGAGACTGCGGCGCTCGTGTCGAGTTGAAACATCGAGGGCTGGCCCTGATTTACGCGCACCGGGACAAAAACGAGATTGTCGTCGAACTGCGCGGGCAACTGGGCGACATTGCCGCCGAAAGCGAAGCGCACCAGGGCGGCGCCCGGTGAGGGCGCGGCGGCGGTATTTTGCGCCCGCAAAGCCGGCTGGGACGCGAGCCCCGCGCAGAGCAACAGCGTGCCTGCCGCGATGCCGAAGCTGGTGGTACGCTTCATCAATCCTCCCGATGCACTGGTAAGCCTGGACGGATGCCCGGAAAGTATACGCGACTGGGCGTCCAAGTCATTCCGAGGCCTGGTCTGCGAGTACCTGCGGCGGACCCTCATGGTGACGGGGCCCAATATCCCTCGCGGGCAAATACGCGAACGACCGGCTTTTTTGAAGGCGCATTCATCATCTGGCCATTCGCGTCGAGCGGCTCGACGGTCAAAGTGTGGAATTGTCCGTCGTGCGCCGGCGCGATGCCGAGCAGGTATTGATGCCGCAGTGCCGACGCGATTTCACGGTAGATGGAAACGAAATCGTTCTCCGACTGCGGGAAATAGGCGCGGCCGCCCGTGATCGCGGCGAGCGAACGGAGCCCGTTCTCGGCTTTCTCGAAAGCGACGTCAGCAGCTGACGGGAGCGGCGCGGACATTTTCGTTTTCTTCGAACTGCCTCCGCGCAACGGTCCGCCGAGGCCCACGGAAAAAATCACGACGTCGTCACTACGCAGTTTGCGAACCAGCGCGTCCCAGCGAGCGGGAGGCGACGAATCAAGACCCGTGCTCAGAATCACCAGCGCGCGCTTGCCCGCGCTCGGACCAAGGGAGTCCAGGACCGCCGAAACCGAATCGTAAAGATTTAGATCCCCCATACCGATGGTGTACTGCATCGTGTTGAGCGCCGAGAGGAAGGCGGATTTGTCGGCCGTAAATGGCATGATCAGGCGCGGAGACTGATCGTAGGTCACCAGAGCGACCTGATCGCCGGCGGCTAAGCCATCGAGTAGCGCGTAAGCGGCCACGAGATGCTGATCGTGAATCAGGTAGACCGCGGGGCTGGTCTCGATCATCACCAGCACCTGCGCGGGCGCTTCGACGGGAGTGAAAACCACAATCGGTTGCGCGGCGCCGTCGTCGAGTACATGGAAATTGCTCCGTGACAGGCCACCCACGAAATTTCCCTGGTTGTCGAGGACGCTCGCGTCCACCTTCACGATTTCCGTCGCGGCTACGAGAGGCGCCGGAGAGTTCGCCGCGGGCTGCTGCGCGCTCGCAACAGGCGGGAAAATCGCGAACGCCAGGACCAGGACGAAGAATGAAATGAGGAATACCCGGAAAGAAAAACCTAAATCATACGAGTGGGAATTCGAGCGCCGTGCGGTCCGCTCGCATCGTGGGACGCCTTCCAATCCCCCGATGCGAAGCGGACGCAGCAATGTTGTGTCCGTGCCGCGAGCCCGAATCAATTCCCCGGCGGCGTAGCGGCGGGCGGCGCAGCCGTTGCGGACTTCGGCGCGCTGAGATAGCCCTTCGCCGAATCCTTGGTCACGTCGAACACGACGATCTCGTACGGCGCACGCGCTCCGTGCACGTAGAACTGGATGGGCTCGCCAACCGTGCGATCCTTCTTTTCGATGTTCTTGTCGTCGGCAACCACGTCCACCGTGTACTTGTACTTCTTCGTGTCGGTCTTCTTCAGTTGAACTTCGATTGGACCCACATGCTCCGGCGATTTAGCCGATTTGTTGAGGGTGAACTCGAAAATATCGCGTTCTCCGAGGCGCTTCAGCTCTTCCACCTCGTCATGGTTGCGCGCGATCAGCCCGCTCTGCACACCCAGATCGCCCTTCATGCTGGTCATGGCAGTCTTGGTCGCTTCCAGGTCGGCCTTTGTGGAGTTCAGATCGGTCTGCGTGCCGTTGATCTGCGTGGCCATCTGTCCGAATTTCGTTGTCGTATCGGCCTGGACGGCGCCGAGCTGCTGGCGGAATTGCTGATCGCTCTTCTGCTGTTCATTGCGCACGGTTTGGGCCAGTCCGCGAGCACGCGCCAGCTCGTCTTCGGTGAGTCCAAGCTTTTGCGACATCACATCGAGCTGCCCCTTCAAGTCGGCAATGCGCGAATTGGTCTTGTCGAGCTCAGCGGCGGTCGCCTGCGCCTTTTGCGACGCATCTTCCTCGGCCTTGTGCATGTCCTGCCGCTGTGCATACCCCGCGTAGAGCAGATACGCCACCAGTGCGAACGCCACGACAAAAAGCACTGTCACCCAGCGCGGCAGGGTTCCCGCTTCGACGACCTGTGGGGTTTCGCTCGGTTGATCCAAACTCATCGTGCCTCCTTGACCGCTACGGGCGCGGCTGTTTCGCGAGATTATCGCCGAGCCGGGGAGCGAAGTCTATCCCCGGGCGCGGGCGTTGTTGCCACTGCGGCGCGGCCAGTGCGCCTCTACGCTGGTTGTCAGGCCGCCGCGCGGCGTGAATTCGCCCGTCACCCGGCACCAGACCGGACGCGCTGACGTAACGATGTCCTTCAGCATCCTGTTTATTGCGTTCTCGTAGAAAATTCCAAGATTGCGGTAGGCCAGCAGGTATAGTTTCAGCGATTTCAATTCGAGGCACTGTTTCTTGGGTTCGTATTGGATCGTGATCGCCCCGTAATCCGGTAAGCCCGTCTTGGGGCAGACCGAGGTGTATTCGGGCACGCGGATTGTGATGGTGTAGCCCGGGAATTGGTTGGGCCAGGTGTCGATTGCGGGCAGCTTGGCGCGGATTCCTGACGTCGCGTGTTCGTCTGTGTAGCCTGGCATCTTTTGCCTTCGTCTCTATCTTACTTAGGTCGCAGGGCCGCGCCTACAGTTTTCCGGCTATTGCGGCGAGAAATCGTTTTGGATATGCTTCGCCCGCCAACTCTAGGCATACTGCAAGAATAATGATTTGCCCCCAATGCCGAAGTTTAGAATGTTTCCGCTCACATCGCGGAGGCGTGGGGGATTTCTTGGCCACGTTCCTCCAGCTGAGGCCCTGGCGTTGCCGCGCCTGCGACAAGCGATTTTACGCCTGGACGGTGGCCATTCCCTTCGCGCGCTATGCGCACTGCCCGCGTTGCGGGAACTTCGACTTGCAGCATATTGCGCGCGAGCGCGTCGATGCCGGCACGCTGGTCTTTCTGAAGCGCTTTCTTGGCTTTTCCCCGTATCGCTGCGACCCCTGCCGCCAGAAATTCTTCAGCATTCTGCCGTACCGGAAAATCGTTCCGTCCATGATTGGCGAAGACTCGCGAAACGTACCTGTGGCCTGATCGCCCCGCCGACCCGCGCACGCGCGAAACGAAAATAGGCTCCCCGATTTGATTCCGAGCTGAAAATTGGCAGGAGAAAATCGCGTGCGGAGGAGCTATTCGCTCGTTTTTGCGGTGGCACCGGCAGGACTCCCGAGCGACACCAGCAACCGGCGAAGTTTCGCGCGGTCTTCCAGGCCCATGCCGACCATTTCAAAACCGGCCTGATGCGAGCGAACGAACCGAACGACGGCTTGCATGCTGATCGAACGCAATCCCGCCGGAATTTTCAGAGTCGCCTCGGTTCCGACGGCAAGCTGCACGTCGCCGCTCAGCAATCCGCCTTCCAGGCTCAACACGCTGATCGCCGACGAATATTTTCCGCGCGCCGACGTGATCACTGCCGGCACGTTCCGCGGCAGCCGGATGCGTCGATATCGGCGGTGCCGCACCACGTCGCGATCCGGAATCGGGTCCAGGGGCGCGAGCGCCATCACTTTGTCGTCGAGGCCCGATTGCGGTAAGAATGCCGTCATCCACTCCGGGTCGAGCTTCATCAGCGCCTGCGCAGCCGCCGTGCGGATTTCCTCCGGATGTGCCCAGCCGAACGCTTTGCGCGTCTCCACGAATCGCCGCATATGCCCGGCCGCGCCCTGCGCTCGCATCCGCCCCAGCGCTTCGATCGCCTTCACGCGCAGGTATTCGGATCCTTCCGGCAAAATGTCGCCTTCGGCCAGCCGCAACAGCTTCGGCGCGGTTTCCTGATCGCCGCACATGCCGATTTCGTCCAGCGCCAGCGGCAGCACCATGATGTCCAGCGCTTCGATCGAATTCGCCAGGATCTTCCCGCGCTCGGGCGCACCGGCGATCGAAAGCTGCCGCACCACCGCATCGTGAAACGATCGGCCGCCATGGCGCAATCGCTGGGGCAGCAATTCATCCACGCCTTCCGGGTCGAGCCGACTCAGCAATCCCACAATGCTCGCGGCCTTCGGCGGCGCTTCCGATTTCATCACTTCCTTCAGGTATCGCGCGCACGCGCTGCCCACGGCCCTCGCGAGCTGCACCACGTTTTCGCGTTCGCTGCGGCGCCCCGAACGCGCCATTCGCACGGCCAGATGCTCGCCCGCGCCCTGCGGGATGCGCATCAGCACGCCGACAAGCCCTTCGGGCATCGCCTCGGCCGTCAGTGCCTCTTCGATGAACTCCGTGATCCGATTCTCGACGCCGAGCCGCGGCCGCAAATTCTGCGCCCACGCCGGACGCAGTTCCTCGAGGTCGGCCAGCGAATCCAGCGCCTGCTGCATCGCTTTGTAATACCGCCGCGACGCCGCTTCCTGGCTCAACCGCACAAAAGCCGCGCTCAGCAGCGTTTGCAATTCCGCGTCTTTTTCGGCTGCCAGCTGATGCCCGATTTGCGCCAAGGCATCTTGCAACCGCTGGCTCGCGCCCTTGCTGTAAAGCTCGGCGAGCTGCCCAAGCCCGATGGCCGCTTTCTTGCGCGCTTCGGCGTCTTTGTTCCGCACGCACGACGCGTATTTCAGCAGCACGTCTCCGGCGATATCGGCTTCCCCGCGGCCCAGCAATTCCTCCACGTACGACTGCACGTTGCGCGGCGGGATGCACCACGCCTCGGTCGACGTGAGCACAGCCCGCTTGCCCGATTCCGGCACGGCCGCCCAGAATTGCCGGTCCAGCACGTCCGCGTGCGATTCCACCGAAAGCCCCGCGCTGACCATTTTGTCTTCGCGCGCTTTCAGCAGCCTTCGCAGCGTGCCAAGCTCGTGGCCCATCTTGTCCAGCATCTGCCGGACGGCATTCACGCGCACTTCGCCGCGCTGGAATCGGTCGAGTGCAAAACGAATCGCAAGATCCTCGGCAAGTTTCAGCAGCACGCTTTCGTCGACTTTCGCGGACGGAGTTTTCGCCGCCACCGTCGCCAGCGCCTGGCGCAAGGTAACCTGTGCATTCTGCGGCAGCGCCGCGAAATTCAGCTGCCACTTGGCCTGGTCGGGCAACGGGCCGCCCTTCGTGCCCGCCGCCTGTGTCGCTTCGCCGAACTGCGCGAGCAGCCGCAGCAAACTTTGCATTTCTTTTTCGCCCAGTTGCGGCAGAACGTCCGGATCGGTCGAGGCGCTCGCACTATTTCCGCCCGCAGTTCCGGGTGCGGCGCCCGCAACGGCGCCCTCGCCACCCGCGTTCGCCGGTCCACCTTCGGCGCCAGAGCCGCTGCCACCGGAGTAAACCGACCCATTCCCGGAGCCTCCGTGGGCGCCCTCGGCCGCAGCGATCAGCTGAATCATCTTCTCCGGGCTGCGGAACCAGTCCTGGATCATTTCCGCGTCGGCGCCCAAGGTTCGCGCCGTCAGCTGCGCGGCCACTCGCGCTTCCGTATAAGCGGAGTCTTCCGCCACAAAGCGAATCTCGTTGACGCGAATTCCGGCCTTCTCGCGGTTGTGGAAGTACACGTCCAGCCGCTCGCTCAGCGGCACCGCTTTCGGCCCACCTGAGTCCGTGAACGCCTTCACCAAGTTTCCGTAGTCCTCGCGGTCCACCTGCGGCAGGAAAGCGATGCTGGCCACGCCGGCCGCGTTCAACAGGTCAGCGAAACTCTTCTCCGCCTGGGTCGACTCAAGCGGCACTCCATCGAGCAGCAGCTGCGAACCCGAGGCACCCAGCAGCAGACCCGTGGTACCGGCCGCCTGCACCGCCTGCTCGAGCTCGTTCCAGCTAACCTCGAATTGCGCCGCCGAGCGAAGGTGTTCTAAACCATAGAGACGAGAGTACTTGAGCAGAACGTTGAGGCTCCGCACGAAGGCCCGGGCATTGGGTACGGTGTACTCGGTGGACACTGTTAGGTCACTCTGCAGGGCCATTTCTCCCTCAGCGTACTACCCAAGTGTACTAGAACGTCCGGCAGGGGGAATGGTACGAACGGTCTAAGGGTGCGGGCGTAATTACTGCACCAAAACTGGACGGTCGTACAGCTGGACCGTTTTAGTTTGGTAACTGTACTTCGACAGAGAGGTCTTTCACCACGGGGCGGACTCGGCGGATGATCTCACTGGCCCAAAGCCTATCGCTCAGCACCACGAGCGAACCGTCTTCAAACGCGCAAACACCACAGAAGTAGTAATTCGCGAGGGCCGCGTGATATGCATCGACTCCACGGCGCGCCAGCGCCGCCTCGAGCGCCGAATCCGGCTCGGCTCCCGGCGCCAGTGGTGCTCCCGCCCGCGCGCCAAAGGTCTCTTTTTCAAAACGCTCCAGCAGCGCTTCCAGCGCGGCGGGTTCCGGCGACGGAATCACCATCGACCGCTGATGGGCCTGCCGGTAAGCGACACCATGCGCATCGCAATACTCCCGCACGCGATCGAGGTGGCTGAAAAAATCCAGCGCCCACGGTTCCTCACCGGCGATCGCCCGCAACACGCGCCCCCAAACCCGTGCTGCGTCCACGCCCCGCACCGGTTCGCGATTTTCGTCCGCCTCCACCAACTCGAGTCCCACCGCTTTCACATCCGAGCCTAGGTCGAGCGCTTCAATATCGAGCTTGTGCATCATTCCTCATCGACAAACGCACGCGGGAATTTCTTCTGAAAGTCGGGAGACTGCTTGCGCACTTCGAGCCAATCGAAAAACGCATCGGGTGTTTCCAGCCAGATGCCGAACCAGTGCGCCACTTCTTCCTTCTGCGCGCGGTTTTCCGCTTCCACCTTATGATTCCGCGAAATCATCTCCGCCCGCCGGCGCCCCAGCCGCGCTACTTCGCGCACCCGCTCGGAAGCA
>CAZLWY010000157.1:0-4775 GCA_964563425.1 uncultured Acidobacteriaceae bacterium | reverse complement strand
GTCGGACGATATTTGTTACGCAACCCAGAACCGGCAGGAAGCGGTGGAGGCGTTGACGCGGGAAGTGGAACTGATTCTGGTGGTGGGCTCGGCGAACAGTTCGAATTCGAACCGCCTGGTGGAGGTGGCGCAGCGCGCGGGGGTGGCCGCGCGGCTGATCGAGGATTCCAACGATATCGACGCGGCGGCGCTGGAAGGCGTGAAATCGATCGGCCTGACGGCGGGCGCGTCCGCACCGGAGGTGCTGGTGGAGCAAGTGAGCCAGCGGCTTTCGGGATTTGGATTCACGAATCACCGGGACCTCGAACTGATTCGCGAAGACGTGCGGTTCACACTTCCGGCGGAACTGGCCGCGAAGCTCGGCCGGGCCGCGAACTAGT
The DNA here is from genome assembly GCA_964563425.1 of uncultured Acidobacteriaceae bacterium. Lineage (GTDB taxonomy): Bacteria > Acidobacteriota > Terriglobia > Acidiferrales > UBA7541 > Palsa-295. Next base: position 4,395 of record CAZLWY010000157.1, on the reverse strand, counting down.
TTTGTCGTTCGGCCTTCGTCCCGGCGCATCAAAATAAAATAAGGAGTCCCACTGTGGCGGTCAAAGTCGTCCGCCAGCCGAACAAGATTGTCCTTTTGGGCGCTCCCACGAGTGCGGCCGCGATGTCGGCGGGGCACGAGAAGGCGCCGGGGGCGCTGCGGTCGGCTGGGTTGATCGACCGTCTGCGCTCGATCGGCTACGAAGTCGCCGATCTGGGCGATGATCCGGTCCAACTTTTCGCGCAAGACGATGAAAGCCCGCGCGCGCGGAACGTAAGTCGCGTGCTGAGGTCGCTCGAGGCGCTGAAGCCGCGCGTGGAGCAGGCCATCAAGAGCGGCGGGCTGCCGCTGATTTTGAGCGGCGATTGTTCGATCGCGCTGGCCACGATTGCAGGCGCCCGCCGTTATTTCCGCCACGTCAGCATGATTTACATGGACCGCGACGCCGATCTGAATATTCCGGCAACGTCGCCGTCGGGCATCGTCGATGGGATGGTCGTGTCGCACATCGTGGGGCGCGGCGCGGCGGAGCTGGTGCGATTCTGGGGCGAGCCGCCGCTGATTCGCGAGCCGGACCTGGCGCTTTTCGGCGTGGCACGGCTCGATGCCGCGGAGCAGGAAGTGCTGGATCGCACGCCGCTGCGGCGTTATCTTGCGGCGGATGTGGTCCGGATGGGTCCCGCAGCCGCGGCGCAGGTGGCTATCGAGCGGATTCACGGCCTGGGCAACGAATTTATTTTGCATCTCGATGTGGACGTGATTGAAGGGTTTGCCGCAACGAAGGTTCCGGACGAGGGCGGTTTGACGCTGGCGCAGGTGCGCGAGGCTTTACGGGTTTTCGCGAAGCAGAAGCACATGGCGGCGATCGAAGTCGCCGGTTACGACCCGACGAAGGATCCCGACGGCACTTGGGCAAAGACTTTGATCGATTTGCTCGCGGAGGTTTTGGGCGAGCGGCTTGAGGCGCTGAAGTCGAGCGCGCCGGTGGAAGCGGCGACCGCGGCGCCTGCCGGCCCAAACGACGCCCCGACCGTGCCGGCCGAGCCCGAGCGCGTGATTCCCGCGGCGACTTCGGGCGAGGCTTGGTCTTCGGACTTGCTCGAGACGGAATCGGAATCGCCGGATTCAAGCGCCGGCGACGCGACGGAAGAGACTGCGGAAGTCGCCTCGGAGAATCCGGTTCGCACGTCGGAAGAATCGGAAGACGAGGGCTCGGCAACCTCGGTTGAAACCTCGGAAGAAGCGGACGACGCAAATTCGTAAACAATCTGCTGTATCCCGCCGCAAGCGAAAGCCGAAACGCAAACGCCGCGAGCGCAGCGCAGCGCCCCAATTGAAATTTCAGCCCGCAGTGATCGTCTTCGACGTCGACGGGGTGCTGGTGGACGTGCGCGGGTCGTTTCACACGACGGTAATCGAGACGGTCGAGCATTTCACGAAGCGGCGCGTGACGCGGGCCGAGTTGCATCGATGGAAGAACCGCTCGGGATTCAACGACGACTGGAAGCTTTCAACGGCGTGGGTGCAGTCGCTCGGCGGCAAGCAACAATACGACGAAGTGAAGGCGAAATTCGTCGAGCTGTACTGGGGAGCGGCGGACAAGGGCGGCAAGGCGGGAAACGTGGCGCGTGAGAAGTGGCTGTTGCCGCGCGCGAGCCTGCGGCGGCTGGCGAAGCGAGCGGAGCTGGCGCTGTTTACCGGGCGCGTGGCGGCGGAGCTGGATTACACGCTGGATCGCTGCCAGGTGCGCGAGTTTTTCCGGCAGATCGTGACCGTCGAAGACGTGCAGCGGCCGAAACCCGACCCGGAAGGCTTACTGAAGATTTTGGCCGGGCGCGATCCGGCGAAGGCGCTGTATTTGGGCGACATTGTGGACGACGCGCTCTCGGCCTGGGCCGCGAAGATTCCGTTCATCGGCATCCTGCCGCAGAGCGCCGGCGCCCGCAGCGCGCGTGCTGCTTTGCTGAGAAAGCACGGAGCCATCGCAGTATTGCGCGACGTGACCCAGCTGGAGGGCTGGCTGGCGCATCACCGGGCCTAGGTCCGGAACCTCCTTCCTACCAGTGGCATAGAACCACCGGGCAGTGCTCGTCAGGACACTAGTACCATTGTCTGCGCTGGCCTCGACCCTCAGAATTTCTAGCACGGCAGAGCATCGCTGAGGGATATGAGCGATAACAACACCATGAGGCAGACGGCGGCGCGGGCGTTCGTGCGCAGCCTCAACATTCTGCTCAAGTTCGCCAGAATGTATGACTTCGGGCACCCGCGGACGGCCCGGCAATACGACACGGCGTGGTCTGAATTGCAGGTAGCGCTCGGCAAGGACGACGACTCCGGGATGCTGCTGGCGGTGTCGGGCGATCAGCTTCTGCTCGACGGAACGCCGCTGGACACGGCTGCGTCGGAGAAGAGCTTTGCGCGCATGCTTTCGACCGCAGGAATTGCCAGCGTCCATTTTTCTCCCAAGCTTACGCACGCCAGCCTGCAGAAATTCGTCCGCTCCTTTCCCACGGGGTCTTCTTCCAAGCCTGCGCAGTTGGCCGAGCAGCTCAAGGCATCCTTGCACGGCGATCCCCATATTCACGTGAACGAAGTGTGTTTCGTGCCGGCGGATTCGGCGGTGGCGAGATCGACCATGGCGGCGCAACTGGCGGCGCGGACGCTGGGAATGAATTCGGCGGAGACCGACAAGCTGCTGAACGATCCGGAAAAACTGCTGCAGTTGATCGTGGCCGCAGATGGCATGAAAGGCGGCGGAGGCAGCGGCGGACCTGGCGGCGGAGGTTCGGGAGGTAGTGGCGGTTCCGGCGGTGGCTCGGGCAGCGTGCCGAGCGTCAGCGGTCCGGTCGGCGCGGTGTACGGTGCGGGCGGTCCGGGAGACGGATCCGCGGGAAGCGGTTGGAATATCGTCGGCGGAAGCGCAGGCAGCGGAGGCGGCACGCCGCTTGATCCGAACGCCGGAGGATTTTGGCTGAACAAAGATGCGGCGGCGGAATCGGGAACTCCGGGACCGACCTTGAGCGGCCCAGCGGCGGGCGTGGGCGGAGCACCGGCATCGGGCTGGAATTTCGTCGGCAACGAAAGCGGAACCGCCGGCGGCAGCGGGACCGGAACGAAGCTCGATCCGAATGCGGGTGGCTTCTGGCTGAGCAAAGATACCGAGGCGGGAGCAGGCGGCGCATCCAAGCCGGTTGCGCTGAGCGGAGACGCTTCGAGTGTCGTCCCCGGAGGGGCGGGCAACGGTGAAACAGGCGCGGGCGCTGGTTCGGGCGGCAAAGGGCCTGGAAATGGCGGTGGCGGCTGGACGATTCCGGGAGTCACTCCGCACAAAGGATCCGACAGCCGCTGGGCGAGCGCATCAACCGGGATTCGCGCGACGCGATCGGCACGCGGGGGCAGCGGATCCATGGCGGTGGAAACCGGCTTGATGACCCTGCACGAAGACGAATTGCAGGGAATTTTGCAGGTGCTCGCACAGATCGCGCGAACGAACGACGCCTCGCAGGATCGATTGGACCCGGGAGCATTTCAGTCGCGCCTTTCGACATTGCCGCGGCGCGCGCGATTCACGGTGAGCCAGGCGCTTTCCGCGCTGGCGGCGCAAGCTCCGGCGGAAAACTCCGATAAGCCGACGCTGCTGAAGCTGGCCGAGCACATCGCGGTGCGGTTCGCGCTGGAAAGCTACGAGCGCGGCGACCTGAAGGTGAACGCGGTGCGGCAGATGCTCGACGAGATGAACAGCGAACTCGACGGGTTGCGCAAAATCCTGGGAGTCTACGAGGAAAAAATGGCGGCTGCCGGAATTCACACGCAGACGCATATGGAAGTGCTGGCGCAGGAATTCTGGCTGCAGGTGCCCGACGAGAAAAAGAAAACCGTTCTGGAAGGGCCGGATGCATGGTGCGTGCCCGGAGTGCGGCTGCGCGAGTACGTCGAGAAGATGATCGAGCGGGGCGAGAAGGAGGACGCCGAGAAGGTCCTGAAAAATTACGCGAACGGCCTGTCGAGCAAGAATGCGGAAGCGCGGCGACAGACAGCCATGGGGCTGCCGGAACTTGCCGGTCTGTACGCGAAATCGGGCGAATCTCGTTTCATGGATACGATCAGCGATCTGGGATTGCAGTTAGCGGACGAGAAGGACGGGCAGTTGCAGAGCCTGTTCGGAGCGGCGTTCGTGCGATTGTCACAGGAAGCGACGAAATCGCGGGCGTATCCGGCAATTCAGCGCTCGGTCGAGCTGATCGAATACATTGAATCGGAGCGGCCGGGAGCGAAGAAGAGCCTGGGATCGCGCATCGGCGTGGAAAACCGGCTGCCGGAATTCATCGAAGAATCGCTGAAGGAAGGCACCGTCCCGGCGGGATTGAAGGATTTAATGCGGCGCATGCCGGAG
>CAZLWY010000156.1:0-6924 GCA_964563425.1 uncultured Acidobacteriaceae bacterium | reverse complement strand
ATTACGAGAACGTCCTCGCCGGCGGCGACGCGCGCTTTACGGACGGCCTTGAGAGCGGTGTTCACCGGCTCGACGAAGGTGGCCTCTTCGAATGAAACGCCGTCGGGCAGCGCGATCATCCCGCGGTCGACGATCCAGGGCATGGCGCGCACGAATTGCGCGAAGCCCCCGCCGCTGGGATCGAATCCCGCGGTGAGGCCGACTTTCTTGTATCCGGCGCACTGGGAGAAAAGCTGCCTCTCGCAGTAGAAACACTCGCCGCAAGGAATGTGATGAAAGCTTACGACGCGGTCGGCGACTTTGAATTTCTTGACGCCCGCGCCTGTCTTCACCACAGTGCCCGCGAGCTCGTGTCCGAGAATCTGGGGAGGTTTGATGAATCCGTGATGGATCTTCTTGATGTCCGTGCCGCAGATGCCGCACGCGGCAACGCGGAAGAGGACTTCGCCCGGGCCGATCTCTGGGATGGCCACCTCTTCGACGACGACGCGGCCCTGTCCGCGGTAGACACCTGCGCGCATCAAGCCGTTGCCGGCGCGATCGGATTCCCGCGAGCCGATGTGGGTGACGGTGTGGCTCATACGGCGAGCTCCTCGGCCTTCGCCAGCTCGGGCGTGGGGCCGACTTCCATACGCAGAAGATACGCGTCCAGAAAGTGCCCCAGAGCGAAGGCGGCTTGTTCGCTTTCATTTGCAAGCCGCAGCAGGCCCGGCAGGCGTCCGGGGCGGCGGATCAGCTGGCCGACGACCTTGGGAATGCTAACCTCGCCGCGCTCTGTAAATACGCGATTAAAATCCAGAGGCAGATCCGAATCGGCAGCGTCGCTGACGGCGCGAACGGCCATCGTGCGCACTCCGTGCTGCCAGGCCGCCGCGAGAACCCAGACGCTTTCCATGTCGACGGCGTCGCCGGCCGCGGCGAGAGTCGCCTTCTCCTCGGAAGTCGACACGACACGATCGGAAACGAGGAACTTGTCGACAATCTTCGCGCCCGCGGCGCCCGCACGCATGATCAGCTCCGGGTCGCCCTGGATCAGGCGAGTGCCGGCCAGATCGGCAACCCCACGCGCCACCAGCACGTCGCCAGGAGCGTAGGCCGATTTCAGACCGCCGCAAAGTCCGGAAGCGATGCAGAGTGCGGGAGCGTCATCGAAAGCGTGGATGAGAGATCTTTGCGCGGCGAAGCGGCCGGCGCCCGTAACCACGACGCGCACGTCGCACTCACCGATCGTGGCGGTATAGGTCTGATCCCAGGCATCGCCCGAGACGCGCTCGAATCGACGCAGCTTTCGCCACGGCACAAATTCATTTGCGAGCGCAAATGTAATGAGGACTTTCATATATCAATCGATATGCCGAATGATACGTGGTGTTAAACCCCGGGGGCACGCTCCCCCGCTATGAATGCAACCGAACTATAACTACGATCCCCCGAAAACAAAAAACTGAATGATATGGTTCCCGTATAGAGTATCAAAATCCTACGCGGCTTGCGCGTGCGTTATGCGTTTACCGCCCGCGCCTCCGCGAATATAGCCGTGATCGACGTACCAGCGGACGGCGCGCCCGAGCGCCAGCTCCACGGCGCCGGGCCGGTAGCCCAGCTCGCGCTGCGCCTTGTCGCTTTCGACGAACATGCGATGGCGCGACATCTTCACGCCCTCAACCGGAATTTGCGGCTCGCGGCCGGTGAGGCGCGAGAAGAATTCGTCGGCGTAGCCGGCGGCAAGCGCGACCGCGTGCGGCAGACGCAGGCGGGGCGCGGAGCGGCCGGTGATCGCGGCGAGCGCGCCCAGAATTTCTTTCAGGGTCATGTTGCGCGCGCCGAGGATGTACCGCTCGCCGATGCGGCCTTTTTCGGCGGCGAGCAAGTGGCCCGCGGCGCAGTCCTCGACAGGCACCACATTCAGACCCGTGTCCACATACGCGGGCATTTTTCCGTTCAGGAAATCGACGATCATGCGGCCGGTAGGCGTGGGTTTCCAGTCTCCGGGACCCACCGGCGCCGTGGGGTTTACGATCACCACGGGAATTCCAGCCTCCGCGGCCTTGATTGCCTCAAGCTCGGCCTGGAATTTCGAGCGTTTGTAATGGCCGATCATCTGGCTGAGCGTAGCGCGCGTGTCTTCATTTGGCAGCGCCGCGCCGTGCACCGGGATGGCGATGGTGGCGACGGTGCTGGTGTACACGATGCGCTCGACGCCCGCCTGCGCGGCAACTTCAAAAAGACGGCGCGTGCCGGCGACGTTCGATTCGTAGATTTCCTCGGGATGGCGGGTCCAGAGACGATAGTCGGCCGCCACGTGGTAGATGCGGCGCACGCCACGCATCGCGCGATCGAGCGAAGGAGTGTCCTTTAAATCGCCGGTGACGCGCTCGGCGTTCAACCCTTCCAGCGACGCGAGGTTGCTGGAGCTGCGGACGAGGAGGCGAACCGGATGGCCTGCGGCGACAAGCTGGCGGGCGACGTGATTTCCCAAAAACCCCGTGGCGCCCGTTACGAGCGTGGTCATAAGGTGCCGAAAGCCTCTCCGGGTACTGCTCTTAGCTCGGGTCGGCCGCCTGCAAATCTTCGGCGGCAACTTGGACGCCGATATATCTTTCGCGTCCATTGCGCAGGTTTTCGTAACGGCCGAGCGCGTAGAGCGGGAAAGAATTTCGGTATAGATGGTACTTCAGATAGAACACCTGCGGAAAACCGGTGCCGGTGAATTCCGGCTCGTCCCACGAGCCGTCGTCATTCTGGCGCGAGACGATCCAGTCGATCGCGCGCTCAACGGCGGGATCATCGGCGCCGACAACCGCCATCAGCCCGATCACACCCCAGGCCGTTTGCGAGGCGGTGCTCTTCCCTTTCGCTTTCAGGGTCTTGTCGTAATAGGAGAGGATGGATTCGCCGAAACCGCCGTCGGTGTTCTGCACGGACTTGAGCCAATCGGCAGCGCGATTGCATTCTTCCGTGGAGCCGAGACCCAGAGTTTCCAGCGCGCGCAGGACGCCGCTGGTTCCGTACACGTAGTTCACACCCCAGCGGCCGAACCAAGAGCCGTCGGATTCCTGTTCGTGGCGCACGAAGGCACGGCCGCGCGCGACGGCCGGATGCGTGGCTAGCCAGCCCATCTGGCCCAGGCATTCGAGGGCGCGGGCGGTGACGTCCGCGGTCGAAGGATCCAGCATCGCGTTGTGATCGGCGAACGGGACATTATTGAGAAATTCGAGATTGTTTTCGTGGTCAAACGCGCCCCAGCCGCCGTCTTCATTCTGCATGCTGACGAGCCAGGCGAGACCGCGGCGAATGGACGCCCGCAGTTTCATAGGCTCGGGATCTTCCACGCGGCCCAGAGCCATCAGAACAAACGCGGTGTCGTCCACATCGGGATAGAAATCGTTGCGGAATTCGAAGGCCCAGCCGCCGGGCTCGGCTTTCTCGTTCTTAACCTGCCAATCCCCGGGTCCGAGAATTTGATTGTCGACGAGCCAGCGCGAGGCTGCCAGCAGCGAGGGGTGGGAAGGATCGAGCCCCGCTTCTTCGAGCGAGACCATGGCGATGGCCGTGTCCCACAAAGGCGAAATGCACGGTTGTACACGGAGCGTGTCCGCGTCCTCGATCTCGTAGCGCGCCAGGAAGTTGATTTCGCGGGCGAGCAGCGGGTCGGTGGTGTCGCCATGCTGGGCGTGCAGCGCGAAAATTGAATTCATCATCGCCGGGTAGATGGTGCCGAGGCCTTCACTGCGTTCCAGGCGCTCGAGCATCCAGTTGCGGGCGCGGCTGAGTGCGATCTTCCGGAACGGCAGCCAGCTCAGCCGCTCGTAGAATTTCACTCCGGCGCCGACCGCGAGGAAAATGTTTTTCCACGAGACGATCTGCTTGTCCCATGCGAGCGACGGGGGCCGCGTGCCTGGCTTTACGAAGAGTTCGTCGACCGTGACACCCTCGGGCAGCCGCCACCCGGGTTTGTGCGCGTAGACGATCGCCAGCGGAATCACGATGCCGCGCGTCCAGGACGACATTTCGTACAGGTTGATCGGGAACCAGTCCGGCAACAGCATCAGCTCGGGCGGAATCGCGGGGACAAAGTCCCAGCCGATCGCACCGACCATCGCGAGATAGAAGCGCGTGTAGGAATTGGTCTGCTCGAGACCGCCGAGTTCGTGGATCTTAGCACGGGCGCGTTTCAGATGCGCCGAATCGGCCGAGTCGCCGGCCATCCGGAGCGCCACCCAGGCTTTGACGGTGGCGTTTAGCTCCGACGGACCGCCGTAGAAAATGCTCCAGCCGCCGTCGGGTTGCTGGCGGTCACGGATATACTTGGCAAGCTTGGCGGTTTTGGGCGAATCCAGCTCGCCCAGAATGTGCAGGTAGAGGATGTAATCGGATTCAAGCGTCGTGTCGGCTTCAAGTTCGCCCCACCAGTAGCCCTCCTGGCTCTGTGCCGAAAGCATCCACTTCACGCCGCGGCTCACGGCGTGTTCGACAGGCGATTCGGCCGGGCGACGAGGAGCCGTGGCGGCGCCATGCGTCGCGCCGGCGGTCATCGGTTCCAGCCTCAGTCTGGCTTCTGGTGCCATCACCCCTCAGACGTAACTTGTCACTTACGACGTCCCGGTCGGAAATGTTGCTGTCAATCTCGCCATCCGGGTGCCCGAAAAGCCGAATCTCCCGGGAATGCAGGTAGTTACGGGCTTCGTCCTGGTTATTATCTTTGGTATTCCCCATGGGGTCAACTGAAAATGCTCGACTGTTTGCCCCCCCACCCTGAATCGGATGTTGCCGGGGCGCTTAGGGCTGCCTCGGGTGGCTCGCCCGGTTTATCCGGATACGGCCGGCTGGCGAACGGAAATCGAAAATCGGGGCGCTTGTGTGGCGGCTGTCAGAACGGCATCGCATTACTTGCCTTCCTCCAACCGGCGTAGGCGGGCGGCGAGCTGGGGCAGGCGCGCGAACCAGGCGTATTGCTCTTTGAACTTTTCAAGCGGACGAGCCGGCGTTCCCCAGACGGTTTGGCCGCTGCGGATCGTCTTGCCGGTCGGGATGCCGGCCTGCGCGCCGATGATGGCGCCGTCCTCGAGCGTGCAGTGGTCGGCGACGCCCACCTGGCCCCCGACGACCACGCGTGCGCCAATCGTGCTGCTGCCGGAAACGCCGGTCTGCGCGGCAAGGACAGAATGATCTCCCACGCGAACGTTGTGCGCGACCTGGACGAGATTATCGATCTTCACGCCGTCGCCGATCACCGTGTTGTCGAGCGAGCCGCGGTCGATGGTCGCGTTGGCCCCGATCTCCACGTCGTCTCCGATTTCGACCGTGCCGATTTGCGGGAATTTCCAGTATCGGCCTTCACCGAAGACGTAGCCGAAGCCGTCGGCACCGATCACGGCGCCCGAATGAATCTCGACACGGTTGCCGAGCGTCGCGCCCGCGTAGAGCGTGACACGCCCGTGCAGGCGGCAATTCTCGCCGATACGCGCGCCGCGCCCAATGAAGCAGAACGCTTCCATCGAAGTTCCCGCGCCGATTTCGGCCGCGTCTTCGATTACGACGTAGGGGCCGATCGAGACGCGAGAGGCGATTTTCGCGCCGGGAGCAATGATCGCGGTTGGGTGCACGCCGGGGGCAGCGACCGATTCCGGCACGAGCCATTGCCTCCCTTTGGCGAACGCGAATTTCGGGTCGGCGACTTCGAGAATCACCTTGCCCGGAAGAAGGGTGCCGGGCTTGGCGAGCACGCATTTCGCGGCGGAGCTGGCGGCGCGTTCCGAGTGGCGCGGCGAATCGAGGTAGATCAAATCCTCGGGTCGCGCCCGCTCGGGACCTGCAACGCCCGAGATGGGGGCGTGCGAATCTCCCTGCAGGGTCGCTCCCAGGTACTTTGCAAGTTCACCGGCGGTTCGATTCATGGCTCCCTCTCCTCGATGTGGCGCTACGGAATATGGCGGGCATGGGCGCGCCTAGCACGGGTATAGCGCCTTTTCGCCTGGCGGGCGCGTCTTCCATCGCCGGTGAATCCAGAGCCATTGATCGGGATGGGCGCGTACAAAATCCTCGATCACACGAGTAAACCGCTGGGTGTTCTCGACCACGTCGACTTCCTCGTTCGCGGTGCGGACGAGTTCAACCGCCGGTTCGAAGCGCAGGCGATACGTGCGCCGGCCTTCGTCCCAGGAAAGAAAACCCGGCACCACAGCGGCGTCGGTACGTAGCGCGAGGCGCGCGAGGCCGGACGTGGTGGACGCCGAGACGCCGAAGAATTCCACGAACACGCTTTCCTCGATATCGGTATTGTGGTCTGCGAGCACGCCGACAGTGCCGCCATCGGCCAGAACTTTCAGGATGGCGCGGGCCGACTTATTTTTCTCGATCGGCCGATTGCCGGCGCGGCACCTGTAACCATTGACGAGCGCGTCCACGCGGCGATTCGCGATCGGCCGCACCAGAAAATGCAAAGGGTAGCCGTAGAGCGCCTGCGCGAAGGGCGCCAGCTCCCACGCGCTCATGTGCCCGGTGAGAAACAGAACGCCTTTGCCCCGCCGCCGGGCTGCTTCGAAGTTCTCGAATCCGTCGACGACCACGATGCGCTCGATATTTTCGCGCGTGTATTTCGGGAACTGCGAGAACTCGCCGGCCATCCAGCCGATCTGCCGCACCATGCCTCGAATCACTCGGCGGCGCTGTGCGTCGGTCCAGTCGGGAAACGCGAGCCGCAGATTGAACATGGCCGCGCGGCGAAGGGGTGCGCGCGCGGCATATAGGGCGGCGGCGAAACTCGCACCCACGAATCGCGCAGCCGGCCTCGGCAGGAGTCCCAGAAGTTTTATTCCCGTCCACGCGGCGGCAAACTCGAGCGATTCCCGCATCGCCGCCATTATAGGTTAGGAAGCTAAAATTGAATCGGCCGATGCTAGACTCGTCCGCCGTGAACGAAAC
>CAZLWY010000155.1:0-59065 GCA_964563425.1 uncultured Acidobacteriaceae bacterium | reverse complement strand
ACGCGGCGACTGACGGTCGACGTGGGCATCTTGAGGCGGCGCGCCGCTTCGGAAAAGCTGTTCGCCTCCACCACGCGCGCAAAGATTATCAGTGAGTTCAGGTCCGCCACGATCGACCACTCGTTCCCTCATGCTATTTATTCGCGCCACATTCGCCGTGGCAAGCAATTTTGATCTGCCAACTGTCCCATAAATGGGAAACAGCTTCTTGATTCTCCTTCTATTCGGGTAAATCGCCGAGGACTATATTTCGCTTGCTGCGGCGGTCGCGGTCGGCGGCGTGAGCGGCGAAATCCCAGGGGAGGGACATGAAGCACGCGATTCTGATTCTGGCGGTTTTGTTTGCTCTGTGCCTTCCGGCAGTGGCGCAATCCTCCGACGAGGACCTGACGAGATACGTTCCGATTCTGCCGTCGGTGAAAGCGCAGTTTTTCGACGTCGATCCCAAACTAGGCTACGCCGTCAAGAGCATGGGCGGCGGCGTGTACGTCATCTCCGACAACATGTGGCAATCGGCTTTTTTCGTCACGGACGACGGAGTCATCGTCTTCGATGCGCCGGAAAGTTTCGGAAAAAACATCCCGGCGGCGGTCGCGAAAGTCACCGACAGGCCAATCAAATATCTCGTCTACTCGCACGCCCACAAGGACCACATCGGCGGCTCGGCCACGTTCAAAGATATCAAGGAGCTGAAAATCGTCGCTGTCGAGGGCGTGGCAGCGCTCTTGAGAGAACAAAACGATCCGAACCGCCTGATCCCGAATGTCGTCTTCGGTGACAAGAAAACGATCACCCTCGGCGGAAAAACCGTCGAGCTTACACGGCACTTCTATCACTCCGTCGAAGGCGATCTCTTCATTTACGTGCCGTCGGCGAAATTCATGATGGCCGTCGACTGCGTCACTCCGGGCTACGCGCCGTTCCAGGGGTTCGACATCACGGCGAATTTCGGAGAGTACATGAAAGTCTTCGACGAGCTGATGGCCTACGACTTCGACACGTTCACGGGCGGCCATCTCACGGCCACCGGATCCAAGAAAGACGTAGAAATCACCAAAGAATTCACAATGGACGTCTATCAGACCGTGAAGAGAGTCCACAACAACCTCGACCAAAACGCCGTGGCAGCCGAAGCCGCAAAGATCGTCGGGTACGACAACAAATTCTTACTATTCAAGGTTGTCCTGGACCGTATCGCAAGCGATTCAATCAAGGAATTACAGCCGCGCTGGATCAATCGCCTAGCGGGCCTCGACGTCTGGATGGAGAGTCACGTACGCACGGCCATACTTTACGTGCGCTGGGACGACAAGTACTAAAATGGGGGATAGAACGGTGCCAACATGTCGATTCGACCGGATCCGAGTGGCGAATTGAAGTTTGTGGTGACAAATACGCTTATCGTTGGGGACATAAAGCGATCGGTCGCCTTCTATCGCGACGTGCTCGGTGCTACGGTGCTGCGCGAGGGCCAGCCGACATTTCTACGGCTTGGCAATGTCTGGCTCACGATCAACGGGGGTGGCGGCCCGACCGACGACAAACCGGAAGTCTTCGCTTCGCCGCCGCGCGATCCAAACGTTCTGAACATATTTCTGAACCTTCGTGTGGCGGACATCAGGCTCTGCTACGACCTTTGGCGTGCGCGCGGCGCGAAATTCATCACCGAGCCGAAAGTCCACGCCACGGAGTTGCGATGTTACATGCGCGACCCGGACGGGTACCTCATAGAGCTCGGGCAAACGACCATGACCGCAGGTCCCTTCGACTTGTACGTGTAAAGCCTCCGGACATGTTAACGTTTTTCACGGAACCTCGATGAAAGCAGCCTGGTACGAAAAGCAGGGCGCCGCTCGCGAGGTCTTGCAAGTCGGCGAAATGCCCGACCCGACGCCCTCGGCTGGAGAAGTTCGGATTCGCATCGCTGCCTCGGGTGTCAATCCCGGCGACATCAAGAAGCGTGGAGACGCATTCGGCGTTGGCATGCTGTATCCCCGCATAATTCCTCACAGCGACGGCGCGGGCCGAATCGACCAGATCGGCCCGGGTGTCAGCGCGGAATGGATCGGCCGGAATGTGTGGTGCTATGGAGCGCAGTCGTATCGCGCCTTCGGCACAGCGGCGGAATTTACGGTCGCGCCTGTCGATCACGTTGCACCGCTGTCCGCCAAGGTTTCGATGGAGCAGGGTGCGTGTCTCGGCATTCCGGCCATCACGGGACATCGCGCGGTTCATGTTGGCGGTGACGTTCGCGGGCGCACAGTTTTGGTTCAAGGCGCGGCGGGATCCGTTGGACTTTGCGCGGTGGCATTGGCGCGGCATGTCGGAGCGCGGGTGATCGGCACGGTGCGGTCTAGGTCGGACGAGCCTACGGCACGCAACGCCGGCGCACAAGAAGTGATCGTGAGCGGCAGCGATCTGGTCTCGCGCGTGAAAGCACTCGCGCCCGAGGGTGTCGATCACATCGTCGAAGTGGCTTTCGGCGCCAATGTCGACGCCGACGTCGAGCTTGTGAAAAACGATGGCTCGATCGCCACTTACGCCACCGACAACGCGACTCCGAAGATTCCGTTCTGGCAAATGGTCTTCAAGAATATCCGCGTGTACTTTCTTGGCAGCGACGATTTCCCCCGAGATGCGAAGATGCAGGCCGCGCGGGATATCAACTCCGCCCTTGAAGGAGGATGGCCCGGCCTCGAAATCGGCGAACGGCTCCCGCTCGTGGAAATCGCACGTGCCCACGAACTAGTGGATCATCCCGCCCGTCGCGGTCGAGTCCTTGTCATCCTTTGACGGAACGTCTCTCTAACTTTCGCTCGCTGCAGCCGTGAACTTGTGATTTCGCCAGATCTCACGCCCTCCGCCTCGTTAACGGCCTTCGATTTGTGCGGTGAGTTCCTTTCGGAGGATGGGCACGACGCGAGTCCCCAAGATTTCCTAGGGCGTGGTCTGGCGACCACCCGGATTATCGGCCACACAGAAGCAAACGCCAACCTCTGACCCTGCACGTCGTTATGCTGAGGGCCGGATCAATTGCGTTAGTGTGCTGGCACGGATCCGCGCTTCGCGCGAGGATCATTCTTCTTCAAAACGAAAGACAGGAAAAACATGATTGTGGCGGCAATACCGAGCACCCAGAACGTGTCGATATATGCCAGAGCGGCCGCCTGCGCCTGAACGGCCGCGTAGATTCGGGCGAGTGCCTGAGCCTGCGCGCCGTGCTGGCTAAGTCCTGCATGGCTGAGTTGCTGGACAACGCCGTTCATTGTTCCCCTGAATTGTGTGTTCCCCATGCTCGTACGTGTAACCAGCGTTGCTTGATGAAATTGTGATCGCCGCACAATCATGGTAGTTACGATTGATGTTCCGACACTGCTTCCAATGTTCCGCGTGAAATTCACCAATCCGGCGACGGCGTTGCTCTTATCGTCTGTGATTCCGATGTACGCAGCTGTTGTAGCAGGCACAAAGATGAAACCCATCGGCAAGTATTGGCCGACTCGCAGCAACGTGGCGGAAGAAAAGCTGATTAGCAAATCGATCCTCTGCGTGGAGATATACATTCCTAGGGCCAAGGCGATCCAACCGAACGCGATGAGATAACGCGACTGAAATCTTCCAATCAGCCTGCCAACAAGCGGTAGTTCGATCAAAAGCAACAACGCTGAGGCAGAAAGAACCATCCCTGCCGACTCCGCCGTATACCCCATGAGCGTTTGAAGAAACTGAGGCATCAGGACGGTTGTCGCGAAAGAAACCGCTCCAACCATGAACATCATCATGTTCGCAGTGGCGAAGTTCGCATTCTTGAAGAGACGCACATCGACGATCGGATCCTTCTGGAACCACTCATAAACGATCAGGCTCACAAGGCACGTCCCAGCGGTCACAGCTAACGTGGCGATGAAACTGGATCCGAACCAATCGTCCTCTTGGCCCTTGTCCAACATGATTTGCAAGGCGCCGACTCCCAATGCGAGCAGAGAGAATCCTACGTAGTCCAGTTTGATTGTGGATCTCTCGCGGCGAATGAGGTGGGGAGGGTCCTCGACCAATCGGAAGACGAGCGCCAGCGCCAGAAGACCAACCGGCAAGTTAATGAGAAAGATCCACCTCCAGGAGAAATTATCGGTAAGCCAACCGCCGAGAGTCGGCCCAATGGCCGGAGCACAGACTGCCGTAATGCCATAGATAGAAAATGCCAAGCCTCGCTTTTCCGGCGGGAACGTATCCGCCAAAACCGCTTGCGCCATCGGCTGCAGCCCGCCACCGCCGGCACCTTGGAGCACTCGGAACAGCAAGAGAAGGCCGAGACTGGGAGCGATTCCACAAAACAACGAGCTGACGGTGAAAATAACCATACAGGTCATGAAGAAGCGCTTCCGTCCGAACAGGGTTACCAGCCAACCTGTGATGGGGAGAACAATTGCATTGGCGACCAGATAGGACGTGAGCACCCAGGTGCTCTCATCGTTGCTGGCACCTAGATTTCCGGCAATGTGAGGCAGGGCCACGTTCGCAATGGCCGTGTCCAGCACCTCCATGAATGCCGCAAGAGAGACGGTCACGGCGATGAGCCAGGGATTGGCCGCTGGACGCCAGGTGACAGGCTGCGCACCAAGCGAGAGTGTCGCGCTCATCGCTCAATCACTCCGGGCGCCAGGGGCCCGTCGGATTCGTCAGACGTTCTGCGGCGTTGTCGAGTCTCGGGGAATGAGTGCAATCAGAAAGTGCTCGGAGCGATATCGTTAAGCTGTAGTTCACCGTATCTTCCTTTCGCCCCAACTCTTAAGCGCGCAGCTTCCTGCCCGCGCCAGGCTCGATCGGTTGCCTGTTCCTGCTCGATCGGCGTGCGTGTCCGACCGCGGCTGCTATCGCGACCACGGCAATCGCGATTTTCAAAAACCGTCCGCATCGTCATCGTTTTTTTCCTTTCCGTGCGCCGAAGGTCCATTTATCGGTGGGCTGCTTCGTGGGCGGCGACATCAGCGGCAAGTCGGAAGATGCAAGGGGAAGGCCGGCGAAGGCAGTGCAAGGGGCTTCATTTTCTGCCCTCGCCGGCGGGGAGGAATTGGGCGCCGTTGCAGAAGATCGTGGAGCGGGTATGCAGCCGGAGTGGTTGCGCTGGCCATGCCGGCAGTGATCGCACTGGTGTTGGCGTCGAAGTAGGCATGACCTCTCCTTGCTGGAAGTAGATCAGCTTCAATATGTCTGACCTCCTTCCACGCCGGCAAAGAGTGCACCGTTCCTGCCAAAACCTCGCCCCGACCCAGAACGCGGCAACTGACTGAAGACAAGAGCGCTCGGCTTTTTGAGCTTACGATGCGACGCGGGAGTGTCGGAGCTCTTGACACCTCTCTCGACAAGTGTCGAGCGTCTGCGACACTTGAATTCAGTCACTATTTCCGATGCTCTTCACCTAAACCGCTTGCTGCTTCAGGCACCTAGACAATCATCGCGTCTGACGGATATCAAATCGTCTGGCCCTGTACTTGCATTCCCTCAGTGTGGGGAAGAAGGAAGAAATGCTGAAAGTCACAGTGACCAGTACCGCGACGGTGGAGCGATGGATCTTGCAAGGTCGTCTCGCTACGCCTTGGGTAAATGAACTGAAAACGAATTGGAAGAGGACACGCCGCGCGCTGCGGAGGCGCCGGTGCATCGTGAATCTCGATGACGTCACGTTCATCGACAAGTGCGGGGAACGGATGTTGCGGTCCATGTCGAAACAAGGAGCACAACTTGTCGCCAGCGACGTGTACGTCAAGTTCGTGCTGGATCGCCTCTGTGGCAGCTCGGATTAGGAGAAAGGAGCCACATGTGCGTGGCCTCAGCGAGCCGAAAGAATTGGTGAACAGTGAAAAGCCGGAATGGCTCAGACAGCTGGAGCCCATTCTCGAAACGCTGAATGACGGCGTTATCATCGCCGACGAGTTCGGCGAGATTCTCTTTGTCAATTCGGTCTTCGAGGAAATGACCAGAATGCTGCGCAGCGAAATCATCGGACGCGACGCGCAGCATCTGAATCTGGGAGCTGAAGACTGTGCCCGCCTCCACGGCTTTCGAATCGAAACCCATAAGACAGCGCGAGGTCGCAAAGCGTTCCTGCTGCCCACCCAGGACGGCAGACGACTGCCCGTAGCGGTGAGCGTACGTGTTATGCGCCAACCTGGCGGAAAGCGCTTCACGGTTGCGACGTTGACGGATATTCCAAAACAGGAATACACCGAAGGAAACCTTCGTGCAGCAAACGCTCGGCCCGAAGATCATCAAGTAGAAATTGAGCAAGACCTGATACTGGCGGCCCGAGTACAACAGAGCCTGGCACCCAAACCCCTCCTCTGGGGACGCCTGCGTGTCGATACCTTCTACAATCCGTCGCACGCCATTGGGGGCGACTTCGGCGTGGTGAGGCCGATGAACGAAGAATACCTCGATCTGCTGATTGGTGATGTCTCTGGCCACGGCATCAGCTCCGCGCTCATCGCCAACCGCATCTACGCGGAAACGATTACACAACTAAGTCATCGGGCAGCGCTTGTTGATGTGCTCGGGTGTTTGAATGATCTCGTGATTGAGAATATCGGCCCTCTGGGCTTCTTTGTCACATTGGCGGCGGCCCGTATTGACCGCAGTGGTCGGGCGATGGAGTTCGCCGGGGCGGGACACCCTCCAGCGATGATTGTCCAACCGGGAGCCGAGCCTCGCCTGCTCCCATCCCGAAGTACGATTCTCGGAGCATTGCCGGACGCAGTGGACGCCGATGCAACGCTTTACGCAGGGCTCGAGCCCGGTGACCGCATCGTTCTGTACACCGACGGCATCACGGACGTCTTCGATTCACGCGGCGAAATGCTGAAGGTAGACGGAGTACAAAGTTTCGTTCGCGAAACGGCATCTCTGCCGTTCAGCGAAATGAAGCAGGGTATCCTCGATCGCGTCTCCGCCTGGGGCAATGGGCCGCCGGTCGACGACGTGTCGCTCGCACTCGTCGAAGTGCGGTGAATAGGAACCGTCGGAGTGCGCCGCAGGGTTTGACCGCGGAATCCATGTCCCGTTAGCGGCGAAGACCACGGTCGCCGTACGTTCCGCTTCATTATTCTGGCCGAGCAAATTGGGGTGGAGCCCTGGAGTGTCGAACTCCCCAAGGAAGACTACGGCATCCTTCGCAGATCGATACCCATCTTTTTCATTCGGGTGATCAAGGTTGTCCGCTTAAGGCCCAAGCGGGCTGCGGCGCCGGAGGGGCCGCCAACCCGTCCCTTGGTCTCTTTGAGAACGCGCACAATCCTATCTTGCTCATCGAGGCTTCCGGCTCTTGCTGGAGACAGATTCACCCCGCCGTTCCCCAATTCGGGTACCGAAATCGCTAACGTGCTACTCCGCGTCAGGATCACAGCGCGTTCCACAAGATTCTGTAGCTCACGAACGTTCCCAGGCCAGTGCCAACGCGTCAGCTTTCGCATGGCTGCTGCAGGAATGCTTTCGATTCGCTTTTGCATGCGGCGAGCGTACTTCTGACCAAAGTATCGCACCAGCAGGGGAATGTCTTCCGGTCGCTCACGCAGGGGAGGAACGCGGATGGGGAAAACATTCAGTCGATAGTAAAGGTCACTGCGAAATTGCCTATCCTCGACCATCCGGTCCAGGTCCCGGTTGGTCGCAGCCACCAACCGAACATCGACCTTTATCGTTCGCGTGTTGCCGAGCCGCTCGAACTCTCCATCCTGCAACACGCGTAAGAGCTTCGGCTGAAGCTCCAGCGGAATGTCACCGACTTCGTCTAGAAGAAGCGTGCCTTGGTCGGCCAGTTCGAGCCGGCCGATCTTCTGAGTGACTGCGCCGGTGAAGGCGCCGCGCTCGTGCCCGAATAATTCACTCTCCAGCAGCCCCGTGGGAATTGCGGCGCAGTTGAGCTTTACCAGGGTCCGATCCCTGCGGCGGCTGCAATCGTGAATCGCACGAGCAATTAACTCCTTTCCGGTCCCGGTCTCTCCCAGAAGGAGCACGGTGGAATCACTTGTAGCCACGGTCTCGACCAGCTGCAGGACTTTCCGGAGCGCTGCGCTCTGACCTATGATCCCTTCGAAGTCCGCCGCCGTGCGAATTTCCTCCTCGAGATAAAGCCTTTCCTGTGCAAGCTTGTCTCTTAACTCTGCGATTTCCTTGTAGGCCAAGGCGTTCTCGATGGCGATCGACACTTGCGCCGCCACCCGCAGGAGGAAATCAACGTCGTCACAGCTGAACAGGTTCTCGGTCCGACTGCCGAGTGTTAGAACGCCAAGCGTTCGGTTCCGGCTGATCAGAGGAAGAATGCAACCAGACTCGATGGCTTCTGCCCGAACAAGGTGACTTGACCACTCGCTTGTGATATCGGCTTTTGTTCTTGCGACAAATGGCTTGCCGGTATTAAACACAGCCCCTATCTCGGAACCCTCCATGGGGCGCAGTAAACCCTCCTTCATAACTCCGTTACTCTCGGGGAAATCCATTACGAGTTGGCGCAAGTAACGGCGCTCCGCGTCCGGCCTCCACACACCGACGAAGTCGCAGTGCATATCTTGTCGAATGCTCGCGGAGATGGCTCGAAGCAGATCGCGAGGCTCTAGATTCGAAATCAAGGCGTTCGTCATGTCCAAAAGCAGCTTCAGTCGATCACGCTCGCGTTGCAGGTCCGGCGCCGCGACCGACGACACATGAGAGTTGAGTGCTTGTTCCTGGAGCAGTGAAGTGTCCATTTGTGACACCTCCGAAGTCGAGTATCGCCTTTGCGAAACCGCTATTCAACCTCGATTTAGCGACACGGATTGACGTCTCGTTCGCCAACTCTCGCTCGGCGTTTCAAGCTGCGTTTAGGGAAAAGCCTCAGATTTGAGGGCACTAAAGCGAGCCCATTATGATTCTTCGCAGGATTCTCCCCTTGGATTCGAAGTCGTTCGACATGCGCCGCCCCCATCCGAATCAGATGCATGCCCCGTTCCAATCGGCTCGGAAAATCTGAGGCGTTTGAAGGTCTAAATCTCTGAGCGGCAGTCTCAGCTAACGATGGACCGCGGACGCGTGGTGAGTCTCTGGGTGTCGAAAGTGCTCGACACTTGTCGAGAGAAGTGTCGAAGCGCCGACACCCTCTCTCAAAGACCGCACATGGCTAGGAGAAGCTCTCCGATATTCCATCACTTAGTCGGCTGTCCATTACAGCATCTTTGGCAAACGCAGTGCACTATCGGAAGCGATCCGCACATGACAACCTGCAGGAGAGCTTGGGAGGATGTCTTTTCCGGGAGAAGTCAAATGGAGACGAAGAAGATATGAAGGCGACAGCCGCAACCGCAGGTACAGAAAACGAAAAGCACCAGGCGCACGAGACTCTGGAACCTGAACAGCGACATCCACAGCTCGCGGGTACCCCGGGTGTCGAGGAGATTCGGCAGCGAGCCTACGAAATACATCTTGAACGCGGCGGCGTACACGGCTGGGACCAGGACGATTGGCTGCAGGCGGAGGGAGATCTGGCCCAGAAGTATTCGGCAAGCTGAAAACCTCTCTAATTCACGCCGAACAGCGATCCGTTCGTTCGACACCGCGATTGGTGGGGGCGGCCATGTCGGAGATCGCAACTAAGAGTGGAGGTTTGCATGGACGGTAGCGATGGAATCAGGGTTCTTCTCGTAGGCGATAGTCCTCAGGCATTTTCACTGATCAGGCAGCTTCTCGAAAAGCGTGGTTGCGAATGCCACTTTGCGGGTTCCTTAGAAGCGGTGAAAAATCTGCTCCGGTTATGGCAATTCGACATCGTTCTGAGCACACACGGAATTCCAAGTTACCCCATCCAGACGCTGATCGGATTGTCGTCAGGTTCCAGCGCTAGCCTCTTCTCTTCTCTCCGCGTGGAGGAGGGTTCTTGGTGGTTGCCTGTTTTGCAATGCGGGAAGGAATGCTACGGGCCGGCTCTGACTGTAGGTGAGTTCTCCCGCGTTCTTGATGACCTGACGAGACAAATCCTGATCGAGAGATAAGGTCAGACGGTTCGGGAGTACGCACCGGTGACACAGTTTCAGGGAGAACACTTTGCTGGGAACAGTCCTGGGTAAGGTGGCTTTGCGTCTACGTGACCGCCGGGCGAATCGAGTGAATCTCGCGTCTCACGGCTTTGTAGTTCCAGCCGCGGCTTGCGCATTCGAAAGCGTGATCTTGCCCGTCAGTTGAATGTCGTCGACCGAGCGGCCGACGAAAACTGGGAATTCTCCCGGATCGACGCGCCATTCGTGCGCGGCGGCGTCGAAGAATGCGAAAGCGCGCCCGTCGAGCAACACTTTCGCCCGCTTCGTCTCCCCCGCGCGCAGATTCACTCGCGCGAATCCCTTCAGCTCCCGTTCCGGCCGCGGCACGGAGGGATGAGTCTCGCCGACGTAGACCTCCGCCACATCCGCGCCGTCGCGGTGTCCCGTATTTGTCACGTCAAACGCAACTTCGTAGCGAAGCTCAGGATCGGAAGCTCCCTCGCCGCTAGCGCCGGTCGCAGCCGCGACCGGGCGCACCGTGAGATTCTTATAGCCGAACGTCGTGTACGAAAGCCCGTAGCCAAAAGGGAAGAGCGGTTTCGCGCCGCTGCCCTCGTACCCCCGGTAGCCAGTAAACACTCCTTCTCTGTATTCGACGCGGTCAGTTCCCTCCGCCGGGTAGTAGCTGTCGTGCGCGGGATTATCTTCCCAGCGGCGGTCCCAGCTGATCGGCAGCCGGCCCGACGGATCAATGTCGCCCGTCAAAATACCGGCGATCGCGGTGCCGCCTTCTTGACCCGGATACCAATTCTCGAGCACCGCTGGCACACGATTGATCCACGCGGTGGCGTCCACAGCGCCGCCCGAGGTAATCAGCACCAGGGTCCGCTTATTCAGCGCGGCGACGCGCTCAATCAACTGATCCTGCCCTGGTGGCAGGCGGAACGTGCGGTCGGCGCCTTCACTTTCCGATTGCGGGTCGAAGCCGACGGCCACGATCACCGCATCGGCTGCCGCAGCCATTTTTTCCGTCGTCGCGTCTACGTAACCGTTCTGGCGTACGATGCCCAATCGAAATCGCATCCCCAGGAAGCCGGGCATGCCGCGATGCTCCACTACAATTTTGTGCAAGCCAGCGTCGAGTGTCACGGCCGCCACGCCCACAAGCGCGCGCGCGTCCTTCCAACTGTCGAGTACGAGCTTTTCGTCCACGTACACGCGATAGGCGCCGCCGGCTTCACCGGTGGTTTCGACAAACAGGTCGTAGGGCTCGGAGCTCGCAGAAGTGTAATAACCGGTCCAGCGCGCCGAGGCCTGACCGGCCGGGTACGACATACCTAACGCGTCGAGATCCGCATTCGGATCCGTGCCGAAATTGATGTGAAGGTCGGTGCGGCGAATACCGGGATCGCCTTGGAGATTCGGATTCGAAAAGTATTCCGCGAGCAGCCCAGCACTGCCTCCCGTGGCGGCAGTTGTGAAGCTCGTCGCCTGCGCGAGTTCGGTTAAATCGGGAATTCCGCGGCGATAGGTGGTGCGCACGGATGGGCCGAGGGTATTCGCAAGAGCTTCCAGAATGCTAACGGCGCTGAACGGCCTTACCCCCGCGCTTCCGCCCCCCACATACACAGCGGGGAACGCATCCGGGCCGATCACCGCGACGGTTTTGATTACGCGACGGTCGAGCGGCAACACGTTGCCTTCGTTTTTCAGCAGCACCGCTCCTTCGCTGGCCGCCTCCAGTGCCACCTGCCGGCCCTCCAGGTTGTAGCGGGGAATTGATGCGTCGGTCTGCTCGCGATCGAGCCAGTGCAACTTCACGGCAAGCCGAAGGATCCGCCTTACCTTGTCATCGAGCTGCGATTCGGCAAGCCGGCCGTCCCTCACCGCCGGCAGCAGGGCATTGCGGTTCATGAACATGCCCGACGGCATCTCAAGATCCATGCCGCTTTTCGCGGCGGCCACTCCGTCATAGGTCGCGAACCAATCGGACATTACCACGCCTTGAAATCCCCACTCGCGCTTCAAAATCTGCGTGTTGAGCGTTTCGTTTTCCGTGACATGCTCGCCGTTCACCCTGTTGTAGGAATCCATGACGGCTCCCACGTGCGCCTCCTTCACGGCAGCCTCGAAAGCCGGCAGATAAATTTCGCGCATGGTGCGTTC
This sequence comes from uncultured Acidobacteriaceae bacterium, assembly GCA_964563425.1. GTDB lineage: Bacteria > Acidobacteriota > Terriglobia > Acidiferrales > UBA7541 > Palsa-295. Next base: position 46,898 of record CAZLWY010000155.1, on the reverse strand, counting down.
GTCGATGATCGAATCAACGTTATGCCGGTCGAATTCGGAATTGTTTCCCAGGTAGTGCTTCGCGGTAGCGCTCACGCCTTCGCTTTGCACGCCTTCGATATATCCGACCGCGATTCGTCCCGCGAGATAGGGATCCTCGCCGAAATATTCGAAATTCCGGCCGTTCATCGGGGCGCGATAAATATTCAAACCGGGCCCGAGAAGAAAATTCACACCTTTCGCGCGCGCATCCCGGCCGATCTGTTCTCCCACGCGTTGCGCCATTTCCGGATCCCAGGCTGCGGCCAGATTGATACCCGCAGCCATCGCCGTGGCTGGTCCGAAATTGCGAACTCCCATCGGCCCGTCGGCCATCCGCAGCGCCGGAACTCCTATCTCCGGCATCGCTCGCAGGTAGACATTGTCGACGCCGCCGATGTAGTCGACCTTTTGCTCGAGCGTCATCTTCGCCAGGATTGCGTCGGCGCGGCCATCGTCCGGCGCTTCAGCGGAGTTGCTGGATCGCGCCGGCAGGAAGATCAAGCCGAGGAGCGCCGCCGGCAGCAAGCACGCCGCTCGCCCGAATCGCTTTATCGTGCCGAGCGCCATTTCGCGCGACCGAGGTTGCATTGTCCCCCCCCGTCCATTTCATGCGCGCGCGACGACCGTAGGCCGCGACCCGCGCAGCGCGTAATACAAAATGTAGAGATAGCAAAAGGCCGGCAGGACGAAAGCATGCTGGATACCGATTTTGTCCGCCAGCGCTCCCGCCAGCAGCGGAATCACCGCTCCTCCGACGATCGCCATGTTCAATACTCCGGAGCCGTCGCCGGTGAGCGGACCTAGTTCCGCCACGCCCAGCGCAAATATGCTGGGGAACATGATGGAGTTGAACAATCCCACCAGCAGAATGCTGCCAATGGCCAGGTGGCCTGACGACATCACGGAGAAAAGCACCAGCGCGCACGCCGCAACGGCGTTGAACGCCAGCACGATTCCGGTGCGCACGTAGCGCAAAACCCACGCTCCGATAAAACGCCCTACCATCGCGCCGAACCAGTAAAGCGAGACAAGCCGCGCGGCGCGGTCCGGAGCAAGCCCGCCGATCGCCGGGACGCCAAAGTAATTCACCAGGAAACTTCCGATAGCGACCTCCGCCCCGACGTAGGCGAAGATTGCAACGGCGCCGAGCACCAGATGGCGTCGCTTCCAGACGCTGGCGTCGCTCTCATGCGACGTGTGGCTGCGCACCGCCTGGGGAATGCCGGGAAGCCTCGCCGCGGCGATGATGACCGCCAGAACGAGCAAAGTGAGGCTCAGCCCGATGTAGGGCAAAATCACCGACGCAGCCTGCTGCAAACGGTAGGCCTGAAACGCGTCCGGCGGCATGGCGTGAAGTTCGGCGGCAGGTTTTGCGACAGCGCTCAGAATCAGCATGCTGCCGAAGTAGGGCGCGATGGTCGTGCCAAGTGAATTGAACGCTTGAGTCAGATTCAGCCGGCTCGATGCAGTTTTTGCGGGCCCGAGAACCGTGACGTAGGGATTCGCCGCGACCTGCAGGAGCGTGATGCCCGCACCGAGCGCGAGCAGCGCCGCCAGGAACAGCGGAAACGAAGGGGCTTTGGCAGCGGGAACGAACATTGCGGCGCCGAAACTCATGATCGCAAGGCCGGTGACCATGGCTCGCTTATAGCCGACGCGATCAATCAGCATCCCCGACGGAATCGAGAACAAGAAATATGCGGAGAAAAATGTAAACTGAACCAGGATCACCTGCTTGTAGTTCAGATCGAAAATCGGCTTGAGATGGGGGACCAGAATATCGTTCAGCGCTGTCAAGAAACCCCAAATGAAAAACAGCATGGTGACGGTGATCAGCGCGCCTGTATAGCGCACGGTCCCGGTGGCTGCGGACGTATCGTTCGACGATTCCTGGCTTGGCGCGTTCATCTCGATCTGGGTTTGATGTGGCACAAGCTTCCACGTATCGCATTCGTTGCGCAAGGGCAAAACGCAAGTCACTACCGGCCGTCCCCTCCGGATAACCTGCCTAGCGCGAAATCGCGATCGTAGCTTTCGCGCGAATATCGTGCGACGAGCTTCCGACGGAGACCGGTACGCCCCCGGAGAAACTGTCCAGCCGTGCGTTCTCTCGAGCATAAAAATACGGCGGGCGGCGCAAAAATTCGATGATTTGCGGATTGCGACGCTGCTACGTTTCGGCCAAAACTTTCCGCTCGGCCCCGTCCGGGTTGTTCTTCATCACGCACTCCGTGTCGAAGATCATCGTGGGGCACTGTTCGGCGGTGAAGGAAGGCCAGTGCGGCAGCCCGCTGTGGTTCGGATCGCCGTTCCGCGCGAAACTGATCCATGCATCACTCACTTTCCCTGCCAGAGCGCGCGGACCGGGTCCGCCGCCGGTCATCGGAGCGCAATGATCCGTGTTGTCGAACACGAACGCCAGCTCGGAGCAGTGAAATGCGCCCGGTCGCCCGTCGAGCACCGGAGTCCGCCAGGTAAACCAATAATTGTATGCGGGCGCTGTCTTCTGCGCGGCCTTGCGTTCGCACTGCGTGACGCCACCCTGACGCACGGGCGCCGCCGAAATGCGCGAGAAAATATCGCCGGACTTTTCCGTGGGATGGTCCTGGCGAAACACGGCGATGATTTTTTCGGCTTTGTCGCCGTGCTGCGCTTTCACGCGGGCCAGCAGCTCCGCGTCGGTCAGCGTCGGCAGTTTCGGGTCGTAGAGTCCCGTGGAGAATTCGTTTAACACCGTGCCGACCAGCAGGGGCACGTCTGCCGTGATCGCTGGCGCCGTGGGATCCCACGGCTGTTGCGGTAGATTCGTTCCGTCCTGGGTGGGCTGCCAGCCGATGCGCGGCAGACGGAAAGTGCCGCCGGGCTGGAACGGGGGAGCGAGGCTGCGCACCGCGGCAGCTCCCGCCGAAATCAATTTATCCACTGGAACCTCATGAATCTGATCGATTTGCGCCGCGGTCAATCCCAGCTGCTGCAGCACAGCCGCGCCCAGCTTCGCCGAATCTTCTTTCATAGCCGCGTTCATCAAAGAACCGCTTTGCACCACCCCTTTGTGAAACAGCCCCTTGACTGCGGGCATCGCCATCAACGTATTCACTTTGCCGCCGCCGCCCGACTGGCCGAAGATCATCACGTTGCCGGGATCGCCGCCGAAATTCGCGATGTTGTCGCGCACCCATTCGAGCGCCGCGACGATGTCGAGCATGCCGCAGTTGGCGGAATTCGCATAGTTCGCGCCGCCCGCCTCGGAAAGATCGAGGTAGCCGAGCACGCCGAGCCGGTGATTCACAATCGCAAGACGTGGAGTTCGTCATTGCCACGCAGGTGATCGAACGAAAATCTGCATGTCCCCGCCTCGTCGCAGCCTACTACTGGTAATTTTCGCGGAGCTGTGACGCTTCCGCACCCTGAATCCCGCTTTCTAGCGCGCAGTGGGACTCACGGGAATGCTGACGGTCGACTCGAATAAATGGAATCGGCGCTCGAGCTCCCATTCCTGCTGTGCGTGGTCGCTCGATTTCAGAAAATTTGCGCAGGACGACGACGGGTTGTCCGTGCCCGGCGCATCTCCCGAACATTCCGCAACGGTGTGTACGAATGTATCGCGCTCCCGCCACAGACTTTTGCCCGGCAGGAACGTATGCGTGATTCCGGTGCGCACGATCTGCTTCACATCCGCGTAGCTCAGCGCATATGTTTCAACCGCAAGCTCGTATTCGTGCGTCAGATCGATGCGCGACACGCCTTCGTCATCGGTCGAGAGCGAAACCGGGACTCTGTATTTCCGGTAGGTGCGGAACGGATGCTCGTAGCCGGCGATGCCCAAAATCACGTCGTTGCTCGTCAGGTTGATTTCGACCATCACGTGATTCGCCGCCATCTCGCGCAACAGATCGTACGGCCGGTCCTCGTACATCACGTCCACGCCGTGTCCGATCCGCTCGGCATGCCCTGTTTCCACGGCCATGCGGATGTGAAATCGCAACCCATCCGGCGGCACCATTCCCGGAGCGAGCTCGCCTGCGTGTAGGCTGATGTGCAGCTTCGGATAGACTCCGTGCAGGTAATCGATCTGCCGCATCCCCAGCGCGTAATTTTCCATTGCCACCGGATCGTCTTCCGGCTGCACGTAGTTGATCCCCACCACGCGAGGATCGGTTTGCGCGTACTCAAATCCCAGCAGCGTCTGCGCGAACACTACCTCGGGTGGGAACGCGCGCAGCACCTGATAAATGTAGCGAATCTCCACATGGCACGCGGGCGACTCATTCGCCTGGCCGCAATGTTCGATCTGCTGCCGGCCCGCCTCCGCTGAGTCGAAGAACGCCTTCGTCACAGAAATCTCGTCGCGCAGTCCCATCGCCAGCAGGCCCTCGCGCATCGGTCCGAACCCCGCGTCTGGATTCCAGAGGTTCTCTTTCTTGAGCGCGGCCGCCAGCGCCTGTGCATGGCTGAAAGGCGGCGTGACCATCAGCTCCATATACTGCTCGTTCTGCGACGCCGCACGCGACGCCACTTCGTCCAGCCATTCGCCCATGTGCCGTGAATCCAGTCCCCCGAACCGGTTGAACGTCCTGAAAAACTGATCGTGGCCGTCGTTGCTCGGCATGGGCACGAAAGCTCGCATGGAAAACGCATCCACGAGCCGGTCGTAAATCTCATCCTTGTTGGCGTAAATGGATTTCACCGGAACGTTGCCGTCCCCGCAGTTCGGCTCGTGCTTGTCGGTGAACGAAAGTGCGGCGACATTTATGCACAGCCCGTCTTGGGCCGCGTCGCGAATCCAGGTTTCGGCGTACACGCCGCCACTGAGGTGATAGTGCAGCTCCGCGCCCTTCGGCATTCCCTCCAGAAACGCCCGCAGCGCCAGCGGGTTGCCGCGCGCGAGGTTAAAGGCGTTGTCGGCGCGGTCCTGCGCCTGCTTTGATTTCGATCCGCTGCAGCCGGCAAGCAACAAAGCCGTCGAACATGCCAGGACAAGAACAAAGACGGATGCGAAATCTTGCCGGCCATTGCGGGCGGAAGCCATTGTCGATCCTTTGAAAGCGCGATTGCGTCGTTTGGTGACCGCCATTTTACAGCTGCCCGGCATAAACTCAATTTCCCATTCGCGCGCTGATGTAGAATCTTTGCGCTGTCTCCGCCGTCTGATTGGATTCCGATGGAAGCTTCGTTCGCGCGTCGACTTGTCGGCCGAGTCTGCATTGCGCTTGCCATCGTGGGTGTGTGCGCAGCGCCTGGCTTCCCGCAAACTGCTTCCGTGCCATCCCCGAAACCGATCGAAGTGAAGGTCGTCGTCGTGGCGATGTTCGAGGTCGGCGAAGATACCGGCGACACGCCCGGCGAGTACCAGCTCTGGGTGGAGCGCGAGCACCTCGACCACGTGATCGAACTGCCCGCGGGATTCCATCACGTGCGCATGAATGGCGATGGCGTTCTAGCAACGCTCACCGGGGTCGGCACGGCGCGCGCCGCATCGTCGGTGATGGCGGTGGGTCTCGATCCGCGCTTCGATTTGTCCCATGCATACTGGATCGTTGCCGGAATCGGCGGCGGCGATCCAGCCGACGTATCGCTGGGCTCGGCGGTCTGGGCCGATCACGTGGTCGATAGCGACCTCGCCTATGAAATCGACGCCCGCGAAATTCCGAAAGACTGGCCAACCGGGATGGTGCCGCTGAATCACGCGACGCCGTACGAACCGCCGGCGCGGCAAAACGGCGGCGAGATTTATACACTTAATCCGCAGCTCGTCGACTGGGCGTTCCAGCTCACGAAAGGCGTGGCCCTGGCTGATACCGATCGCATGCGCACGGCCCGCGCGCGGTACGCCGGGTTCGCAAACGCGCAGAAGCCGCCGTTCGTCACGCGCGGTGATGACATGTCCGGCAGCACGTTCTGGCACGGCACACTGATGGACCGTTGGGCCAACGCGTGGGATGCTTACTTCACCGGCGGCACCGGAAAATTCATGGTGGCGGCGATGGAAGACACCGGCACGCTGCAGGCGCTCACGTTTCTCGCGCAGGCCGGCCGCATCGACATGCATCGCGTCCTGGTATTGCGCACCGTGAGCAATTTCACGCGCGAAGCTCCCGGTGAAACGCCCGCCGACAGCCTGAAACGGATGGCAACAGGCGACTACCCTGCGTTTCGCGAATCGGTCGAAGCCGCGGAAACCGTAGGCGATAAAGTCGTGCGCGACATTGTCGAGCACTGGGACGAGCGCCGGGCGAAAATTCCCGGCGCGCCGTGATGGGGGAAAGCCGCAGCTACGCTCAGTGAGAGGACAATGGTAGAGCGTAGCGTTCGCCTGAGCCGAAGCCTGAGCCGAAGAGAGATCCTTCGACTTCGCTCAGGATGACGGCGAACAAGAGGGACGAATCCAAGGCAAGAAAATGACCGCTGCTCCACATTTCGACCGCGTAATCTGGATCGTGCTCGATAGCGTCGGCATTGGCGAGTTACCCGATGCCGCCGATTACGGCGACCTGGGCCGCGATACTTTGGGCCACATCGCGCGCTCGCGGGCGCTGGCGCTACCAAATCTCGTGCGCATCGGCCTGGCGAACATCAAGCCGCTGGCGCATCTCACGCCGCCCGCGCGTCCTACGGGATTTTTCGGAAAAGGCGTCACCGTGTCGCCGGGGAAGGACACGACCACCGGGCATTGGGAAATGGCGGGCATCTGGCTCGATCAGGCTTTCCCGGTCTACCCGCGCGGATTCCCGAAAGAGCTGATTGCCGAATTCGAGCGGCGCATTGGCCGGCGCACGCTCGGCAACAAGCCTGCGTCCGGCACTGAGATTATCAAGGAGCTCGGCGAGGAGCACGTGCGCACCGGCTTCCCGATCGTCTACACGTCCGGCGACAGCGTGTTTCAGATCGCTGCGCACGAGGACGTGATTCCGATCGCCGAGCTTTACCGCGAGTGCGAGATCGGGCGGGCGCTGCTCGACGGTCCGAATCGCGTGGGCCGCGTGATTGCGCGTCCGTTTACCGGACCGGCTGGAAATTTCCGCCGCACCGAGCGGAGGCACGACTACGCGGTCGAGCCGCCTCGGCCGATGCTGATGGACGTGCTGGCCGACCTGAAAATTCCGGTGTTCGGCGTCGGCAAAATCCACGACATTTATAATGGCCGCGGCGTGGCCGACTACGTGACCACGAAAAACAACGCCGACGGCATGAGGAAGATGACGGCTTCGCTCGCGGATCGCGACAGCGGCCTGGTTTTCGCTAACCTCGTCGATTTCGACATGCTCTACGGCCACCGCAAGGACGTCGACGGGTTCGCCCGGTCGCTTGAGGAATTCGACGCGCTGCTTGCGCCGTTCCTCATCGCGCTGCGCCCGTCCGATCTGCTGATCATCACCGCAGATCACGGCTGTGATCCCGATCCGGTGAATCCGACGACGGACCATTCGCGCGAATATGTGCCGATCGTCGCGTATACGCCGGCTGCAGCGAATGGCAGGAGCCTTGGTGTCCGCTCGACGCTTGCGGACATGGGCCAGACCATCGCCGAAAATTTCGGCGGCGAGATTCCGCACGGCACGAGCTTTCTCGGCGAAATCTCCAAATCCTGACAGCGCATTTGTGTGTCACTTCGCAAGGGTGCTCGTCCTTTGTTTTCTACGTGATCTTGCGAGGTTCGGAAACGGTACACGTCAACAAATCCCGCCCATTTCGAGGGACAATCACGCCAACAACCCTACGCCCGCAAACCGAGGGGCAGCCGAAAAATCAGGAACCAAGCCCTGGTCCACCTGCCGTTTTCCACAAGGTGTTGAAACGCATGAAGCGCGGCACGCGTCTTGTCAGCTAGGTAGGCTAGCCGCTTCGGCCATCACTCGGCTCGCGCGGGGTTTTGAAACGGAGGCTCCCATGAGCACCGCTGCTTCCATCCAAGGAGAGAATCGATGAAGAGAAATTGGATTTTCATTGCGGCCAGTTTTGTAGTGCTTTCGTTGGCGCATGTGACCCTGGCGCAGGATGCTCAGGTTGCTGGGGCATGGGATCTTAGCGCGCCCGGGCGCGATGGCAACGTCATGACGCAGACGCTCACTCTGCAACAGGATGGCACCAAACTTACTGGCACGTTGAAAGGCCAGCGCGGAGATGCTCCCGTGACAGGCACCGTCAGCGGGAACAACATCAGCTTTTCGGTAACTCGGAGCACGCCGAACGGCGACTTCAAGATCGACTACACCGGTACCGTCAGCGGAGACGCCATGAAAGGCACGCTGACTATGAGGGGCAACGCGGTGGACTGGACTGCGAAGCGCTCCGCAGCAGGAGGCTCGGGCGACTGAGTTCTGCACGACCTTCCTGAGATCAAGCCGAAAACAGCGTTTCGCCCAGGCAACCACCATCCTGACGTGCGACCTTGCCGCAACGCGCGAACGGGGAGGTCAGGATTGCCGGGTGTGCCTTTATAGACAGTTTCACTCATCCGAAAGCCATAGACTTATTCACGTGAGGGGAACCACGTGGATGAAGAATCTTACGACATTTTCTCGGGAGCACCGGAAGAAAACGGCTTGTGGGTTGAGGCCGTCGAAGGTCTCTCCAGTGCGCACCGACGAATGGGGCAGATTGCAACAGAGAAACCCGGTACGTACTTCCTGCTCTCAAACACCGATCAATCCATTCTCACGCGAGTAGACACGCGCTCGCGAACGATGTTCGCGCGGTAAGGAGATTCCATGCGTACCCTAATTTTGCATCTTACCCGACTGCACAAGCGGTATCTCGCGCTCAAGCTTCAGTGGAAACATGACCAGGCAATCGCTCGCACGCGCAGTCGTTGGAACGAGGCCATCGGGCATCCGGCGGCCCCCGCCGAAAAACCGCAGGAATAAACTCCTACAGCACCAACCCCCAGTCGATCACTCCGCCGATGCGATGGAAGGGATTACTGCGCGCAGCAGGGCGATGAATTGGCTTTTTACGCGCTCACCGGTTTCCATTACTTCGTCGTGCGTGAGCGGCTGATCGAGGATCCCGGAGGCCATGTTTGTTACGCAGGAGATGCCCAGGACGCGGATGCTCATGTGGCGGGCGGCAATTACTTCTAGGACCGTGGACATGCCCACGAGATCGGCACCCACGGTTTTCAGGAAGCGGATTTCGGCGGGGGTTTCGAAGCTGGGTCCGCGGAGACCGGCGTAGATGCCTTCGTGAACTGGAATGCCTTGGCGCCGGGCTTCGCGGCGGGCGACTTCGCGGAATTCGGGGGCGTAGGCTTGCGACATGTCTGGGAAGCGAACGCCGAAGCGCTCGTCGTTGGGGCCCATCAGGGGATTGGCGCCCTGCAGATTGAGGTGGTCGCGGATCAGGACCAGCGCGCCCTGGCTGTAGTCGCGGTTGATGGCGCCGGCGGCGTTGGTGAGGATCACAGAGCGGATGCCGAGGCGGCCCAGCACGCGCATCGGGAATGCGACTTCCTGCGGGGAATAGCCCTCATATAGATGTACGCGCCCTCGCATGACCGCGAGGGGCAAATCTCCCAATTTGCCGACGACGAGCTGGCCGGCGTGGCCTGCGACCGTGGAGCGCGGGAAGCCGGGTATTCGGGGGTAGGGGATGCCCATGGGGCCGGAGAGTTCGTCGGCGAAGGCGCCGAGGCCGGAGCCGAGGACGAGCGCGATCTTGGGGCGGAGCTTGGTGCGCGATTGGATGAATTTGGCGGCGCGGGTGGCGCGGGCGAAGGCGTCGGGGGATTTGGCTGACTTCTTAGAGGATGGGGTCATGGGTTGCGCGTTGTTAGCCCGCAAAGAGATCGTTCGAGTTCGCTCAGGATGACATGAAAATCAAAAGTGCAATCGACATCGACATCAACAGCGACAACAAAAGCGGAAGCTCCCGGACGGAAGTCCGCGGCGCTCCATTTACAATTCATCGAAGCATGATCCCTACTAGCGAGGCTGAAAGTAAATTTGCCATGGTGCCGGCTAGCATGGCGCGGATGCCGAGGCGGGCGAGGTCGGAGCGCTTGTTGGGGGCGAGGGCGCCAATGCCACCGATCTGGATGCCGATGGAGCTAAAGTTAGCGAAGCCACACAGCGCAAAGGTAGCGATGGTGAAGGAGCGCGGGTCGAGCGTGGACTGCATCGGGCCGAGGCGCTGGAAGGCGACGAGCTCGTTGGTGACCATGCGCAGGCCCATCAGGTTGCCGACGGCCGCGGCGTCGTGCCAGGAAACTCCGGCGAGCCAGGCGATGGGAGAAAACACCCAGCCGAAAATTTGCTCGAGGCTCGAGGGAAACCAGGCGATGCCGTGCGCGGCGAGCAGATTGTGCGCGCCGCCGAAAAGCGCGTCCACGAGATACACGAGCGCGATAAAGGAAACCAGCATGGCGGCGACATTGAGCGCGAGGTGCAGACCGTCCACAGTGCCGCGGGCGATGGCGCCGATGGCGTTGGCGTCCTTTTCCATTTCCGCCATTTCAACGCGGCCGGCCGTGAGCGGCTGCTGCGTTTCCGGGACGATCATCTTGGCGATCATAATCGTGCCGGGCGCGGTCATGATGACGGCGGCGAGGAGATGCTCTGCGCGGATGCCATAGGCCATGTAGGCGCCCATGAGGCTACCAGAAACGTGGGCCATGCCGCTGGTCATGATGGTCATGAGCTCGGATTGCGTGACTTCGGGGAGAAACGGCCGAATGGTGAGTGGCGCCTCGGTCTGGCCCATGAAGATGCTGGCGGCGACGTTCAGGGATTCGGCGCCACTGGCGCCCATGAGGCGCGTCATGACTTTCGCGGTGGCTTTTACGATGATCTGCATCACGCCCCAGTGGTAGAGCAGTGCGAAGAACGCGGCGATGAAAATGATGATGGGGAGGGCCTGGAAGGCGAAGATGAATCCGCGTGGGGAATTTTTCATGCCGAGCTCGCCGAAGATGAACGACGAACCGTAGTAGGAAAAATCGAGCAGCCATTCGGCGCCGTGGCCGAGCTTGGCGAAGACGTTTTGGCCGATGGTCCACCGCATCACCAGGAACGCGAGCACGATTTGCAGACCGAGGCCCCAGGCGATGATCTTGGGGCGGATCGCGCGGCGGTTGTTCGACATCAGGTACGCGAGCGCGAGAACGAACAGTATGCCCAGAATTCCGACGAATCGGTGCATCCCGGCTCCATTTACGGTGGAAAAATAGCGGCTAGTATATCCCTATCAGGCGATTCGGCTGCGGAGAAAGAGCGCGAGAGCGGCCGGGGCGCAGGAACCGCGCCCCGCCGGAATTCACACCGCAAACCAGGCGATCAGACCGATGGCATGGCTATTTTTGCTCCGGGATCTGGAATTCGGAGCGGATGAATTGCTTGATGCCTTCCGCGCCCGTGAGACCCAAGCACACGAGGGTACCCTGCTTTTCGAGGTCGATGTGAAAATTGAAAAACGGGCAGCACTTTTCTTCGGCGACGACCCACTGAGCCACATCGGCGACGGAGATCTGCGCGGGACTGTACTGAAACTCGTAACCTTTGGGCAGCTCGACCACTGCGTTTCGCGACGCGATCAGCCTTTCGGTGAGGCGTTGGTGGAAGGCAGTCTCGCTGGAATTCAGGGCTGTCGCATTACAGAAGAACGTGCCGGGCGTTGACTGGCCTCCGGCGGCTTCAGCCGGCTCTTTTTGCGCTGGAGCGGGTTTCGCGCTCCCGACCATGGTCATGAATATGGCCGCGACTCCTGCGATTCCGTAGTTCCTGAGTGTGGTGAGAAATTGATGCTTCATCGATTTCCTCCTTTTCGGTTTACCTGCTGCCGTCAAGATGCTAGAACTTAAAGCCGACTTTAAGTCAAGGGATTGTAGGGACCAAGCCGGGAGGCAGTATGAAGATTGGAGTGCTCGCGAGGCGCACGGGCCTGAATGCCTCGGCCATTCGCTACTACGAACGCTTGGGGCTGCTCGATCAACCGCACCGCGTTGGCGGGCAACGGCGATACTCCGAGGACATCGTGCACCGGGTGCTGCTGATCCGCTTTGCGGCGACGATGGGATTCAGTCTGCCGGAGATTTCCATTTTCCTGAGCGGGCTGCGCGACGACGTGCCCGTGGGCCCGCGCTGGAGAAAACTCACTGGGCGGAAACTGGAGGAAGTCGAGCGGAGTATCGAGCGATCGCTCAAGCTGAGGACGCTGCTCGAGCACCTGCTGCGGTGCCGCTGCGCTTCGCTGAGGGTTTGTATTGAAAAGCTGAACCTGAGTCCACGGCTCCGGCAGATCCGTTAAACGGGCGGGGGCTCAATGAGCGAGGCCGCTACTTTGCGCTGGTATTCGTGGGCTTTGGCCAGGATGGCGGGTTTGTCCAGGGTGTACATGACGCGGACTTCCATCACTACTTTCCCGGCGATCACGACCGTGAGTACGTCGTGGGCGTTCAGCGCGTAGACGAGCTGCGAGTAGACGTTGTACATCGGCGTGGAATGCGTGGCGCCTGTGCCGATCAGCACGATGTCGGCTTGCTTGCCGATTTCGAGCGAACCGATTTTTTCGTCCAGATGGAGCGCGCGGGCGCCGCCGATGGTGGCCATCTCGACGACTTGCCAGGCGGGGAGCGCTCGGGGATCCATGCGCGTCACTTTTTGGAGCTTGGCGGCGATGTTCATTTCCTGGAAGAGGTCCTGGTTATTGTTGCTGGCGGCGCTGTCGGTGGCGAGGCCGACCGGGACGCCGGCTGTGAGCAGCTCGACCACGGGCATAACGCCGGAGGCCAGCTTCATGTTGCTCGACGGATTGTGCACCGCACCTACCCCGCGCTTGAGCATGGTGCTGATGTCTCCGGCGTCGACCCAGACGCAGTGAGCGCCGACGACTTCCGGGCCGAGGAAGCCGATGGTTTCGAGATAGTGCACCGGCGAGCCGCCGTATTTCGCGCGGCTCATCTCGCTTTCGAAGGGCGCTTCGGCAATGTGCATCAGAATCGGAGCACCTTTGCGGCGGGCCAGCTCAGCTGTCTTTTTTAAATTGTCGGTCGAAAGCGTGTAGATCGAATGGGGGGCGACGGCGGGCGTGATCAGCGGATCGTTTTTCCATTTGTCGATGAATTTTTCGCAGTACGCGAGAGCGGCGGCCGGGGTTTTGTTGTCCGGTGCGGGGAAGTCGAGGATGGTTTCGCCGAGAACGGCGCGCATGCCGGCTTCTTTGGTGACCTGCGCGGCCACGTCCTCGAAATAGTACATGTCCGCGAAGCAGGTGACACCGCCGCGGAGCATCTCGAGGACGCCGAGGCGCGTGCCCCAGAAGACGAAATCCTCCGTTACGTTGCGGGCCTCGGCCGGGAAAATGTAGCGCTGGAGCCAGTCGTCGAGCGAGTGGTCTTCGGCGACGCCGCGGAAGAGGCTCATGGCGGCATGCATGTGCCCGTTGATCATGCCGGGCATCAGGATGCCGCCGCGGGCGTCGATCGTTTTTGCGGCGCGGATTTTGGCTTCGAGCTCGGCGCGCGTGCCGATGGCGGCGATCGTGTCGCCTTCGACGGCGATGGCGCCATCTTCGATGACACGGCGCTCGGGGTCCATGGTGACGACCGTGCCGCCGCTGATCAGGAGATCCACAGTGCTCCTCACGAATACTGGCCTAAGTCCTTTTTGGCTTACATGCGCCTTTCACGCGGCTACCATTTCAGCGCTGGCAATGGAAGGCGCGCGCTCCCATTTTATTTCGCACCGACGAATTGCAATGTGTAGGCCATCGTCGGATCGAACGGCTTGTCGATCACTTTTAGATCGATGAGCTGCTGATACATGGTTGTCCAGCGCTCGGCGTTCATCTGGCCGAGCTCGCCGCCGCCGGGATCGTCGCCCGCGACGAAGTGTCCGTCGCGCAGCGCGTGCCAGGTGAAATCCATCCACTGCGGATTCAGGGCCGGATTCAGCTTGGCGATCATAGCGTGAGCCGCGGTTGGGTCCGCTAGATAGTCGCGCCATCCGGCAATCGAAGCGCGGACGAATCTCGCGACGATATCCGGTTGCTGCGCGACGAAATCACGCGTAGTGAACATGACGCGATAGGGATTGTACCCCGCGTCGCTCGTGAGCAGGACGCGCGTGTCGATCCCTGCTTGCTTCGCGAAAAAAGGTTCGGAGGTGGCGAACGCCTGCTGAACGTAATTCGGATCGGCTACGAAATTCGCGACGTTCATCATTGCTGGCACTTCATGCACGCTGGTGAGCTGATAGCGCTTGACGATGAATTCCCACCAGGTCGAGCCGGTTTTGATGGCGACGGTGTGGCCGTTGAGGTCTGCGAAGCTCCGGATCGGCGAATCCTTTCGCACCATGATTCCTTGCGGATCGTGCTGCATCGTCGCCGCGACGGCGATCAGCGGCTGGCCGTCGGCGATGGATTCGTAAATCTTATCCGTGGAGCTCATTCCGAACTGCGCGGCGCCGGAGGATACCTGTTTTTCGACCGAGACGTAGGGGCCGCCTGGCTGGATGCTGACGTCGAGGCCTTCGTTGACGTAGAGGCCCTTGGCAATGGCGGTGTAGAAGCCGCCGTGTTCGGGCTGCGGGTACCAGTCGGCTTGCAGAATGATTTTCGTGAGGCCGCTATCGCCGCCGGGTGCGTGATGGCATCCGCAGACGAAGAACGCGATGAAAATGGCGAGCAAATGTGGGAGCAGCCGAGGGATTCGTCCGCGCAGCATGAAGCAGATTAGCATGCTCGCAAGCGGTGGGGTAGCCCCTGCCCGGGCCTGTTTTGCTGCATTTTCGGGCTGTATCGGTTTAGAGGCGTGTGCTACGATCCGTCATGGCGCGCCCCAAAACGTCGCCGTCCAAAGACATTTTACTCGACGAGCAGCGCATGCGCGACCTCGTCCACTTCACCGCGAGGACTTTCGAAACCGGCTTCCCTTCGCCATTCGGCGCGCTGATCGTCGAAACGCAATCCGGAAAAGAGCTGATGCGCGCCACGAATGCGGTCATGCGCGAGCACGATCCGAGCTCGCACGCTGAAACACGGACGGTGCGGCTGGCTTGCCAGAAGCTAAAGCGGCCGTCGCTGGCCGGCTATTCGATGTATTCCACGTGCGAGCCGTGCCCGATGTGCATGTCGAATGCGCTGTGGGCGAAGCTCGACCGCGTGATTTTCGGGGCCACTATCGAGGACGCGAATCGCTACACACAGCAGATTCATATTTCCGCGAAGGAGGTCGCGCGGCGCTCCGACATGAGTTGCTTCGTTGAGGGGCCCTTTCAGCGAGAACTGTGCAATACGCTGTTCGACGATCCACGCATGCAGAAGGCGTTCAAGTCCTGGAGCAGCTCAAAGTCGAGTTCGAAGTTCAACGCAAAGAAAAACGGAAAGGGATCGTGACCGCGGCCCGGCCTATGAGTGCTAACTCCCCGAATTCTGGCCATGCCGACGCGATCGCAGCTCTTCTTGGCGATCCGTCGCGAGTGATTACGCATCCGCAGACGGTCGAACAGCTTTCAAAGGATTTTTACTGGTATTCGCCGGTGCTGCGAGCGCAGCTTGACGGCAAAGTAGGCGATCTCGTGGTGCAGCCTCTGAGCGCAGCCGAAGTGCAGGACGTGTTGCGCTATTGCCACGCGCGCGAAATACCGGTCACCGCGCGCGGCGCCGGCACGGGCAATTACGGCCAGGCGGTGCCGCTGCATGGCGGCGTGGTGCTTGATCTGGCGCGGATGGATCGCATCGAATCGATCTCGGCCGATGGCGTCGCGGTTTGCGAGCCCGGCGTGCGGCTGGGCGCGCTGGAAAATCAGGCGAGGGCGGCCGGATGGGAGCTGCGCTGCTACCCCTCGACGATCGTCAAAGCATCGCTCGGCGGATTTCTGGGCGGAGGCTCAGGCGGCATCGGCTCGATCGCGCACGGAAACCTGCGCGATTATCAGACGGTGCGCGCCATCGAAGCTGTGACCATGGAGGCCGAGCCGCGCATCGTGATGCACGAGGGCGATGCGGTGCACGATATTTTGCACGCCTGGGGTACGAACGGAATCGCCACGCGCATCTGGCTGGCGCTCGCTCCGGCTGTGGAATGGTCGCAGTGCGCGATCGCGTTCGACACGTTCGATGGAGCTTTCGATTTCAGCGAGCGCGTCGCGGGCAGCAGCGAATGGACGAAACGCCTGGTCACGACGTTCGAGTGGCCGATTCCGTCATTTTTCGCGCCCGTGAAGCAATGTACGCGCGAAGGCAAGTCACTGATCTTTTTCCTGATCGCCACCGACCAATGCGCCGCACTCGAATCAGCCGCAGGCGAGGCCGGCGGAGAAATTACCTATTCCGGACCCTATCTTGGGCTGCGCGCCCGACCACTGCTTTCCGATTACACCTGGAACCATACGACGCTCTGGGCCATCGGCGCTGACGAAGCGTACACGTATTTACAGTGCGCATTCGATCCGGCGAACGTGCGCGACCAGATGCGCCGGCTGAAGGAACGCTTCGGCAAAGAAATCCTATTCCACATGGAATTCTGGAAAGCGGGCGACGGGCGAATCATTCCCGGCGCGATTCCACTGGTTTATTACACGACGGAGCAGCGCCTAAACGAAATGATCGACTACTGCCGCGAAATTGGCGTCTTCGTGGCAAATCCACACGTAAATAATGTGGAAGGCGGCGGCCGCTATCGCGCCGACAACGTGCAACTGCTGGCCAAGCAGCGCTACGACCCGAAAGGACTTCTGAATCCGGGAAAAATGACCACCTTCAGACCGGCGGCGCTCGCGAAATGAAAACCTGGATCCCGGACAGCCGCCATTTCGCTTATCTCACCTGGAAGCAGGTGGACGCTCTCCCGCGCGACAAGACCCTGCTCGTGCTGCCCACCGCGGCCATTGAGCAGCACGGCCATCATCTGCCGCTGGCCACGGACACGCTGATCAACAATCTGATGCTCGGCCATGCGCTCGCCAAGCTTCCGGCCGATGCGCCGGTGTATGCCCTGCCTCCAGTGCACTACGGGAAAAGCAACGAGCACATTGGATATCCGGGAACGCTTTCGGTGAGCTCGTCCACGTTCATGGCTGTGGTCCGCGATCTCGGGTCGAGCGTCGCCAGCGCCGGGTTTCGCAAGCTCGCGCTCTACAACACGCATGGAGGCAATACATCGCTCGTGGACGTGATGGCGCGCGACCTGCGGGCCGAATTCGGGCTGCGCACGTTTGCGGTGCACGGCTCGTTGGGAACTCAGTATGAGGGCCTGTCGCCGCAGGAGCGCACCTGGGGATTTCACGCGGGCGAAGTCGAGACGGCGCTTCTGCTGGCTTCTGTGCCGGAGCTGGTCGACCGCAGCGCGTACACCTCAACTTACATCGCGCATATCGACAAGCCGGAATTGCTGATGCCCGAAAATGCGCCGGCGACTTTCGCTTGGCTTACGCGGGACGTGGCCGCCAGCGGCGTGCTCGGCGATCCGCGGCCTGCGACGGCAGAAAAAGGCGCGCGCTGGATCGATCAGGCTTCGACAAAGCTCGCCGCGGCGCTTGAGGCGATGCTCCGCTTTGCACCCTAGGTTCTTATGTACCGCCGCGCTGCGGCCAGCGAGGCTGGCTTGCAGGCGCCGGAATTCAAATCCAAATGCCGCCGTCTGACGACAAACCCGCTTTGATGAACCTCGGCAGCGGCGTTTCGCTCGAACGCGGCGTGCGATGCCGCATGTCCGACGGCGTTCACCTCGTCTCCGATCATTATTATCCCTATGGGCTCGGCCCCAACCCAACGCTGCTGATGCGGCAGCCCTACGGGCGAGATATCGCCTCGACAGTCACCTACGCGCATCCCGCCTGGTTTGCGAGCCGCGGTTACAACGTGGTGATTCAGGACGTTCGCGGGCGCGGCGAGTCGGAAGGCGATTTTTATCCCTTCCGCCACGAGGCGCGCGATGGCGCCGAAACGATCGCTTGGCTGAGCATGCGCCCGGAATCAAACGGCAGCATCGGCATGTACGGATTTTCCTATCAGGGCGCCACGCAGCTGCTTGCCGCCGCCGAACAGCCGGACGGCCTTGTCTGCATCGCGCCGGGTATGACGGCGCACGACCTCTATCACGGCTGGTTTTATCATCAGGGCGCTTTGCGGCTGGCGTCGTCGCTCGGCTGGGGTTTGCAAATGCTGAAGGCTGACGCGCGGCGCGGCAAACTGCGCGACGCGAGCGACCGGCTCGAGCAGGCGTGGGCGAATCTTCCAGCGCAATCGAACGTGCTGCCGTTTCGCGATCATCCGGCGCTGCACGGCGAAGGGCTGCCGTCGTACGTGCTCGACTGGTTCGATCATTCCGAGCCAGGCGAATATTGGACCGCGCTCGATATCAGTCAGAAATTCGATCGCATCCGCGTCCCGGCGCTGCATATTTCCGGTTGGTACGACACGTACTTGAAGGGGAGCATCGACGGATTCCTTGCGCTCACGCTGCGCGCGGGCGGCCCGGTGGCGCGCAACAATCAGTTTCTGGTTGCCGGGCCGTGGCAGCACATTCCGTGGGGCGATCGCGTTGGAGGCGCAGATTTTGGCCCGGATGCGAATCTCGACACCGATGCGATTCTGCTGCGCTGGTTCAATCACTGGCTGAAGGACTCGGGAGATTTTGCGCGCGAGCCCCGCATCCGGCATTTCGCGCTGGGCGAAAATCGCTGGCACCAGGCCGCAGAGTTTCCGCTCGAGGCGAATCACGTCCTGTTCCTGCACAGCGCGGGCCGAGCGAACTCGCGAAAGGGCGACGGGGAACTGACCGCCGATGTGCCCAACGACGAAGAGCCGAACGATATCTTTATTTACGATCCGGAGGTGCCGGTGCTCGCGCCGGGCGGAGCTGCCACGCCGAGCGGACCGTACGATCAGGCCCCGCTGGAGCTTGGCAACAACGTTCTCGTTTACACGACCACGCCTCTCACCAAGCCGCTCGTAATTTTCGGCGCGCCTCGCGTTTCGCTCTATTGCTCCACATCGGCGGTGAACACGGATTTCACTGCCAAGCTCGTTCGTGTGCGCCCGAGCGGCGCCGCTGAGTTCATCTGCATCGGCATCGCGCGATCTAGTTTTCTTTTCGCGAAATCCGGTTACGCCGCGGACAAAATCCATCGCTGGCAATTCGATCTCGAGCCCACATCGTGCTCGTTCGCAGCTAGCGACCGCATCCGGCTAGAAATCGCCAGCAGCGCGTTTCCGCTTTACGACCGCAATCCGGGCAGCAATGTGCCTTCGGCGCGCGCCACTTCGTGGGACTGGCGCCGCTCGACGCAGATCGTGCATCACTCGAATGAACATCCTTCGGCACTCTACCTGCCGGTGAGTGAGGCGAGCGCTTGACGGCCGCTTCGAACGTCCCGCAAATCGAATTCGACGCGGTGGTGAAGAGCTACGGCACGGGGCGGCTGGTGCTGAGTGGGATTGATTTGACCATCGAGAAGGGTGAGTTCGTCAGCTTCATCGGGCCGAGCGGCTGCGGTAAATCCACCGTGCTGAAGTTGATTTCGGGCCTGACACCGGCCAGCAGCGGTACGATCCGCATCGACGGCATGACGCCGAAAGATGCGCGGGAGACGATTTCGTTCATATTTCAGGATGCGACGCTGCTCCCGTGGCGCAGCGTGCGTGAGAATGTGGGCCTCGGGTTAGAGCTCGAACATGCCGCCACCGAAGTGCGCAAGAAAAAGGCGGCCACGTTGCTCGATTTGGTCGGACTCGACGACGTGGCCGACGCGTATCCTCGGGAGCTTTCCGGCGGAATGAAGATGCGGGCGTCGATTGCCCGCGCGCTGGCTACCAATCCGCGGCTGCTGCTGATGGACGAGCCCTTCGCCGCACTGGATGAAATGACTCGCGACCGGCTGAATGAGGAATTGCTGCGCCTGCGTGCAGAACAGGGATGGACGGCCGTGTTCGTCACGCATTCGGTCGCCGAAGCGGTGTTTCTCTCGACGCGGATTATCGTGCTGAAGCCGAATCCTGGCCGTATCCACGCGATTTTCCCGGTCGAGCTGCCGTTTCCGCGCACGGCTGACCTGCACGAGTCGCGCGAATTCGACAGTCTCGCGACGCAGGTTTCGCATTCCCTGCGCGAGGCGTTGAAACGCTGATGAGAAAACGCCTCATTGCCGCCGCGAACGCCCTGGCCGTCTTCGGGGCGCTGCTGCTCATCTGGCAGCTCATTTTGTGGATCTTCCACGTGCAGCCGTTCATGTTACCTTCGCCGTGGGCGGTGGCCCAGGCAGTGGTCGCGCGATTTCCGTCGCTGCTGATGTCGCTGGCGATTACGGCGGAGGAATCTCTCGGCGGGTTGATCGCCAGCATCATCGTCGGTGTGCTGATCGCGCTTGTCTTCGCGCAGTCGCGCTGGGTGCGCACGATGCTTTACCCGTACACGATTCTTTTGCAGACGGTGCCGATTCTGGCGATTGCTCCGCTGATCCTGATGTGGGTGGGCGCCGGCACGGCGGCTGTCACGTTCATCGCCTTCATCATTTCGCTCGCGCCGATCATCGCGAATACTACGCAGGGCCTAATCAGCGTGGACGAAAACCTCGTGAATCTTTTTCTGATGCACAACGCTTCTCCGGCCCAGATGCTTCTAAAATTGCGGCTGCCCCACGCGGTGCCGTCGCTCTTCGTGGGGATTCGCATCGCCAGCGGCATCGCTGTGATCGGCGCGATCACCGGTGAACTGTTTGCCGGATCAAGCCGCGTGGGCGAGGGCGGCTTGGGCTATTCGATCCTGTACGCATCCACGCAGCTTCAGACCGACTATCTATTCGCGCTGGTGCTCGCCTCGGTGGTGCTGGGGTTCAGCTTCTTTTTCGTCGTGACGTTTCTGGAATGGCATTTCCTGCATCGCTGGCACGAATCGGCGCTCGCGCCGGAAACTGAGTAGCGTTACATCCCTGTGAGGAACGAGAACGATGCTTCGCCTGGAAACGGAGACTGGTTGGTGGCTGGTCACGCATCCTGATCACGCGCGGTTGGCGGGTACGTTTGCGGAACGGTGGGGGAACGAAATGTTCTTGCCGCCCGAGCCGCGCGCGCACGTGTTGAAGGGTATCGCGCGGCATGACGACGGCTGGACCGCGCGCGACGCCATGCCGCAAATCACGCGGCAGGGAAAACCGAGCGCGTTCTCGGTCGAGCTGGTGGGGAAGTACTCCGCATTCGAAGAAATCGACCTCGGCGACTATCTCGCGGTGCGCGATCGAGCCCTGCGGTTGATTGCGGAGGAAGACGCGTACGCGGCAATCCTGGTTTCGATGCATACCTACAGCCTGCTGACCGACCACGCTGATCGCTCGACGATCGCGCCCGCCGATCTGCCGCTGCTCGACGAATTTCTCGCTGTGCAAAAAGAGTTTCAGGCGTCGCTGATGCAGAGAATTGTGGCCGATTCCCAGATCGCGCCGGAATTGCGAACCGAAACAGCCATTCTCGATCACTTCCGCCTGCTGCAGGCCACGGATAATCTTTCGCTGCTCGCATGCGTGGATTTTTCCCAACCGTCGAACCTGTTGCACCCGCTTCCGCTGCGTAGCGGCGGTTACGCGCGAGTGGAGGTGCGATCGATCGGCACGAGGCATTTCGCGCTCCATCCGTATCCCTTCGCGCTGCCGGCCATCAGTTTTCGATTTCCCGCCCGCCACGTGATCGGAAAGGAGTTCCATTCGGCGGAAGATTTGCAGCGCCAATACAGCATTGCGCCGCCGGAGATACTGTCAGTGACCGTAAGCGCTTCCTAGATTCGAACTTGCTGGCGCAGCTCAACGCCAACAAAAAAGGGGGGACGGCAGTTGCGCTGTCCCCCCCTTTTTCGTGAGTCGAGGTTGGGATTAGAACGTCACGCTGAGCGACATCTGGATTTGCCGCGAGCTTCCGATCGTTTTGTTCGTAATGCCCAAACCGCTCAGGCTTGGGCAGACATACAGATCGGTGAACGTCGTGTCGCACGGATTCGAAGAAGATGGTTGGCCCACGTAGGGTGTGCCCTGGAAATTGATATTTTGGTCGACGTTGTCGACCGGAATATCAAAACTCGGAGTGTTGAACACGTTGAATATGTCGAACGAATAACGGACTGCGACGCGGTCGTTCACACGTGTGGTCTTGATGATCGATACGTCCGCGCGCTTCTGCCAGGGCTGGCGGAAGATGTTGCGTTCCTTCTGGGAAATGAAATTCGTCTCATAGGGATCGTTCGACGGAATCGCCCCGACCTGTCCATCAACCGTCGCGCCCGGCGCCAGTAGGGGAAGCGTGAAGCAATCGGCATTCAGTGCGGGTGTGAAAACGCCGTTCGAGCCGCTGACCGCCGATTTCGGAGTGCAGCCGGGCGCCAGTGGCACGATCGGATTGATGATCCCGTCGTTAACGCCGTAGAAGATGCTTCCCACTGCGCCGGTATAATCGATGACGCTGTACGGCTGACCGCTTTGGATGACCGTCAATCCGGAAACGGCCCAGCCGTCCGTGAACCTCCCCTTCACGGTGTTCTCACCGTAGAAACTCGGCAGCTGATATCGGTATGTAAAGTTGACCACGTGCGTCCGGTCGAAGTCCGAGTTGCCGTAGGCTGACTTCACATTGTCCGGGTTGTTGCCGTTGTAGAAAAGGCCGAGGGCGCTCTGTTCGTCCAGCGAATGCGAATAGGTGTACGAGGCGCCGATCTGCAAACCGTGGCTCATGCGCTTCTCAACGTGCGCCTGCAGCGCGTTGTAAGCCGAAATACCTTCGGCTTCATACGACTCCGACTCCGATGAATAGCCGATGTACGGAACGCGAAGGTCGACGTTGCCCCCCTCAAAGGTGTTCTGATACGGCGTACCGTTGGGCAGGTTGATGGTTGTGAACGATCCTGGTGCGTCGACGATAGCGTAGCCGTATGTGTAAGGCTGGGGCGCTAACGCGTTTGCCGGATCGGCGCAAACCGGCGCGGGACCGCAAAGCGGGTTGCCCGGCGAAGCGATGCGGGCCTGATTGAACGGAATCGGAATCACTTCGTGGCGTCCAAGGTTCCCCACATACCCGATATCGATGGCAAGGTCGTTGCGCGGTTGCCATTGAACATCGAGCGTTTGATTCATGGTGTAGGGCAGCTTGTTCTTGCGATCGTACACGGCGAATGAGAACAGCGGTATGCCGGACTCAATCGCCGCCGTGTCCGGCAAATTTAGCAGGGCGGGGTTACCCGTCGGTGCGACGGGCGGAGTAGAGCCAAACGGTTCTTCGAACGTGCAATTCGTGTATGCGAATGTACTGCACTGCGTCTCGTTGACGTATGGAGGCGATTGCGCCACGCCGAACGGACCGCCTGCAATCACGCCGGCGGCGAAACCGGGCGAGAGATAGGTGAACAATTCGCCGCGGTCGTAGTAGAGGCCCCATCCGGCGCGGACGACGATTTTGTTGTCGAACATCTTGGGGCTCCACGCGATGCCGACCCGAGGTGCAAAGCCCCATTGGCGGCCCGTGAGTGTGGAATCGCTGACACCCTTCGTGGGAAACAGCTTGTTGTTGCCGGCGATGATGAAGCCGTTTTCCGGATTGCCATCCGCGTCGACGCCGATGCCTCCGGGATCGGGGCAACCGGCTTCGACGATTGCATCCGGGCAGAAGACATAGCGGCTCGGATCGAAGTTAAACAGCTCGCCGTTTTTCTCCGTAAATCCGCCGTGATAATCAAAGCGCAGGCCGAGGCTTACGCTGAGATTCGTGCGGATTTGAAACTTGTCCGAGATGTACTCGCCGGTCTCATTACTTCGGTAATGACGATTCGCGTTGCCGTTCAAGAAATTCGTGGTGATGAATCCATCCGCTGAATACGTGATGGGTGCACCCAAAAGAAACTGCGAGAAATCCGTGAAACCGATTACGCCTTTGTCGGTTCGCTCGTCGCGAGCGTTCAGCTGGGTATAAGAAAAGCTGCCGCCGAAGCTGATGGTATGCCTGCCCTTGAGCCAGATCGCTTGAGCCGAGGGCTGAAAGCGATTCTGAAAAATTCCGGTGAAGGCGCCTTGGGAGTTGGAGCCCTCGCCGATATTGGTCGCCGCGTTGAAAACTTCATTTGTATTGTACGCTGCGGAATTTCCGTAGTCGTCCACTATGGACATGCCCGGGAAAAATGTGGAACCGAAGGTATCGATCAGCGTGTCGCCCGGTGCGAACGGAATATCCTGGCTCGTGAGGAGGTTCTGGAGATACGTGGAAAAGGATTGGGGTGAGAACGGTTGCTGGATCGTGCTGTAAACCTTCTCGCGTATGAAGCCGAACACTTCTTCCACGTTGAAGTTCGGAGTTAGTGTCTGGGTGTTCGTGATTGAAGCGACCTGGCTGCCGGCATCGAGATTCTGGGTGAAACCTGGCACGCCCGAATAGGCGTACGGGGCGATGCTGGGATCGTGCTGATAGTAGTACTTCAAGGCCAATGTATCTTTGGACGTCGCGATGAAGTCCAGGTTGCCGGCGGCTTGGTTCGCAAGAAAATATGCGGTGCCAAGCGTAAATGTGTTTTCCGGGAAACTGAGTGTTGGGACAAACGAGCCCGCGGAGGGGAACAGGTACTGGCCGTTCGGCGTTTTATAGTTCAGCAGGCCGTAGGCGATCGGGTTAATGTCGCCCGCTGCCGTTCCTACTGCGGGATTCACATCCGCAGCGAAATTACCGTTATTGGCCGCAGCCAAACCTGCCGGGCTCCGGTCATTTGTCAGCAGGCCGGGCGCGGCAAATCGCGAGCTTCCAATCTCCTGATCGGAATCGTGCACGTGCTGATAGGAGACGAACATGAAGAGCTTGTTCTTGATGATCGGGAAGCCCACCTCCCCGCCCGGAACTTCGCGGTGCAGTCCGGGATTCTTGGCGTCTTCGGGAATATTGCCGTTGAGCTTGTAGAAATAAGGATCGGCATTCAACCAGTTGGTGCCGCGGTGAAGATACGCGCTACCGTGAATTTCATTCGTCCCTGAAGTCGTGCTCATATCGATATGCGCGCCACTGGTGGAACCTTGCTCGGCACCGTACATCGAAGTGTTGGTCCGAAATTCCTGGATCGTTTCCGGAGGTGGGGAGGGAAGTGCTTCGCCGATCGACAAATAAGGCGACGCCGTTGTCTGGATAGGCTCAGCCGTGGTGCTGGAGATACTCGCTGCGCCGCCGATTCCGGTGTTGTTTACGACGCGCGCCGACGCCACCGAACTCGTGCTCTTGCCGTTAAACAGATTGCTCGCATCCACGCCGTTCAGCAGGAACGTGTTGCTCGTATCGCGCTGACCATTCGCCCAGATCGCCTGGTTCCCCAATCCCGTATTGACGCCTGTGCCGCTGGGGAGTTCGGCGTTAATTCCGGGCGAAAGAATCGCGAGCCCTGTGAAACTTCCCGTGGGCAGAGGCACCGATTCCATCTGCACTTTATCGAGAACGTAGCCGTTCGTCGTGTCCACTGCGTTGATCAACGGCGTCTCTTCGACGGTCACCGTGGTGCTCACGGCGCCGACGCTCAGCGCTGCGTTCACTGTGACAGTTCGGTTGGATTGCACGGTGATCGACGGAATTTTCTGCGTCTCAAAGGACGCGTGCGTAAACGTCAGCGTATAGCTGCCAATCGGCAGGTTCACAAACGTGTAGACGCCGGTGGCGTCGGTTTTCTGCGTGCGTGTGAGGGTGGTCTGATCGCCAACGAGAGTGACCGTTGTGTCAGGCAGGGCCGCGCCGGAGGCGTCGGTGACCGAGCCCGTAATGCCGCCGAGGGTTTGCTGGGCCTGAGTTGAATTTGCGAACGTGAGCAGGCAGAGGAGCGACGCGACCAACAAAAACGAAAAGCCAATTCGCTTCGTCATCGAGTAAAGTCTCCTGGTTAACATAGCCCCCTAAAAATAAAAAAACACCTCCGCAGGTGCCGCGGCCCAAAACCAAACCTAAGAGCGGCGGAGCCCTTCAGCGGTGCCGATTGTGTTGTCCGAGTACTGCCTGCAAAAAATTATGGTGCGAGGCTAGACTAAATCTCCTGAGGAAAACAATAGATATTTTCTCTGGTCTCGATCAGAAATTTCAATTTTGAATTTTACGAAAACCTTATGAAACGGAGGCACCGCTCGCCGGCTGCGCCCACCCAATTAGGCCTTTCAAAAGAGCTGGCGCGCGGGCAGTACGCCCTTGGGAACGGACGCCGTAACCGTGAACATTGGGTCGTTCACCACTTGGGCAAAATGCAGGTTCATCACCGCGCTGCAGAGCACATACGCATCCACATCCGCGAAATCCCAGCGCGACGTCAGCAAATCGATCATGCGCCATGTGGCTGCGCGCGCCGCAGCGGCGGCGTCGGACGACGATTCGACCACGATCCAGGCTCCCGACTCCGCAAATCGTTCGCGACCCGCGGGTGAATCCGCAATCGGCGCGACCAGCGGTTGGCGCCGGTGCAGCCGAAATCGCAGCGTAACGTCCGACGGGCATTCGATCCCGTTGATGCAGACTTCGCCGTCGCCCTGCGCCGCGTGCGCGTCGCCGGCTGAAAACAGCGCCCCGCGATTCAGCACCGGCAGGTAAAGCCGCGCTCCGCTGCACAGATCGCGCACGTCCATGTTCCCGCCGAAAATCCCCGGCGGACGCGTGCGAAATTCGCCCGGCTCGGCGGGAGCCACGCCCATTACGCCGCAAAACGGACGCAGCGGAACGACGGCCGGTGCCAGCGATCGGCTTTCGTCGCCCTCCAGCTTCCAGTGAAAAAGGTACGGCGTCGAAAACCGCTCGCGCAGGAAACCGAGGCCCGAAATGATGCTCGTCCAGCCCCAGCCGCGGTGCGCTACCTCGAGAATGTCGACTTCCAGCACATCGCCAGGCTCTGCGCCATCGATGAAAATCGGCCCGGTGAGAGCATGGATGCGGTCGCGATTGATCGTCTGGTATTGGGCGATGGTCATGCCCGGGCGAACCTGCAAGCCGCTCGCATCCTGGCACTCCATATGGACCGTATCGCCGGGGGCGATGTGCAACCGCGGCTGCAAATCTCGATTCCAGCGCGAATGAATCGGCTCGGCGAAAAGCTGATGCTCGGCCACAGGGCTCAGCCCTCGATCTCCACGGTCATCTGCAGCTCCACCAGCGCATTCTTGGGCAGCGCCGCCACTCCCACAGCCGCCCGCACGTGCCGCCCCGCATCGCCGAAAATCTCGATGAACAGATCCGAGGCGCCATTGATCACCTGCGGCGAATCCTCAAACCCCGGCACCGCGTTCACGTACCCGTTCACGCTGACGATCTGTTTCACCGCGTCGAGCGACCCGAGATGCTCCTTCAGCACGGCCAGCTGCGTCAGCGCACAAGCCCGCGCCGCGGCGTAGCCTTCCTCGACTGTTCGTCCCGCGCCCACCGTGCCGGTAATCACGCCGCCGTTTTCAATGGAGATGACGCCTGCGAGGTACACCATCCGACCGATCGTCTTCGCCGGCACGTAATTTCCGCCGGCCTTAGGCGATGCCGGCAGCGTGTAGCCAAGTTTTGTGAGTCGCCCGTGGTGTTCAGCGGCCATCGGTGTGCTTGATGCGATTTCCGTGCTCCCTCCCAGAATTTCACTACAAGCACGCCACTCTAACACAACCCAATCCCCGCCGCGGCTCATGCGAACCGCCGCCGGTAATGTAGCGGCCGCTTTTAGGAGGGCGCCTTTCTGCTACCATGTGCTTCGTGCGAGCCACTCGAGTCGCCGCAATTCTGGTCGCAACATCCGTTTCGCTGGGCGCCGCGCCGATCGGCCGCGCGCAATCGCAATCGCTCGTGGCGAAGTTGCACGCCACGCGAACGTCGCCCACCGATTTGGAAATCGGCGGCGACCTCGCCGGAATCGCGAACGGACAGACGCGTTTCCTGTCGCGCGACGATCTGCTGGCCGTTTCTCAGCCGTTCGCTGTCGATGGGAGGGACGGCAGCTTCACCGTCCCGTCGAAAGTGCGCGGCGTGCCGCTCAAGACGCTGGTTCGCGAATTTGCGGCCCCCGGCTCGAGAATGGCCGTGGCCATTTGTGACGACAAATATCGCGCGAACTATTCTCATCGATATCTCGCCACGCACGATCCGATTCTCGTCCTCGAATATAACGGCAAATCGCCCGCGGAATGGGCCAAGGCCGATGGATTCGACCACGGCCCGTATTTGATCTCCCATGCCGCGTTCCGCCCGCGCGGCCACGCCTCGCAATTTTCCGACGAGCCGCAAATTCCATGGGGCGTGGTGCGGATCGACTTCCGCAACGAGAAAGACGTATTCGGCCCGATTTCCCCGCGCGGCCGCGGGAGCGGAACCGCCGACGTGAAGGCCGGTTACACGATCGCCCGGCAGAACTGCTTCCGCTGCCACAACAGCCTCGGTGAGGGCGGGATGAAATCCGGCGTGAACTGGACCGTGCTGGCGGCCATGGCCGCGAGTTCGCCGGATTTTTTCGCCGCGTACGTCCGCGACCCCCAATCGAAAAATCCCAATGCGAAAATGGGAGGCAGTCCCGAACTCGACCAGGCGGCGATGGCTTCGCTGGTCGCGTATTTCCGGGCGTTCGAGGCGGCGTCCGTGGAGGGATCGGAATAATGCTCCGCGCGGCGAAAATCGCCCTCGTCTTCGGCGTGGCAATTTTCTACACCTTCGTCGTCTTCAACAACCTGACGGACTACGATTCGAACTATCAGTTCGTCCGCCATGTCTTGATGATGGACTCCACGTTCGCCGGCAATCAGGGCATGTGGCGCGCCATCAATTCGCCCACGGCGCACACTGCATTTTACGTCTCGATCATCGCCTGGGAGATTCTCACGATGCTGCTCTGCTGGTGGGGCGCGGCGCGAATGCTACGCGCGTTCAACGCGCATGCCGCGGAATTCGACCGAACCAAGAGCGTCGCGATCGCCGGGCTCACACTGAGCCTGCTCATGTGGCTCATCGCGTTTCTCAGCGTTGGCGGCGAGTGGTTCCTGATGTGGCAATCGAAAAGCTCGAACGGTCAGGATGCTGCGTTCCGAATGTTCGCGGTCGTCGGAATCATTCTGCTGCTCGTCGCGCAGCGCGAATCACGCGACGGCGAATAGAGTTTTTCAACTGTAGCTCGCTGCAGCGCCTTAAGAAATGCAACTTCGACTAACGAGGAGCACAAGATGCAATCATCCCGCAGTCGCCAAACCCTGAGGATCCTCGCCGCGCTCGTACTCACTGCTCTCGCGTTCGCCGGCTGCAACTCCAGCTCGAATCAGGAAGAAGCCAAGGAAGAAACCGCGCGGCCCACGATCGTCTTCATGACGGATTTCGGCACTGCCAACGATGCCGTCGCAATTTGCAAAGGGGTGATGCTGTCGATCGCACCCGACGCGCGGATCATGGACATCACGCATCAGGTCACGCCGTTTTCGATCGAAGAGGGGGCACGCTTTCTCTATGGCGTCACACCGTACTATCCCGCGAACACCGTTTTTCTGGTTGTTGTCGATCCGACGGTGGGCACTTCGCGCAAAGCCGTGATCGTGAAATCGAAAAAGGAGCAATACTTCGTGCTGCCCGACAACGGACTCATCAGTCCCGTCGCGGATCGTGACGGCATCGAAGGCGCGCGCGAGATCACCAACACCTCGTGGATGATCGGCGATAAGATTTCCTCCACCTTCCATGGCCGCGACATTTTCTCGCCCACCGCTGCGCACCTCGCCGAGGGTGACGACTGGACCCAAGCCGGCCCCGTCGTCGACAACTTGGTGAAGCTCACGCCGAAAACGGCGACGGTCGAGGAAAAGGGGATCACTGGCGAAGTCATCGGCCTCGACGATCCCTTCGGTAGCCTGATCACGGATATTCAGGGAACCGACTTCAAGGCGCTGGGCTACGCCTACGGCGACAAGGTCACCCTGAAAATCGACCAGAAGCAATTCACGTTCCCGTTTCAGAAAACCTTCGGCGACGTCGCTCTGGGGCAGCCGCTCGTTTACATCGATTCGCGCGGCCGTGTAGGCATCGCCGTCAACCAAGGTGACACCTCCAAGGTTTACAAAATCTCGCCTCCCGTCCCCGTTTTCATCCCGCGCAAGAAATGAGCCCTCTTGGTATTTAGCCGCGGGTCGCGCAAAGTCCACAGGGATCGAGTTCCTCGACCCGCCCTCCCACCTGCTAGCGTTTACCTGAGCGCCCGAAGGCTGTTCCGGTCTGAAAGGAGAACGCGAAAAATGGCGGCAGATCCTTCGGTTCTCGACTGCCGTTCCGGCCGTCACGATCGACGAAGAATTCCGGATCGCGCGGCACCCAACACGCCCGTTTCCAGCCATTTCTACTCGACAATGAATCCAAATAGAAACTCGCGCAACTCCATGAAAACAAAGGATCGGCGTACAGTCGATCCGACAATGAAACCGGGGGGTATCGGGGCAGCTTTTAGCGGCACAGGCACTCCTGCCTGCGCTGAGCGCTGAGCGCGGGCCGGACGTATCTGTGCTCCGACGATCTCGACCCAACCACGACTGACTGTAATCTCGGCAGATCGCGGCGCCGTCGATTCTCGAGCCGCCGACTTGAGCTTCCGCTCCGCTTCTCTCGTTGACGCAATTCCGCGAGCACCCTATAGTGGCTCACTTTTGTTTGGGAGACGCAGGCTTGCTCGAGCGCATTTTTCATCTTCGCGAGAACAAGACGACGGTCCGCACCGAGCTGCTGGCCGGACTGACCACGTTCATGACCATGGCTTACGTCGTGGTCGTGAACCCGCGCATCCTCTCCGAAGCCGGCATGCCGGTCGAAGGCGTCCTCTTCGCCACCTGCATTTCGGCGGCGATCGCCACGCTGGTGATGGGCCTTTGGGCGAATTATCCCATCGCGCTGGCGCCGGGCATGTCGCTCAACGCCTATTTCACGTACTCGATCGTCATCGGCCGTGGTGTCCCGTGGCAGACGGCCCTTGGCGTCGTCCTGCTCTCGGGCATTCTGTTCCTGGCTCTTACACTAACGAACGTTCGCGAGCAGATCGTCAACGGCATTCCCGATTGTCTGAAACACGGCACCGCTGCGGGCATCGGCCTGTTTATCGCCTTCGTCGGATTTCGCAACGCGAACATTATCGTCGCGAATCCGTCAACGTTCGTGGCCTTTGGCAAAGCTTCCGATCCGCAAGTGATTCTGGCGGCGGTCGGAATCCTGCTGATCGCCATTCTCATGGTCAAGCGCGTTGGCAGCGCCATCCTCATCGGCATCGTGGCCATCACGCTGATCGGCATTCCACTCGGCGTCAGCCACTGGCCACATCAACTTTTCTCGTGGCCACATCCGTCGGGCACATTTTTGAAGCTCGATTTGCGCTCGGCCGCGAAACTGGGCCTCGGCGAGCTGGTTTTCGTGTTCTTCTTCGTCGATCTCTTCGACAACGTGGGCACGCTCGTCGGCGTCTGCGAGCAGGGCGGCTTTCTGAAGGAGGGCAAATTGCCGCGCGCCAGCCGCGCACTGCTGGCCGACGCGATTGGCACCATTGTCGGCGCGCTGACGGGCACTTCGACGGTGACGAGCTATATCGAAAGCGCAGCGGGAGTGGCGGCAGGCGCGCGCACCGGATTGGGCAACGTCGTGGTGGCTGGCTTGTTCGCCGCGGCGATGTTTTGTGCTCCGCTGGTGTCCGCCATTCCCTCGTACGCCACGGCGCCGGCGCTGATTTTGGTAGGTGCGCTAATGTGCGGCTCGGTCGCGGCCGTAAAGTGGAACGACTACACCGAATCCGTGCCCGCATTCTTGACGCTGATCGCCACGCCGCTCACCTTCAGCATCGCCACGGGACTTAGCCTCGGACTGCTGTCGTTCACGTTCTTGAAGCTGTTCACCGGCAGACGCAAGGAAATCAGCGCGCTGATCTGGGTGCTCAGCATTCTCTTCCTGCTGCGCTATGCGTTCCTCAGCGGCTCGCAGTAAGTATTTCTTGCCGGATTGTGGCGCTGCTGTCTTCAGCGCGGCAACCGCCCGCTGGCGTCAGTAAGGGACCTTATTGGCCTGCTTTTCCCATGCACGAAAACCTTCGATGGACTCATCGTGCATCATCTGCACCATGGGAATTTTTCGCTGGTCGAGCGGCAGCGGAATCTCGTCGTAGATGAACGAATCGTCGAAACCAACCTCCGCCGCGTCAGCGGCCGTATTGCCGTAGTAAACGCGGTCCGGCCGCGCCCAGTAAATCGCCCCGAGACACATCGGGCACGGCTCGCAGGAAGTGTAGATTTCACAGCCCGTCAATTCGAATGCGCCGAGCTTGCGGCACGCTTCACGGATGGCCAGAATTTCGGCGTGCGCGGTCGGATCGTTCGCTGCGGTAACGTTATTCGCGGCTTCGGCGATGATCGTTCCGTCTTTCACAACCACTGCGCCAAAGGGCCCGCCGCGGCCCCTGCGCACATTTTCAATCGACAGCTCGATGGCTCGCGCCATGAAAGGGTTGGGCATCGTCGTCGCGTCCAATTGCTGATTCGAAGGGCTAGTATAAGCGGAAGATCAAGGCTCCGCGGCGCCAACTCCCATCGAAATTTCCAGGCGGAACTATTTGCCGAACTGGCGCAGGTGATGGTCCGTGTGCAGATAGCCCCAGCGCATCCAATCGGATTCAGCCATCGGGCCGAAGAACGGATGCGTCGGCCCGAGCGTGCGCGAATGGGAAACGAATCGCTCGACGAGCAACGCAAGGCTCGCCACATCGGCCGCAAATTCCGCGGGACGCGTGCCGCCTATGTGCTGATCGATCTCCGGTATCGTTTTCAGCCCGTGCGGCCATTGCATCGGAAGCCGGAGCGCGATGAACTTCATGATCTTGCGGGGCAGCGGTACCGGCACGAGACTCAGCGTTTTTTCCCCCAGAACTCCGCGAAAGGAATCCGCCAGGTGACAGATCATTTGGTGCGCCGTCATGCGGCCCCATTGCCGCGGCGTGTCGGGCGCGACCTGACGCACGCGCTCGCGAATCTCCCGTTGGGTTGCGGGATCGCGCAGGGTCTTCATGCGCGGATTGTAGCAAGAATCGATTCGCTCGAGCTCAACCGCCGAACTGCTAAAATGAAATCGCATTCAGCCTTGCTGTTTTTCTCCATGGGGGCGGGTTTCAGACCCGCCCGTACGGACTTGAACCCAGCTCGGTCATGACAACTCAGGCCTACACTTCGCGACGAGTCATAACGCCGGAAGGCGAGCGGGCGGCGGCGATCGTTGTCGACGGTGAAAAAATAGTCGACGTCGTCCCGACCGATCGCTTGCCAGCCGGCACAGAAGTCCACGATTTCGGCAACGCAGCGATCTTGCCGGGGCTCGTCGATTCGCACGTGCACATCAACGAGCCGGGGCGTACGGACTGGGAGGGGTTCGAGACGGCGACGCGTGCGGCTGCCGCCGGGGGGTACACGATGCTGGTCGACATGCCTCTGAATTGCATTCCGTCGACCAGCGACGTGGCTGCCCTGGCACTGAAGCGCGCAGCGGCGGTAGGGAAATGCCGCGTCGATTGGGGCGCCTGGGGTAGTGTGGTCGCGGACAATCAGGATCACATCGAACCCCTCGCTGCCGCGGGTGTGCTGGGATTCAAATGCTTCCTCATTCACCCGGGAACCGCCGAATTCGCGATGGTGACGGACGCAGAGCTGCGCGCGGCCCTTCCGCGTGTGGTTCGCACCGGTCTACCCCTGCTGGTACACGCGGAGCTTGCAGGCCCGGTCGACCGCGCGACGGCGGGGCTTTTAAATTCCGACTGGCGATCCTATGCGACGTATTGGAAGTCGCGTCCGGATGAAGCGGAGATTTCCGCGATTCGCATGCTGCTTGCGCTTTGCGGCGAATTCGGATTCCGCCTGCACATCGTGCACTTGGCAACGCAACAGGCGCTGGATATGCTGCGCGAGGCGCGCGCGAGCCGATTGCCGGTGACGGTTGAAACATGCCCGCACTACCTGCATTTCGCGGCCGAAGAGATTCCCGACGGCGCGACGTTGCGTAAATGCGCGCCGCCGATCCGCAGCCGCGAAAACCGCGAGGCCCTGTGGCAAGGCCTGCGCGATGGCGTCATCGATTTGGTCGTAACTGATCATTCGCCGTGTCCGCCCTCGATGAAGCAGCTCGAATCCGGCAGTTTTAAGTCAGCGTGGGGCGGAATCGTGAGTCTATCGGTGGCGCTGCCGCTGATGTGGACCGATGCAGGCGCCCGCGGATTTACGCTCCGCGATATCGCGCGATGGATGGCCGAAGGTCCCGCGAAATTGGCGGGATGCGATGCGAGCAAAGGAAAGCTAGGCGCCGGGAAGGACGCGGACTTCGTCGTGTTTGATCCGGAAGCGGAATTCGTGGTGACCCCGGAGCGACTGCACTACCGGCATCCCGTTTCGGCCTACCTGGGAGAAATGCTGCGGGGAGTCGTGAAGGCAACGTATCTGCGTGGCAAGCCCGTCTACGCCGAAGGCAAATTTCCGGGCGAGCCGCCTGGAAAAGAACTCCGGCCGTAAAACCTCGGTTACACCCCCGCGGGGTAGAAGTTGCAGGGAAGGAACAACAGAACCGTTCAATTGTGGGCGGTTTTCGGTCACAATAGCAGGACCGCACCATGCCAGGGCCCGCGACAATTGGGGTGTCGGCGCCTCGAAAAGAAGGGCGCGACAAAGTCACGGGACGAGCACGGTACATCGACGATATTTCGCTCCCCAACATGCTGTACGGCGCGACGGTTCGCAGCCGCATTCCCCGAGGGAAGATTAAGAAAATCAGCTTCGGTTCCGGAATCAACTGGGACGAGTTTGTCGTCGTCACCGCGAGGGACATTCCCGGAAAGAACTGCATCGCGCTGATTGAATACGATCAGCCGTGCCTCGCCGATGGCGCGGTGAACCATCCTGAGGAACCGATCCTGCTGCTGGCGCATGCGGACCGGCACGTGCTGCCGAAAGCGGTAGCCGCAATCGAGATCGAATACGAGCCGCAGCCTCCGATTTTCACCATCGAGGAAAGCGAACAGCAGAGACAAATCATCTGGGGAGCGGACAACGTTTTCAAGAAATATCTGATCCAGAAAGGCGACCTCGACGAGGTGTGGGCGAACGCCGACTTCATCGTCGAAGGCGAGTACACCACGGGCGCGCAAGAACAGCTCTACATCGAAACGAACGGAATCATCGCGACGCATGACGCGGAGCGCGGCCTCGTCGTCTCGGGCTCGCTGCAATGTCCCTACTACGTCCACAAGGCGATGGTTGCGCTGCTCGGCTTGCCGGAAAACAAAGTGCGCGTGGTCCAGACAGAAACCGGCGGCGCATTCGGCGGCAAGGAAGAATATCCGTCGATGATCGCCGGGCACGCGGCGCTGCTGGCAATGAAATCCGCGAGGCCGGTAAAAATTATTTATGATCGGCTGGAAGACATGGTGGCGACGACGAAACGGCATCCCTCGCGCACGCGCCACCGGACCGCCGTGCGCAAGGACGGCAAAATTCTCGGCGGCGAAATCGACCTGGTAATCGATGGGGGCGCGTACCTGACGCTTTCGCCGGTGGTTTTGTCGCGCGCGACGATTCACGCGGGCGGGCCGTACGAATGGCCGGCGGTGCGTGTCGAGGCAAAGGCTGTGGCGACGAACGCGCCGCCGCACGGCGCGTTCCGCGGGTTTGGCGCGCCGCAGAGTTTGTTTGCGATCGAGCGGCACATGGACCGCATCGCGAAGGTGGTGGGAATCTCGCCAGCAGAAATTCGTCGGGTGAATTTTCTGAAGCAGGGCGCGCTGACCATCACCGAACAAACGATCAACGAAAACGTCGAGCTCGGGAAAATGCTCGACCGTGCGCTGGAACATGCGGATTACCACGCGAAAAAGACGCGATTCGCGCGCGAAAACAAGCACAGCCCGATCAAAAAAGGCATCGGCTTTGCGGCGTTTCTGCACGGCGCGGGATTCACTGGATCCGGCGAGCGATATCTGGCGTCAGTTGTCGGCGTCGAAGGAACGAAGGAAGGCCGCGTGCGCGTGCTCGTCTCGAGCACGGAATTCGGACAGGGAACGAACACCATTCTTAGCCAGATCGCGGCAGAAACTTTGGGGTTGCCATACGACGACGCCGAGGTCGCGCAGCCGGACACGTTCGACGTGCCGAACAGCGGGCCGACGGTCGCGTCGCGCACGGCGATGGTAGTGGGAAAACTGGTGGCATCGGCCGCGCGCGGTATTGAACAGACGCTGATCGCCGCGGGCTTGCTGGGCGTGACGCACACGGCGGAGGAATTTCGCGCGGCCTGCAAGAAATACGCCGCGGAGCACGGGGCCTTTCGGTCGTTCACCAAATACGAACCGCCGGCGAATATTTTCTGGGACGATCAAAAATATCGTGGAGAGGCGTATGCAGCGTTCGGTTGGGCGATTTACGTGGCGCAAGTGTCGGTCGATACGCGTTCCTACAGCGTGACGGTGGACGATTTCGTGGCGCTGCAGGAGGTGGGCCGCGTGCTGAACCCGGTGCTGGCGCGCGGTCAAATTATCGGAGGAGTCGCACAGGGCATCGGATTCGCGCTGTACGAAAAAGTGGAATGGCGCGAAGGGCGCATGCAGAATGGCCAGATGACGAACTACATCATGCCCACTTCGGCAGATGTGCCGGAAATCCGCGTGTTTTTCGAGGAGCTCGGCAACGCCCACGGCGCCTACGGCGCGAAGGGAATCGGCGAGCTGCCGATGGACGGACCGGCGCCGGCGATTGTGAATGCGATCGAGGACGCGCTGGGAATGCCGTTCGATTCCGTGCCGCTACTGCCCGAAGATATTTTCGAGGCGATGAATTCCGCAGCGATTCGCGACAGCGAGGCGCGCGCCCCGGCCGGAGTGCGATGACGAAACGAGGCGCCGCGAGGCGCGACATCTCTCTCACGGTGAATGGCGAGGTGAAAACCGTCTGCGCGTATCCCATGGAGCGGCTTCTCGATGTGCTGCGTGAACAGCTCGGATTGACGGGAACGAAAGAAGGATGCGGCGAGGGTGAATGCGGCGCGTGTTCGGTGTTCATGGATGGCGCGCTGGTGGATAGTTGCCTGGTGCCGGTGCTCCAGGCGCAGGGATCGAGCGTCGTGACAATCGAAGGACTGGCCGTCGACGCGCGAGCGCGGGCCGTGCAGGACGCCTTTCTGGAATACGGCGGCGCGCAGTGTGGAATCTGCACACCTGGCATGATTCTGGCCGCGGTCCATCTGCTAAACGCCAAGCCCGCGCCGACGATGGACGACATTCGCGAAGGGCTGGCGGGCAATTTGTGCCGCTGCACGGGATACCTGCAGATTCTCGAAGCGGTGGCCGCAGCGGCCGCAAAGGGCGGGGCGGCTCGATGAGGTCCGATCCGGCGGAATTCAACCTCGTGGCGCCATCGGATCTGCGGAGCGCGCTGGCACTGATGACGACCGAGGGCGAGCGATGGATGCCCATTGCCGGCGGCACGGACCTGATGGTGCAATATGCCGCAGGCGCGCTGCGGGCGCGGCGGCTGATGAGCATCGCCCGTCTGCCGGAACTGCGGCAGATCAACGTAGCGGCGGATGAAATTCAGATCGGTGCCGGCTCTACATATACGGATCTGCGCCGGCAGGAGGCGATTGCGCGCGATTTTCCGATGTTGGCACAGGCGGCGGGATGGGTCGGCGGCATCGCGAACCAGAATCGCGGCACCATTGGCGGCAATATCGTGAACGCGTCGCCTGCGGGGGATTCGCTGCCGGCTCTACTGGCTTATGGGGCGGAGTTAATTCTGGTTTCTCTGAATGGCGAGCGGCGAGTGCCTTACACGATGTTTCACACCGGATATAGGAAGATACAGCTGGCGTCGAACGAGCTGATCCGCGCGGTTTGTCTGCCGCGGCGATTCATCGCCTACTTGCAGCACGCGCGAAAAGTGGGCACGCGCAATGCGCAGGCGGTGTCCAAGATCGCACTGGCGGCGCTGGCCCGGGTGGAGGGCGGAATCGTCCGGGATGTGAGAATTGCGCTCGGGAGCGTCGCGCCGGTGCCCATGCGCCTTGCGGAAACGGAACGGATTCTTACGGGGAATTTGCTCGATGACAGTGTGGTGGCGCTGGCAGCAAAGACTGCTGCCAGTGAGGTGAAGCCGATCGACGATATTCGGTCGACGGCGCGGTATCGCGCGGCGGTGGTCGGCAACCTCGTGGCGGAATTTCTGGAGCGGCTGCGCGCAGAACCGGCGGCGACTGAAGCGGCCAACCAGACGCTCGCGCGGTGGAACGCGTTGAGCGCAGATGCTGCGGAGGGCGAAATCCTCGCTTGCTGCGGTTCGCGGGTGTGGGCACGCGCGATGGTGTCGCGGCGGCCACTGGCGGAGGAATCGGCGGCGCTCTCGGCGTCGGAGGAAATCTGCGCAGGCTTAGGCGATGCGGACTGGCTCGAGGCTTTTTGCGCGCATCCACGGATCGGCGGGAAAAAGGCCGAGGAAGTCGCGTCGCTGCAATCGGCTGCTTGGTCGGCGCAGGAACAAAGCAGCGCCGCGGCCGCCGGCGCGGAACTGAAAGCGGCGCTCGCGGAGGGCAATCGCGAATACGAGAGGAGGTTCGGGCGGATTTTCATCGTGTGCGCCACGGGCAAGACCAGCGCGGAAATTCTGGCGATTTTGCAGAAGCGATTGCAGAATGACGATCGCAGCGAACTGCGCGAGGCGGCCGAGCAGCAGCGGCAGATTACCGAACTTCGCCTAAGAAAGTGGCTGCGAGCATGAGCGGAATTTCCACTCACGTATTGGACACGGCCAGGGGAAAACCTGCGACCGATGTGCCCCTGCGACTGGAACGCGAAGAATCAGCCGACCGCTGGAAGCTGGTCGGCGAAGGGCGCACAGACCAGAACGGCCGGTGCGGGCAATTGCTGAGCGCCGGCGAAAAGCTGTCCGCGGGACACTATCGACTGAGCTTCGACACGAAGAGTTATTTTGCGGCGCAGAAAGTCGAAGGCCTCTATCCGCTGGTACAGGTTCAGTTTGCCGTGCGGGCCGGCGAAGATCATTATCACGTCCCGCTGCTTTTGAGTCAAAACGGATACACGACGTACAGGGGAAGCTGACGGCGATGGCGCTGGCCGAAAATCGATACGGAAAATCGCGCGTGCGACTGGTACGCGTGAAAAGGCACGCCGACCGCCACGATCTTCAGGAATGGTCCGTTCAGATTTTGCTGCAGGGAGATTTCGACAGCTGTTTCACGGAGGGCGACAACAGCAAGATTCTGGCCACCGACACGATGAAAAACACGGTGTACTCGCTGGCGCGCGATTCGTCCGCGAAATGTATCGAGGAATTCAGCCGGGAAATGGTTGATTTCCTGCTGCGGCGGAATCCGCAGGTGTCGCACGCGGAAGTGAGCATCTCGGAAAAATCCTGGGAACGTGCCGTGACAGCCGGCAAGCCGCACGCCACGACGTTCGTGCAGTCCAGTGGCGAGCGCGCCACGACCAAAGTATCTCGGTCGCAACACGGAAAGGCGGCCATCGAATCGGGAATCGAACACCTGGTGATCATGAAAACCGCGGGATCCGGATTCGAGGGCTACATTCAGGACTCGCTGACGACGCTTCCGCCAACGGCCGATCGTTTATTCGGCACGGCGCTTAAGGCAAATTGGAAGTACGGCCCTGAGGTCGCGGCGTTCCACCCCGTGCGCGCAAAGATTCGTGAAATTCTGATCGCTGAATTTGCCGATCACGATAGTAAATCCGTACAGCACACGCTCTATGTAATGGGCGAGGCGGTACTAAAAGAAATTCCGGAAGTGAGCGAAATCGAGTTGACCATGCCGAATCTGCACTGCCTGCTGGTCGATCTTTCGCGATTCGGCCAGACGAATCCGAACGAAATTTTCGTGCCTACTGACGAACCCCATGGATACATCGAAGCCACGATCCGGCGCCCCCAATGAGTTTCTGGCGCAGATGAGCTACGAGAGCAGGGCGAAAATCGCGATCGAGCGCTGCCGGAAGCTCGCGACCTTGAGCGAGGATGCGGGAGGCACGCGCCGGACGTTTCTCTCGCCCCCCATGCGCGACTGCCATCGCGAAATCGTCGGATGGCTCGCGCCGCTCGGTGTCCAAGTGAGAATTGACGCGGCAGGAAATCTGCGCGTGCTGTATGCGGGAGCCGAAAGGGATCCGCCGCGATTGTTAATTGGGTCGCACCTCGATACAGTGCCGAATGCCGGGGCGTTTGACGGAATTCTAGGGGTGGTCCTGGGCGTCGCTCTGCTCGAGTCGCTGGCGGGCCAGCAGCTGCCTTTTGCGATCGAGCTTCTGGGGTTTTCTGAGGAGGAAGGTGTGCGATTCGGCGCGCCGTTCATCGGCAGCCGCGCGCTGGTCGGCCGCCTCGATGCAGAACTGCTGAGCCGCAAGGATGCAAAAGGCACTTCCGTCCGGCAGGCGATTGAGGATTACGGGCTCGATCCGGGAGAAATTCCCTCCGCTGCTGTGACGGGCGATGAACTGGGTTACCTGGAATTTCACATTGAGCAGGGGCCGGTGCTGGACGAAATGAATCGGGCGCTCGGCGTAGTGCAAACAATCGCGGGGCAGAGCCGCCTCGAATTCGTGTTTGCCGGCAGTACGAATCATGCGGGCACCACGCCAATGAATCTGCGCCGCGACGCCATGGCCGGGGCAGCGGAATGGATCGGCGCAGTCGAACGCGAGGCGCATCGCGTGCCGGAGCTTGTAGCGACGGTTGGCAGCCTGGCGGCGAAACCGGGCGCGGTGAACGTGATCGCGGGAGAGGCGCAGGCGACGCTCGATGTGCGCCACGGCTCGGACGAAGCCAGGCAGACGGCCGTGGGGGTCCTGGCGGCCGCGGCCCATGCGATTGCAGCGCGGCGCGGGCTTTCCGTGCGGCACGCGGTGCTGTTGAACCAGCCTTCGGTCGCTATGGATCCGGCGCTCGCGCGCCGGGCCGAAGACGCGATTCGATGCGCGGGCTGCGACCCCCATCGGATGGTCAGCGGTGCGGGGCACGACGCCATGATCCTGGCGGAAAAAATTCCGGCTGCGCTGATTTTTCTGCGCACGCCCGGCGGCGTCAGCCACGACCCGGGGGAAACGGTACGCGTGGAAGACGTGGCGAAAGCAATCGAGGCGGGTTCGCACCTGCTGGCCCAGCTCGCAGTGTCACCGACAGTCCAAAGGAGAACGAATCTTGCATAACCTTGGCGAAACGCGCAGCGCCCGGCGCCCAGACCATCTGTTGCTCACGCCCGATACCTTTGTGCGCGCGCCCCTTCCGGGAATGAAAAAGTGCATGGCCATCGTGCACGTGGGTCCGGCGATCGGCGCGGCGTTCACGCAATACACGGCCGAATTCGAAGGCGGCGGTGAGCTGGGCGACACGTCGGCAGAACGGTTTGTGTACGTGCTGGAAGGCGCGGTGAAAGTCGACGCCGAGGGGAAAAAAGGCGAACTCGGCCCTCACGGCTACGCATTCTTGCCGGAGGGAGCGGCGCACATAGTGGTCGCGACGAAGGCAAGCCGCGTCGTGGTCATCGAAAAGCCCTACCTGCCGGTCGCGTCGGCGAAGGCGCCGAGCCTGATTTTGGCGAATGAGGACGAAGTGAGCTCGCACGCTCTGGGAGACGATCCCGATCTGCAGGTGAAATGCCTGCTACCCGACGTGCCAAGCTTCGATTGCGCGGTGAACACGATGGTGTATCAGCCCGGCGCGGCGCTGAGCATGGTGGAAATGCACGTGATGGAGCACGGCTTGCTGATGCTCGAAGGCGGCGGGATTTACCGGCTGGGAGAAGCGTGGTATCCGGTGACGGCAGGAGATTTTATCTGGATGGGGCCGTGGTGCCCGCAGTGGTTCGGCGCGATCGGCAAGAAGCCGGCGAAATATTTGATCTATAAGGACTGGAACCGGCATCCGCTTCGCGAAAAATAGTCCGAAGACGAAAAATGTCCCTCACGATCGATTCGGCCCAGCTCTCGCGTGAAATCGACGAGCTCGCCGCCATTTCCGATGCCGGGCCGCCGGCGGTTACCCGCGTGGTATTCACGCCGACAGATCTGAGAGCGCGCGCGTGGTTGCGGTCGCGATGCGAAGCGGCCGGGCTGGCGGTGCGTGTCGACGCGATCGGCAACACGTTCGCGCGCTGGAAGGGCTCGGAGCCCGACGCGCCGGTGATTGGCACCGGTTCGCACATCGATGCAATTCCGAATGCCGGCAAGTACGACGGGGTGGTCGGCGTGCTGGGTGGCCTCGAAGCGATCCGCACGCTGCAGCGCGATGGATTTCGGCCGCGAAATTCGATCGAGTTGCTGCTGCTGACATCGGAAGAGCCCACACGGTTTGGAATCGGGTGC
This sequence comes from uncultured Acidobacteriaceae bacterium, assembly GCA_964563425.1. Classification (GTDB taxonomy): domain Bacteria; phylum Acidobacteriota; class Terriglobia; order Acidiferrales; family UBA7541; genus Palsa-295. The sequence continues at coordinate 4,576 of CAZLWY010000155.1, read as the reverse complement.
ATCGGCAGCCGGATGCTGTCGGGCGGGTTTTCAGCGGAAGCCGCGCGCAAGCTGAAAGATAAGGATGGCGCCTCGGTTGACGAAGTGCGCAGGCAGGCGGGTATGAGCGGCGAGCTCGAGCAGGTGCCGCTGGCGCGCGGCTACTATAAAGCGTGGGTGGAACTGCACATTGAACAGGGGCCGTTGCTCGAACAGGACAGGGTGCCGCTGGGGATCGTCACGAAGATCGCCGCACCTGCCAGTGCGCGGATTACCGTGGAAGGCTCGGGAGGCCACGCCGGCGGCGTGGTGATGCCGAACCGGCGCGACGCGCTGTGCGCTGCGTCCGAACTGATTTTGGCGGTGGAGAATGCCGCGCGCGAGACCGGCTCGATTGACAGCGTGGCGACGGTGGGAATTTGCGACGTGTTTCCCGGAGCCGTGAACAGCATCCCCAGCCGCGTGCGGCTGAGCCTGGACGTCCGCGACACCGATCTGGCTCGGCGCGACGGCGTGATAGAGCAAATCGAGCGCGCCGGCAAAGAAATCGCCGTGAAACGAAAAGTTTCGATAGGCACGGAGCTGCTCAACGCGGACGCTCCGGCCGATTGCGCGGCGCTGGTGATCGAGGCGCTGACGCGCGCCGCCGAAAAACACAAAATCAACGCGCAGCGCATGATCAGCCGCGCGTATCACGATTCGCTTTTCATCTCGCGCATCGCGCCCGTGGCGATGCTTTTTATCCCCTGCCGCAACGGATACAGCCACCGGCCGGACGAATACGCGTCGCCAGAAGACATCGCGCGCGGCACGCTCGTCCTGGCCGAAACTCTCGCGAGCCTCGCGTCCTGATTTGCTGTCGTCGCTTTTTCGCTAGTTCTCGTGGGCGGAAATAATTCGACGGATCAGTTTGCGCGGCACGGGAATGGAATCGCCGATACGATAGCTCCGCTCCATGAGCGTTTTGGCACGGCCGGCGCGAGCTTCGGAGTTGTAGTGCAGCGTGCAGAGGCTTTCGCCAAATTCGACGGGGTCGCCGACTTTCTTGTGCAGTACGATGCCGACGGCGGGATCGACGGAATCTTCCTTCTTCTCGCGGCCGCCGCCCAGAACCACGCAGGCCGTGCCCACATCTTCGCATTGAATCGCTGCGACGCAGCCACTCGAAGGGCTCGTGACGTCCATCGAAAATCGCGCGCGCGGTAGTTTTGAGGAATCGTCGATCGCGGCTGCGTCGCCGCCTTGCAGTTTCACCAGCTCGCGGAATTTCTTGAAGGCCTCGCCAGATCGAATCAGTTCGACGGCCAGCTTCCTGGCATCGCCGATCGTGCCGGCCTGGACGCCCAAGTGAATCATCCACGCGGCCAGTTCGAGGCATAGTTCGCGCAAATCCTCGGGGCCCGTTCCGTTCAGCACATCGATCACTTCTTCCACTTCGAGCGCGTTGCCCACCTTCCGCCCGAGCGGCTGGTCCATGTCCGTGAGCAGGGCCACGACTCTTTTGCCCATTCGTTGGCCGGTTTCCACCATCAGCTCGGCCAGAAAAGCGGCTTCTTCATCGGTTTTCATGAACGCCCCTGAGCCGGTCTTCACGTCAAGCACCAGGCCGTCGATACCCTCTGCAAGTTTCTTGCTCATGATCGACGCGCAGATCAGGAACGGGCTTTCGACCGTGCCTGTGACGTCGCGCAGGGAATAGAACAGGCGGTCGGCCGGCGCGATTTCTCCGGTCTGTCCGATCATCGCGCAACCGCACGTGCGCAGAATTTCGCGGAATCGCTTCAACGAAATTCTCACGTTGAAGCCGGGAATGGCTTCGAGCTTGTCGAGCGTGCCGCCGGTGTGACCGAGGCCGCGTCCGCTGATCATCGGCACATACAGGCCGGCCGCTGCGACCAGCGGTGCGAGGACGAGCGAAGTCTTGTCTCCCACTCCCCCGGTCGAATGTTTGTCGATTTTTGCGGCCGGAAGATCGGCAAAGTCGAGCGTCTCTCCGGAGTGAAGCATCGCGTCGGTGAGCGCTGCAGTCTCCGTGCGCGTCAATCCCTTGAGCAGCGCGGCCATCAGCCAGGCCGAAATCTGGTAGTCCGGAATCTTCCCCGCCGTGTAGCCGCGAACGAGAAACTCGATTTCAGGGCGCGAAAGCTCGCCGCCGTCGCGTTTCTTGCGAATCACGTCGATGGCGCGGAAAGCCTCGTCGCCGGCGGGATCGGCGGGTTTGCTCACTTGAGACGAAATCCCTCGGGCAGCAGATCGGTGATCGGCAATTCGGTGTCCTTCCCCGACTTGCTACGGAACAAAACCACGGCTTTCGGGCCGAATTCGTAAATCACCTGGCGGCAGGCGCCGCAGGGAGAGCAGGGCGCGTTCTGATTATTCGCCACGGCGATGGCGCGAATTTCCATTTTCGGCCCCAGCTCGGCCACGGCTGTGAAGATCGCGGTGCGCTCGGCGCAATTGGTCATGCCGTAGGACGCGTTTTCGACGTTGCAGCCGAGAAAAATCTTGTCGGTAGTGGTCAACAGCGCGGCGCCGACTTTGAATTTCGAGTACGGCGCATGAGCGTTCTTCATGGCGCGCTTGGCCGCGGCTGTGAGCCGGGCGCGGACCTCGCCGTTGGAGTGCCGTTTGGCCATGGGTCGATTCTGATTTCGCGCTGCGACCCGGATCAGTGTGCGGCAGCGAAAATCAGCAGATAGCGTAGTAACATCTAATGACTATGTCGAGCCGAAATTCGGAATCGAGCCTGCAATTGGACGCAAATAACTGGCAAGCGGTGGCGAAGATCATTGACCATACGCTTTTGAAGGCCGAAGCGACCACGGAGCAAGTGGCGCGGCTTTGCGACGAAGCACCTAAATTCGGATTCGGCGCAGTGATGGTGAATGCCTGCAACATCGCCGAGTGTGTCTCGAAATTGCAGGGGAGCGACGTGAAAGTGGGCGCCGTGATCGGGTTTCCACTCGGCGCGACGCTCACGAGCGTCAAAGTTTTCGAAGCGAACGAATGTATGCGGTTGGGTGCGCGCGAAATCGACATGGTGATGAATATCGGAGCGCTGAAATCGGACCATCCCGAGCTGGTTCGTTCCGATATTGCCGCGGTGGCCGGAGCCGTTCATACCCAGAAGGCGCTGCTGAAGGTGATTCTCGAAATCGGGCTGTTGACGGACGACGAGAAGCGCGCGGCGTGCGAGATCAGCGAAAAAGCCGGTGCGGATTTCGTGAAGACTTCGACCGGATTTCTGGGTGGCGTAGCGACGGTGGAAGATGTCGCGCTGATGCGTCGAACCGTGACCGTGGGCGTAAAGGCGTCCGGCGGGATCCGTTCGGCGGCCGATGCCCGCAAGATGATCGAGGCGGGTGCCACGCGGCTGGGCACGAGCAGCGGTGTGGCGATCGTGCGTGAGTTGCGCGGGGAAGCGACGAAACAGCCGTCCTCGTCTTACTAGAGGTTGCTCATCCTGCCCCCGATAACGAGGGCCCTGCCGAACGTGAACGCGGATCCTGCGTGAAGTTCTCTCTGTTCAAAATCACTGATTCCGGAAGGGGGATCATCTGGAAGTGCACGGATGAGAAATTTCTCGCGGGTCTTGCAATCAGCTAGCTGTGGTGAATGTAGAAGCGGTTGCCGTCGATATCCTCGATGGTGAACTGGCGTATCCCCCAGGGCTTCTTTTCCAGCGGATCCACGATGTTTGCGCCGCGCGATTTCAACTCTTGGTACGTAGCATCGATGTCGTCGGCGAAAATCCAGTGAATGGCGGGCTCAAATGGCGGATGTCTCTTGCGAAAAAATATGGCCACCTTCTCCCGTGATACAGCTCCGATTTCCTTTCCGGGATAGAGCCAGCCGATCTCGAAACCCAATGTGTCTCGGTAATATTGCTGCGCGCGTTCGACGTCCGTCACCGGCAGCTCCGGCACGGGCGGGCCGAGCGACGAGAGAAATTGTTTGACGGTCACAAGATCCCCCTCGAAGGAAAGCCGACACTATCAAATTGCCCCCGAGCTTGACAGGGGCGCGCCGAAAAAATTAATATCCATAGGCGAAGAAAAAGCGAAATAGATCCGTCCCCCTTTCGCCTTCGCGGTCGCCTATGAGCTCCCGAGCCGCTGCGTTGCGCTTGCATGTCGAATCCGCGCTTGGCGCGCGCGTCGCAAGCCCGTTTGAATATCGTGACCGGCCGTTGGTGGAAGCCGTGCCGGCCGGTATTCGCTCCGTGGATCTTCTCACCGGAGGATTTCCGCGCGGCAGCCTGACGGAAATTTATGGCCCACCGTGTTCCGGGCGCACCAGCCTGCTGATTTCGGCGCTGGCGTCGCGCACCTTGGCCTCGGAGGTGTGCGCATTGGTGGACGCGCGCGATGCATTCGATCCGATTTCGGCGGAAGCGGCCGGCGTGAATTTGAAAAATCTGCTCTGGGTGCGCTGCAAGAACGTGGACCAAGCGCTGCGCGCCACCGATCTGCTGATTCAGGGCGGCGGCTTCGGCATGATCGCGCTGGATTTCGGCGACACGCCGGCGAAGATGGTGCGCTACGTGCCGCTGCAGGTCTGGTTTCGTTTCCGGCGCGCGGTGGAATCGACGCCCACG
>CAZLWY010000154.1:0-1534 GCA_964563425.1 uncultured Acidobacteriaceae bacterium | reverse complement strand
TGAGCTCTTGTTTCGGCATAAGTGTTAGAACTTCAAGCCCGCCTCCCGGGCCGCTTCCGCCAGCGCTTGCACGCGGCCGTGATATTGATATCCGCCGCGATCGAACACCACGAGCTCCACGCCCTTGGCGCGGGCGCGTTCCGCGATGGCCTTGCCGACCACCTTCGAGGCTGCGATGTTGCCGCCGCCCTTGATCGTGGCGCGCACTTCCTTGTCGAGCGAGCTGGCCGATACGATGGTGCGGCCCGTGCCGTCGTCGATCACCTGCGCGCGAATGTGCTTCGACGAGCGGTGCACGGCCAGCCGCGGCCGCTCGGTGGTGCCGGAAATTCTCTTGCGCATGCGCACGTGAATGCGTCGGCGATGAGCCTCGCGCGATAGTCTTCGAACCGGTGCTGCCACGATCTTTCTCCTTGTGCCCGTTTGCGGCGGGCGCTACGACCGCACAAATTCCACGGCGTTAGGCGGCTGCCGTCTTGGCCCCGGCCTTTCCGGCCTTCTTCTTCAGGCGCTCGCCGGTAATGCGCACGCCCTTCTGCTTATACGGATCGGGAGGACGCAGCGAACGAAGGTTCGCCGCGACCTGGCCGACCTGATTCTTGTCCGCGCCGGTCACGGTCATGTGCGTTTGCTTTTCCACCGCGATCTGGATTCCTTCCGGAATCGGAAACTCGATCGGGTGCGAATAGCCGAGCGCCAGGACCACGTTCTTGCCCTTCACCTCGGCGCGATAGCCGACGCCGACGATGTCGAGGTCCTTCTTGAATCCGGTGGTGACGCCGGTGACGGCGTTGGCGACCAGCGCGCGGGCGAGACCATGCAGCGCACGGTACTGTTCGGCTTCGCGCTTGGCGGTGAGAATTCCGTCCTTCTGCTCGAACGAAATTCCGCGCGGCACCTGGACCGACATCTTGCCCTTGGGACCCTGGACTTCGACGTTTCCGTCCTTGATTTGAATCTTCACGCCCGACGGAACGGGGATAATTTTGTTTCCAATTCTCGACATGGCTCTCTCAGTGCCTCTTCGTCTCACTCACTCGATGACGCTTACCAAACTTCGCAAAGCAGCTCGCCGCCGACGCCTTCCTTGCGCGCCGACGTGCCGGTCATCAGGCCGCGCGGCGTGGAAACGATGGCGATGCCCATGCCGCCGACGACGGGCTTGATTCCGAACTTCCCGACGTAGCGACGCGAGCCGGGCCGCGAGATGCGCTTGAGGTCCGTGATCACGCTGCGGCGGTCGGGCGTGTAACGCAGGAACACGCGCAGCGTCTTCTTGCCCTTTTCCTCGACGACTTTATAGTTCGCGAGGTAGCCCTCTTCCTTCAGGATGCGCGCGATCTCAATCTTCATTTTGGACGAAGGCATCTCGACGCGAGGATGCTTCGCGAGTGCCCCGTTTCGGATGCGCGTCAGCAAATCGGCGATGGGATCGGTGGTCATTCTCTCTTCCTTACCAGCTGGCCTTCACCACGCCGGGGATTTCTCCCTTGAGCGCGAGGCCGCGGAAACAGATACGGCACATCTGGAACTT
>CAZLWY010000153.1:0-2161 GCA_964563425.1 uncultured Acidobacteriaceae bacterium | reverse complement strand
CTCGTGATACGCCGTTGGCCAGTAGCTCCGCGTGTTCCAGTAACAGGTGATGTGATGATCCCCCGGCTGCTTGAACACCAGGTCCCAGTTCAACTTGGTCTGGCCCGTCTTCACGTCGATATCCGACATGATGTAGTTCGGATCGTCGTAGGGAAAAGGCGTGGCCCATAGAAATTGCCCGTTGTTGCGGTCGAGTACGAAAATCGTTCCGCCTTCCGCCACCATCGCCGCGATGTCGTGCACGGATCCGCGCGGCACCGTCGGATTGATCCACTTCACGAATTTCGGATTCGGATTGAACGCCACGTGCGCCAGCGTCCGCTCGTGCGTGTGATCGGTGTCCCAGTCGTCGCCCGGCAGATGCTGGTAATACCAGACGAGCTTGCCCGTCTTCGGATCCAGAGCCAGCGTGCAGTTGCTGTAAAGATCGGCCGGCGTCACGCGTCCCGTGCCATCCGGATTCCCGTTGTGCCGCTGCATGCGCTCGTCCGGCATCGGATTGGCCACGCCGTAATAGAGGACATCCCGCTTGACGTCGAAGGTGCCCGGCAGTCCCCAGGTCGACGCCATCGACTGCGAATTGTCGTCCTGATTCCAGGAAGCGAACCCCGGATCGCCCGGATGCGCGACCGTGAAAAACCGCCAGACCTTCTCGCCGGTGTCGGCGTTGTCCGCTTCGATGAAGCAGCTGTCGCTGCCCTTGCCGCACGTCCCGCCCGAAATCACGTTTCCATCCACCACGATCGCGCCGGAAGTATTCTGCGTGTCGGTTTTGAATGTTTCCCAGCGAACTTTCCCGGTGCGCGCGTCGAGCGCCACGACGTATCCATCCGCTGCGGTGAAATAGACCATGTCCTTGTAAATCGCCAGCGCCTTGGTGCGCTCGTTCGTGGCGATGCCGGGATTTTTGAACGCGCGCCGGTACTCCCAGATCAAATCGCCGTTGGTGGCATCGAGCGCGTCGACGTATCCGCCCGGTGCGATCACGTACATCACGCCGTCGTGCACGATCGGAATCGTCTCCGTCACACCGTCTTCCAGGTCGCGCACCCAGGCCATGCGCAGATTCTTGACGTTCTTCGTGTTGATCTGGTCAAGCGGGCTGTCGCGAAAGGCATCATATGTGCGGCTGTACATCAGCCAGTCGCCCGGCGAGGGGGTCCGCAGCATCTCGTCCGTCACCGGCGTGAAATTCTTCATCGCCTGTGATTGCCCAGACTCCACCGTCTGCCCCGGTTGCGTCTGCAGATTCGGCAGGATCTGGGCCGAAGCGCCAACCCCGGTCGCCACAAAAATCCCCGCGGAAAAAACAAAGGCAGATAAAGCAAACCTGGAATTCCTGGTCATCGCATTCCCCCGGGGGCCCGATCAAGCGCACGTATGCCGATGATAGACGCGCTTGAGTCCGACCAAGGGTACCGGCTAATGCCAACCGGTCAAGAGGGAAAAAAGGAGGTAGATCACAAGGCCAGTAACGAAGTTATTCTCTGGCTTCTCTCTGCGCAGAATCCGCTCGTCGCTGTGATCTCCGTTTCCCCTCCGTGCACTCTGTGTCGAAAGCAGGCCGGAGAAGTTAACACCCGGCGGCCTATTTAAAGCTTTCGAGCGCCGACTCCTCATCCCCAAAATCCTCAAAGATCTTGTAAAGGCTCGTCATCTCCATCAGATATTGCACCTGCTTGCTCAGATGGATCATTTTTAGCTCGCCGCCGGCCTTGCGCACCGTGACGTAGGCCCAGGCTAGGGCCCCGATCCCGGAGCTGTCCAAATGTTTGACGCTGCTTAAATTGAGCAGAATCCGTTTCTGCCCCTTCGCCAGCAGATCGCGGAACATCTCATGGAGAGCCTCCGCCTCGGCCCACATCACCGATCCCGTAATCGTAACCAATGTCACGGCATGCACTTGCCGGACGGAAACATTAAAACCCACGGTCCACCCTTTCCTTTAGCGCAGCGGCGCTGCTCGGAAACCCGAGCATGTCCACGTGACGATCATAATACGTGCCTGCGCGCTAGGGAAGGACGCGTCTTTTGATCTCAGGGGAATTCGAAGTTTACACGCGCTGTGTGCGCATGTAGTATGTCCGGTCCGCCAGCAGGAAACTTTTTCATGAGGGTGCGTGGTCGTTGTCCGCTTCCGGCCTAAGTCGTAGGATACGTG
>CAZLWY010000152.1:0-2533 GCA_964563425.1 uncultured Acidobacteriaceae bacterium | reverse complement strand
GGACACTGCCTCACTGGCGCGGCTTTCATTTCCCGCGCGATCAACGGCAGTGACCGAGTAAAAGTAGCGGTGACCGGGCTGGACATTCATATCGCGAAATGCAGGCGTCGGCAACGGGTCCGTATTCACGCGCGAACCGGGAGCGCCCGCCTGCTCGCTTCTATAGACGTTGTACCCAGCAATGTCGGTTTCAGAGCTGATGGCCCAGGAGAGTTCGAGATGGGCGGGCGCACCGGGCTGTGCGGGGACGAGAGCGACGATCAGTTCTTGCGGCGCGGCGGGAGGGAAGGTGTCGCGCGGGGTGACGACCGCCAGGTTCGAATCCGCCGACTCCAGCGCCGCGTTGGGATATTGCGCGACGCTGCGAACGGAATAGGCGTAGGAGGCGTTAAATTCGAATTGCGTGTCTTGAAACGGCGGGCCCTCGGCGTCAGCGATCTTCACGAGCGGGGATTTCAGCGCCGTTGCGCCGCCTGCCGGCGCGGCTGAATCAGGAGTCCCGCGGTAAATGTGATAGACGCCGACCGTGGGCGCGGAGCCGGCCGGCGACGTGGCGGGTGGCGTCCAGGTGAGCACGATGGCCGCGTGCGTCACTTCCGTCCGTAGATCCGCGATTCGATCGAGCGGCGCGAAGACTTGGACGGACGCTAGGTTGGAATTTGCCGATGGCTTTTTCTCCGAGATTTGCGTGCGAACGATATAAACGGCAAGGCTGTCTGGATGCTGCGCGAAATCCTGCGGCCGCAATGAATCCGTGAAGTGGATATGGCCTTGTACGGCGTAGTGATCCTCCATGGCCGCGGGAATGGTGACGAGCAGGGTGGCTCGCGCGGGCGCCTTAGGGGCCGGCTCTCCCGCAGCGGGGGCCGTGAAGAAATCGCGATAGATTTCGATTGTGGGCGATTCCGGTAGCGGGCGGTTGTCAACAGCCTCCTGCGGCAGCGTGAAGGAGAGCAGGACGTCACTACCCGATTGCACGGCGGCAAGGTCGGTAACGGCGACAGGAGTGGGCGGCTTGCGCTCGTAGGGCTCGCCGGGGGCGGCGCAGCCAATGGCGATCAAGCTGACTAGAAAAGCGGCGACCGAAAGCGCCGTCGCGCGAAACTTTGACACAAAGACACGGGTCTGAGGGCCGGCGTTCCCAAGGCGATTTTCCATTTTCGCGATTCTACAGAATGTAGCGGCTCAGATCTTGGTCTTTCACGATATCCGCGAGCTGCTTCTGGACGTAGGCTGCGTCGAGCTTCACGGTTTTTTTCTTCATTTCCGGCGCCTCGAAGGAAATTTCCTCGAGGACTTTTTCGAGAATCGTATGCAGGCGGCGCGCGCCGATGTTTTCGGTCTGTTCGTTGACGCGGGCGGCGAACCGGGCGACGGCGGCAATGGCGTCTTCGCTGAACGAAAGTTTCAGGCCCTCGGTATCGAGGAGGGCGACGTACTGCTTGATGAGCGCGTTTTTCGGCTCGGTGAGAATGCGGATGAAATCGGCTTCCGACAGCGAACTCAGCTCGACGCGGATGGGGAAGCGGCCTTGGAGCTCGGGAATCAGATCGGACGGCTTCGAAGTGTGGAACGCTCCTGCGGCGATGAACAGGATGTGATCGGTGCGGACCATGCCGTAGCGGGTATTGACCGTGGTGCCTTCGACGATCGGCAGAATATCGCGCTGCACGCCTTCGCGGGAAACGTCCGGGCCGTGGCCGCTTTCGCGTCCGGCGATTTTGTCGATTTCGTCGATAAATAGAATTCCCATCTGCTCGACGCGATCGACGGCGACACGGGTGACCTGGTCCATGTCGATGAGGCGATTCTCTTCCTCCTGAATCAGGTAATCGAAGGCCTCCGAGACGGTCATCTTGCGCTTCTTTTTTTGCTGGCCGAACATGCCGGAGAGCATGTCTTTGACGTTGATGTCCATTTCCTCGACGCCCTGATTGGTGATGATTTCGAACGACGGCATGGAGCGCTCGCGGACCTCGACTTCGACGAGGCGCTGGTCAAGCTTTCCCTCGCGGAGCTGGACGCGAAGCTTGTCGCGCGTGCGCTGCACCTGTTCGCGGCGCTGCAACTCGGTGGTGGGCGTGCCGTCGGCGGGCATGGGCGAAGAGGGCAACAGAAGATCCAGCAGGCGCTCCTCGGCGGACTGTTCGGCGCGCTCGGCGACTTCGTCGAGCTTTTCCTCGCGGACCATGTCGATGGCGGTTTCAACCAGGTCGCGAACCATGGATTCGACGTCGCGGCCGACGTAGCCGACTTCCGTATATTTCGACGCTTCGACCTTCACGAACGGGCATCCCGCGAGCCGCGCGAGGCGGCGGGCGATTTCGGTCTTGCCGACGCCGGTGGGCCCGATCATTAGAATATTCTTCGGCAGAATTTCCTCGGCCAACTCGGGCTGAAGCTTTTGGCGGCGGACGCGGTTGCGCAGGGCGATGGCGACCGCTTTTTTCGCGGCGTTCTGGCCAACGATGTATTTATCGAGCTCGACTACGATCTCGCGAGGAGTCAGCTCGTCGAACGACGGCAGGGGCTC
>CAZLWY010000151.1:0-18528 GCA_964563425.1 uncultured Acidobacteriaceae bacterium | reverse complement strand
GTTGACCCCAGCGGAATTCTCGCGTATTCTGCTGGCGTACGAACCGGTTTGGGCGATCGGCACGGGAAAGACAGCGACTCCGGAATTGGCCTCCCAGGCGCACCGATACTTGCGGGAGCTTGCCGAGGCGCAGTTTTCGTTCGAGTTGGCCTCCGCACTCAGGATTCTGTACGGCGGCAGCGTCAAGCCCGACAACATCAAGGGTTTGATGGCGCAGTCGGAAATCGACGGCGCGCTTGTCGGCGGAGCGAGCCTCGATCCAGAATCGTTCGCATCAATCGTGAATTATAGAGCTTAGAATTTTGCGCGTGCATCGGGTGGCAGCCAGCCCGGCGCGAAGGAAGCAGGAGCGGAAATGCCGGCTTGGGGAAAATGGGTTGTGGCGATGGGGGTGGCCGTCGGCCTTATCTGGATCGGCTGGCACGTCTCGGCCGTGCTCGTCACCTTGCACATACTCGTGTGCTTCGTGCTGATCGCCGTCATCATGCTCCAGAGCGGCAACGCCGCCGATCTCGCCGGCGCCTTCGGCGGGGCGGGCAGCCAGACGGCGTTTGGTCCGCGCGGCGCGGCCACGTTTCTATCGCGGGCCACCACCTGGTGCGCCATCGTTTTCATGATGACCTCGCTCACTCTTTCGTTTAAACGCTCCGCGCCGTCATCCGGTGTCAATTCGATTCTGAACGAGACGTCCACGCCCGGCGCCGCGCCGGCGCCGTCGAAGACGCCCGCGCCTCCGATTCAGCTTCCCGTCCAGCCCGCGCCGCAATCCTCAGCGCCGGCGCCGAGCTCGACTCCCCAGAAGTAATCGCTTCGGAGGCCGGCGCGTCCGGGTCGACCTCCCGCCGGCATTCCCCGAAAAGCCAAAGGGAGCCAGAATTATTTGCGTAGACGGCAGATGATTCTTGAAGAAGCGCGCTGGCAGGTAAACATCTTCGCTTGCCTGGGGACTCTGCCCCAGAAGGTCGCATCCATCTCCCGGCTCGCATGAGAAGCGCCGCCGCTGCAATCGAGAAACACGTCAGCGATCCTGTCCCCCTGCACGGCCGAACAGGTCAGATATTCTCCGATCTCCCAGTCGCTTGACGGAAACGTAACCATAGCCTTGCTCAAGTGAGGAATCAGCCCCGCGTGATCGACGCCCGCATAGAGGCAGTAAATTATCAGGCAGACGAAGACGACGATGGCCGAGCATCCGAGTGCGACTTCCCTAGTGAATCTCTTGATCAGCGATTGAGCCACGCGCGGATTGTATCTCAGCTCCGGCTATCAGAAGCGGATCGAGGCCTCCGGTGGCAGATCGCCGATCAAGCCGATCACCATCGAGATCATTCAGAACCCTCCTTTGAGCCAGAAGAGGTGGCCGTTGAAAACGCAAGTGGAAGAGATTTATAATCGCTTTGGATGTCGGCGTTCTTGCCGAGAAGGAGGTGATCCCTGAGGTACGCGAAATATTGAGGTATTGGTAACGGGGCGCATGTGAATCTGCCGTGCGCCTCTTTTTTTTCCGCCTAGGCTCTCGCTAGGTAGATCGTGCGCAGAATGTACTCGTCTTTGCTTTCATCCGACTTGCCAACGTGGGTCACGTCCTCTCCTTGCGGTTCTCCGGGATATGGGTGGAAACCGAGCCCGGTCGTTCCTTTGGCTTGCAATCTGCATCAGGAGCGATACAATTTTCCGGGACTGGCGCCGAAAAAGGAGATTCCTGCTAAAAGGAAAAAGAGTGAATACATCATCCCAGTACCCGCAAGACGTGCTCCGTAAGAAACTGGTTGTCGCTGGCATTCCAGAATCGGAGCACAGCGTGGAATCACTTGGTGCCAGGATGCCCGCGGATTTTGGCGCGCAGGCATTTCAAAGTATCTCCGCCGACATGATGGCGGAACTGCTCTTGTATTTCATCGCCAAAGGCATCGTCACCCTTCCCTTGGCCGTCGAAAAGGCCCTCCTCGATATGCCCTGGGGTTCGCATATCTGCCAGTTCTACAATCGCAAAGAAGACCTGGTCAAAATGCTCGTGCCGTATTTCAAGCAGGGGCTGGAAAAAAATGATGCCTGCGTGTGGCTCGTCGGCGATCTGACGGTCGACGAAGCCAGGAATGCGCTCGCGGCGGTCGTGCCCGGCCTGGAGCGCTACATGGCCAAAGGACAAATGCAAATCCGGCATTACACGGAGTTTTATACGAACCCGAACGGCACGGTGAAGCCGGCGGACCAGCTGAGCGACCAGTTCGCAGAAATGGGATCAGCGCTGAGGGCCGAAGGCTTTGCAGGCCTTCGCGCTTCCGGGAGCGTTAGCTGGATCAAGAACGAAGAGAGTCTGTCCCGATTCATGGACTACGAAACCAAGGTGCATTGCGCGATTCAGGGTTCCCGCATGATGGCCGTCTGCACCTACCCGGCCCGAACCGCTGCCTTGCACCGAAGCAGAGAGCTCATTCACAATCACGGCAAAATTTACGTCAAGCGGGGCGAATGGGTGCACGACAATTCCAGGGACGCAAGAAAGATCGAAGCTGTCTTCGCTTCGTTGGCCACGCTGTAATTGCAGCGATCCTCGCTCGACGTAAACGCCGTCCACGTAACGCTCGGTCCCCTCTTCGGTTTCGAGCCTCCATCCAACACCCGATTGCAAAGCCTGCGACGCGTATCGCTACCGGATTCGCGCAGCAACACCGGCACCGAAGAGCGGAATACTGGCTTCGACCAGTGTGCCGGGTTCCGCGCGTGACACCGTCAAGTCCCCGGGTCGTGTTTTTCTCACCGGGCCCTACGCGTACCGCGATCCGCAACCAATTCCCGTGGTTTTGCGTCTGAGTAGGCATGAGTGAACCGACATTCGATATTTTCTCAGGGACCTCCGACAAAGATGCCCTCTGGCTCGAATCAATTGAAGGGCTTCCGAAAGCGAGGGGACGCATGGAACACCTCGCGGAGGTGAGACCCGGCGCGTATTTCCTCTACGATCCCGCAAGTCATTCGATCCTCGCGAACACCGACAGCTCCAGACAGCTACAATATGAAACACAAGATAAGTAGGTGATCCTCTAGCGCCATTCGCCTTACGACTTCTTCACGACTTTGTCCCATGCCTCGTCGCATCATCCATTCGACGGGGCAGTCGCGGGGCTACAAATAAGGAAATACCGGATGAAACGAGTCGCCATTCTTGCCTTGCTGGTCATCTTGAGTGTGGCTGGCTCGATACGCGTCCATGCGCAAGGCATGACCATCCAAGAATATGAGCGCCAGTCTCAGATAGCGGCCAAGAAACAGCAAAAGGTGGACAGAAAGACGGCCAAGAAACAGCGAAGAATGTCACGTAAGGCCGGAAAGAAACAGCGGAAAGCGATGAAGAAATATCAGAAAGCGCAGCGAAGATCATCCGGCAAGGTGAATCGTCGCTAGATCCAGTTCGAACCGCTCGGCCCAGTCTTTTCCGCTTATTTTAATCCGCAGCCCGTTCTCGGTCGCCTGTTGCCTTGCGGCGCGAATCTCACTCAAGGGCTCTGTCCAACGCGAATCGATTGAATATCGGCAAGAGTTCATTTGTATGGGAGAACAACGAAGGCCGCGTTGTTAAAATGACGCAAGAGGTTTATGATCTTTTGCGCGTCTGTGTCGAAGGAAAAGAGCCGAACGACGCCGTATTCACCTGGTCTGAAGGGCGCCCTGCAAAGGAGTTCCAAGGATCGCGGGAGCAGTTGACGAAAGCGGCCGGTGTTGGGGATATTCTCTTGCACGATTTCAGACGCGCGCAATTTGCTCCGTGCCGGCGTCAGCCGGGATGTAGCGAAGCGCATTACGGGGCACAAGACCGATTCTATGTTTTCGAGATACAACATCGTTGCTGGGACGGATCTTATGGAAGCAGCGGCGAAGCTCGAAAATCGTAGGGATGGTCGCCGTACGGTCAAAACCTCGGATCCAGACTCGTAAGTCCTGTGCGGTCGTGGCGGAACTGGCAGACGCACCAGCTTGAGGGGCTGGCGCTCGCAAGAGCGTGGTGGTTCGAATCCACTCGACCGCAGATCTATTGAAGAAGAGGCCCATTTTCATTAGCCTTTTCGTTTCTCTTCCGGAAGGCGCCGCGCTCCGGCTTCCGTTCCCACGATGCCGGAGCAAGCCTCAAGGGCACGATGACCGATCCGACCTCTTACTCCTGGTATAGCGCTTATCAGCGCGCCGAGCTCGAAACGGACTTCGCTCGGTTGGCCGATCGAATCGATGAGGCCTTGAACGCGATCGAACGCAGGCTCGCCCAGGGCCGACTCGACGATGCGGAGTTCACCGAACTTCAAGCCGCTCTGCGGTCACTGGTTCTGCTGCCTTACTGAAAATCGCCGGCCATTTTCGGAAGGCAAAAGCCGCCGGAGGATATCGATCGCCGCGGCCTCTGGCTGTATAATCCCCGCGATAAACTCCATGGCCGAGATCAAAACGAAAAAGACCGCGGTCGATCCTGCGGCGTACATCAACGCCATCAAGGACGAGCGGGTGCGCGCCGAATGCTGGATGGTGGCGAAGATGATGCAGAAGGCCACGAAGTCGAAGCCGAAGATGTGGGGGACGAGCATCGTGGGCTTCGGAAGCTGCCGCTATCGATATCCGGACGGGCGCGAAATGGACTGGATGTTGATCGCGTTCTCCGCGCGCAAGGCCTACATTTCCGTTTACGCGCATCCCGATCATGCCGGCCGCAAGGAACTGTTGGCCAAGCTCGGCAAATGCGCCGCCGGAAAATCCTGCATCAACATCAAACGTCTGTCGGACATCGATCTTCCGACGCTCAACAAGATCGTGGTCGCGTCTGTCGCAAAGATGCGCGCGGACCATCCGGCGTAGATCGTTCGAGTCTTCTCCCCGGCTCCGCGATCGAGCGGACAATCTCCCTACAATTCCGTCGCGCGGTTCTATATCATCGCGTCTTGCACTGACCATGAATCGAAGCAGGCAGCACGCCCGGGGCTCGGCCGCCGCAGCTTTCCTGCTGGCGCTGGTTTTGACGCTGCTGGTGGCCGCGACAGTCTTCGCGTTCGCGGCGCATATTTTCCCGGCACCGGCGCCGATTACGGACGCCGCGGTTTTGGTGGATCAGCAGTACGCGCGGACGCTGTACGTGGCGGGGGCGGTGTTTGTGCTGGCGCAGCTCGGCCTCGCGTTCGCTGTGTTTCGGTTTCGCGACCGCGGCGCGCCCGCCCGGTTTTCCCGCGGCAGCGTGCCGCTGGAAATTCTGTGGACCTCGATCACCTTGATCGTGTTCGTGGGACTGGCCCTGGCGGGACGCCAGGCCTGGGCCATGGACCGCTACATGCCACCGGCGCCGGACGCGATTCAAATCGAAGTGACCGAGGCGCAATTCGTTTTCACGTTTCGCTATCCCGGCCCGGACGGAAAATTCGGGCGGCTCGATCCGAGCTTGGTCGATGCGCCGGCCGGAAACCCGCTCGGCCTCGATCCGAACGATCCGAACGGTAAAGATGACGTCGTAGGCGCCACGCTCACGGTGCCCGTCAACCGCCCGATCGAGCTGCTGGTGCGTTCGCAAGACGTGGTCCACAATTTCGACGTGCGCGAGCTGCGCCTCCAGCAAGACGCCGTCCCCGGCATGATGATCCCGATCCACTTCACGGCGACCAAGATCGGCACGTACGCGATCGTATGCACGCAGCTGTGCGGATTGGGACATAACAAGATGAGCGCGGAGCTCCGGGTGGTTTCCGAAAGCGATTACCGCGCGGCGCTCGAGCCGACGAGCGGCGTCGCTCCGCCGGTGCCGTCGAAATGACGCGCAGCTCCGCGATTTCTCCCGGATTCAACCGCAGCCGCGTCTTCAGCACCGATCACAAAATCGTTGGCCTGCAGTATTTTTTCCTGGCTCTGGCCGCGGTCACCATCGGCGTCATCCTTTCGCTGCTGATGCGTTTTCACCTCGTGTGGCCTGCCGCGCATCTGCCCTTCATCACCGGCGGCATCATGACACCGGAGCAATATCTTGCGCTCGTGACCATGCACGGCACGATCATGATTTTCTTCGTGCTGACCACGGCGCCGCAGAGCGGATTCGGCAACTATTTTCTGCCGATTCAGATCGGTGCGCCGGACATGGCGTTTCCGCGGCTGAACATGCTGTCATTCTGGTTCACGCTGGCCGCGTTCCTCTGCGTGCTCGCCGCGTTCGCGGTGCCCGGCGGCGCGCCTATCAGCGGATGGACCGCCTATCCGCCGCTCAGCGGCCTGGGCGAAATCACGGGCCCCGGCGAGGGCTTCGGCCAGACGCTGTGGATCGTGGGCATCCTGATTTTCTCCGCCGCGTCGCTGCTCGGCTCGCTGAATTTTATTGCTACTACGATCGACCTGCGCGCGCCAGGCATGACGCTGCTGCGCATGCCGCTGACCGTCTGGGCCTGGTTTGTCACCGCGATCCTCAGCCTGCTGGCGTTCAGCGTTCTGCTTGCGGGTGGAATTCTGCTGCTGCTCGATCGTTCGGCCGGCACGAGTTTCTTCATCCCTGGGAATCTGGTGGTCAGCGGCGAAGTTCAGGGACACAGCGGAGGATCGCCGCTGCTGTGGCAGCACCTGTTCTGGTTCTTCGGTCATCCCGAGGTTTACATCGCGATTCTGCCCGGCATGGGGCTGGTCTCAAGCATCCTCGCGAATTTTTCACGCAAGCCGGTATTCGGATATCGCGCCATGGCGCTGGCGATCTGTGCCATCGGCCTGCTCGGCTTTCTGGTCTGGGGCCACCATATGTTCGTCAGCGGGATGAACCCGTATTCGGGGCTCACATTCTCGCTGCTCACGGTGTCGATTGGCGTGCCGTCGGCGATCAAGACGTTCAACTGGCTCGGGACCCTGTGGGGTGGCCGGATTCAGCTGCGGACCCCGATGCTGTTTGCCATCGGATTCGTTTCATTTTTCGTCACGGGAGGGCTTTCGGGAATTTTCCTGGCCCAACCGGCCGTGGATACCATGCTGCACGCGACCTACTACGTGGTCGCGCACATTCACCTGGTGATGGGCGTGGCGGCGGTCTTCGGAATCTTCGCCGGGACGTACTTCTGGTTCCCGAAGATGTTCGGCCGCGCGATGAGCGAGCCGCTGGGCAAACTGCATTTCTGGCTTACGTTTGCGGGCGTCTACTGCATCTTCATGCCCATGCATTTCCTGGGAGTGGCCGGAGGGATCCGGCGCTATGCGGATCCAAGCGGAGCGAAATATCTGCTGGGGCTTCAGCCGCTGCACGAATTCATCACCGTGGCGGCGTTCATCACCGCCGCGGCGCAGCTGATCTTCTTCTGGAATTTTTTCCGCAGTTTGAAATCAGGCGCGCCGGCAACCGCAAATCCCTGGAACGCAACCACGCTTGAGTGGGCCACCTCGTCACCTCCTCCCGCCGACAATTTCGGGGGCGAGTTTCCGTCGGTCTATCGCGGGCCCTATGAATACAGCCTGCCCGGCGAGGCCGTCGATTTCCTGCCGCAGAATTTCGCCGGCAAACAAGTCCCGCAGGCGGTCACGGTCAGCGGCGAAATCCCGCAGCGTGTGTATCGCACGGGGGTGTTCATGCTGCTGGCGGGCGTGGCGATGTTTTTCATGGCGCTCGTCAGCGCGGAAATCGTGCGCAAGGGTTTTTCGTCCGACTGGCAGCCGCTCCACCTCCCGTGGCGAATTCTGTGCCTCAGCACCGCGATCCTGATCGCCAGCGGCTTCGCTTTGGCGCGGTCGCGCGGCCGGTTGCGGGCCGGAGACGACGCGGGCTTCCGCCATTGGTGGGGAATTACAGCGATGCTCGGATTATTGTTTGTTGCCGGGATCGCCGTGGCGTGGCGCCAGCTCCTGGGGGTCGGAGTCGGCCTTGTGACGAATCCGAGCAGCAGCTTTTTTTACGTATTTACCGCGGCGCACGCAGTGCACGTGCTCGGAGGCGTCGCCGCGCTTGCAGCGGTTGCTTTTCGGCCGCTTCGCCGTGTATCGCGCGCCACAGCCGCGGACATCGTTTCGGTGTACTGGCACGCGATCAACGGCCTCTGGGTTCTCCTGATTCTGTTTCTACTAATCGATCGATGACCGAGCAGAGGGAGGTCGGAGAAATGCGCAGAAATTTTCGAAATCGGGACGCCAGGTGGGCGGCAGCCGCGGCTGCGTGCGTGATGGCGTTTGCCGTCACGGCGTCGCGCGCCGCCGCCCAGGGCTGCGCGATGTGCTACCAGTCGGCCGCTGCATCCGCCGCGCCGGGTCGCCAAGCGCTGCGCCACGGAATCCTGCTACTTCTGGTCCCTGCAGTCGGTCTGTTCTTCGGCATCCTCGCATTCATTTATCGCCGCCGCAACCTCACCCGCTAATTCAGCAATCCGCTACTGCTCGATTGCTCAACGACACGCATCTCTATGACATTTCATCGCCGCCGTTATATGAGAATTCGGATTTGTGTGACGCAATTTGACGCTTCCTTTGTATCTGATTGATTTGCGAGATCTTATTCCGTAGAATTACGCTCGATTTCTGGAATCGCGCTTGCATGTAGGTTCGTAACTCTTACTCATACATCCGCAATTCGTAGCGCAGTTGTCGGGCAGTTAGGCAGATCGCAGGCCAAGTTGGGTGGGGGAGAATGGGGTGGCCTGCGGAACACAACAAAACTGAGGATGATAGAGGAGCTCCGAATGTCGAATCTCCGGCAGGGTCGTCTGGCTGGCGCGCTTCTAGGTGTGCTTACGGCAGTGCTGCTGTTTTGTCTGATCCCGTCAATCGCGAAGGCGCAGACGGTTGCATCCGTCACCGGCACCGTTACCGATAGCACCGGGGCCGCTGTTCCCGGCGCCGCCATCAAGCTCATCGACACGCGGACCAATACCGCATATTTCGGGAAGACTTCCGGCGACGGCACTTACCGGATCACGGACGTCCCACCAGGCCCCGGTTATTCGCTGAGTGTAACCAAAGACGGCTTCCAGGTTTTTGTGGTCAATGCGCTCTACCTCCCGGTGGCCACGGCGACAACTCAAGACGTTGTCCTTGAACTGGGAACCGTGTCCCAGAAGATCGAAGTTACGGCGGAAGGTTCGGTTACGCTCAATACGACGGACACGACGATCGGAAATGCCATCGACATGCACGCAATCGAGAGCCTGCCCACCGAGTACCGCGATGACCCAGGCAACCTGTTGCGCCTCGAGCCGGGCGTCGTTAGTGCCCAGAACGCCCCGGGCGTCTCACCACAGGCCCCCGGAGCCATCGACCCGAACGGGACTCGTGATGGCTCGGTTGCTGGAGCGCGCGCGGACCAGAACAACATTATTGTCGATGGGATTGAGGCTACCGACTTTGCCGTCGGTCTTCCGTTCACAATTAAGGCCGCCATTCCCGTGGATGCCATTCAGGAATTTAATACCGAGGTCGCCAATCCTTTGCCTCAATATGGAGGACGAGGCGGCGCGCAAACCATCATCGCTACCAAGAGTGGCTCAAACACGTGGCACGGCAATGCCTACGAATTCAATCGAACTGCCGCCACCGAAGCGAACACCTACTTCAATAGACTTTCCGATGTCGAGCGGTCCGGTTTAATCCGCAACCAGTTCGGCGGCAATGTGGGCGGCCCGATCTGGAAAGACAGGCTATTCTTCTTTTTCGAATATGACGGCAGGCGGGACAGGTCACAAGCCCCGACAACCGCCATCGTGCCATTCCCGCACGTGGACCTGGGTGAAATCGCCTATTACAACCAGAGCATGGGCACGGATCCATCATCCGATTGCGCCAGCACAGGCGCTCGCCTGACGGCTGCAGATGTGAGCACCGGTTGCATCACAATCCTTCCGGCTGCGAGTGTTACAAACCTTGACCCCTGCGCCCATCAGAGTTGCGCGGCCACACTGGGATTCCAGGCAGCTGGCGCCGATCCCACTTTGATCAACCTTTTCAAGAACCGCTATCCGGCGCCAAACAACTATACGGTGGGAGATGGTCTCAATACCGCCGGATTTAACTTCAACGCTCCCGAACCCGTGATCGAGAATAGCTACCTCACTCACGTCGACTACAACCTCAATCAAAAGAATAAGATTTTCGTGCGGTTCAACTACATAAACGATACGGCTGTGCAGACCCCGAACCAGTTCGAGGGCGATCCACTGACGTCACCGGCTCTCATTCGGGACCGCGCTTGGGCTGTGGGAGAGACCTGGACGGCGAACGCGAACTTTGTGAACCAATTCACCTACGGAGAAACGCGTTCCGATGATGCGGAACCGATCCTGTTTAATCCGGAACAGAACCTATACGAACTGGAGTTTTTCAGCGGGTTAGTATCGAATCCCTACCTTCGGCAAAGCGCGTTGGGGACGATCTCACCGGAACCGACCTTTCGTGACGACGCCACCTACACTCATGGCAAGCACACCTTCGTTTTTGGAGCAGAATTCCATCCCACTGTGGTCAAAGATGGTTTGACGAATGACTTTATCTTTATCCAGCAAGGGCTGGGAGGGAACATACCTGGCTTGGGAAATCCGGGATCCGCTCTGAGACCGGCGGATATCGACCCCAACCCGATTTCGCTGGAAGAATGGGATGGCGCCTTCGTTGGTCTTCTCGGTCCGATCTGGAACCTTCAAGGTGTATTCAACTACTCGGGCCAGGGAACACCGCTTGCACAGGGTTCCGGTGTAAGCCACGAATACCGTCTCAACGAGTATGCCGGTTATTTTCAGGATAGCTGGAGAATTCGCGCGAATCTAACCCTGACTCTGGGCGTCCGCTACCAATACCAAAGCGTCCCTTACGAGGTGACTGGCAAACAGGCGAGCGTTTTGAATACGAACTTCAATTCTCTTATGGCCACGCGCATCGCCAACGGTTTGGCCGGCATCTCCGGTCCGGACGCAACGCCTTTGCTCAAATATCAATTAACCGGAAAGGCAAACCACGCTCCAGGCCTTTACAATTCCGACCCGCATGACTTCGCTCCAAGGCTGGGGTTGGTCTGGAACCCAACATTCCGCGACGGTTTGCTTGGCCGCTTCGTGGGCGATCGCAAGACCGTTGTTCGCGCGAATGCGGGAGTCCTGTACGACGAAAATGTGGTGAACAACGTTGTCGCTCTCGAGAATCAGAGTGACTATACGTTCGGAAACACCGATGCCGAGGACTTCGGCGTGTCCGGCAATGTGACGCAGTCCCTCGCCACGGAGCCCCGTTTCAACTCGGTTACTTCGGTGCCATTTGCGGTCACTGCGCCCACATTCGTCACGCCAGTGACTCCCGTCTTTGCGATCTTTAATGGCGCGGTGGACGATCGCCTTAAAACCCCATACGAATATACCGTCTCTTTGGGTGTTGAACGGGAACTACCCGGCGGCTTTATCGTCGATGCTGACTATTATGGGCGGTTTAACCGGCACCTGTTCGTGTTGGTCGACGCGGCCCAGCTCGTTGACTTCACCGATCCGGCCTCGAAAGAGACACTGGCCACGGCGTTTACGAATCTGGAAAAAGAATCCCGCGCGAGTGACACGACCGTCCCAAACGAGCCCTTCTTTGAGAACCAGATCAATGCTGCTCTGGGTGGTCCGGGTTCCTGCCTTGCCCAATTCGGTTCGAGTTGCACGACGGCAGTCTATAACTCGTTCGGCGGAGCACCCGGTTCGCAACTCGGGCAGGGGAACGCCGCGGGGGTGTGGTATTCGTTGCCGCGACCTGTCAACGTCGGCTTCACACCGCAGTTCGAGGTGAACACGTTCGACACGAGCCTGGGTTCTTCTTCGTATAACGGACTCTTGGTTACGGTTCGCAAGCGGCTGACGCACGGCCTGCAGTTCGACGTGAACTACACCTATTCCCACGCGATCGACAATAACTCGGACACGGCGAATGAGAATGGCGGCTACCAACCCGGCGTGACGGCGATCTTGTGCGATGCGACGAACCCCCACGTCTGCCGGGGGAATTCGGAATTCGACGCAAAACACATCATCAACGCCGATCTTGTCTACGATCTGCCGTTCGGGCGCGGAAAGGCCCTCGGTCATGACGTAAACAAGTGGGTCGACGAAGTCATCGGCGGTTGGCAAGTCAGCGGAATCGAGACGTGGCATACCGGTTTTGCGTTGACCGCCGATTCAGGAATCGCCAGTACAACCAGTCTGGCGGCGGACGCCGGTGAGGTATTCGTGGGTCCGCGGTCGGCGCTACAGACGCAGGTTCACGTCGACGCTGCAGAGAACGGTGCAGTCCAGCTTTACCAAAACCCGACGGCCGCTGCAGCGGCATTTATACCGCCCACTGGCCTTGGCATGGGCACGCGCGATGATCTGCGCGGGCCGCACTTTTCTAATCTGGATTTCGGTGTTGCCAAGAATTTTCCGCTTTACGCAGAGAGGTACATCCTCCAATTTCGAGCGGACGCCTTTAACGTGTTTAATCACACAAACTTCGGACTTCCCAATCCGGTTCTCACGTCCCCTAACTTTGGCCAACTCACCACCGAAGTGGGCGTTGATCCTTCGCGTGTGATGCAGTTCTCTCTGCGGTTTGAGTTTTAGTTCGAGCCCGGCCATTGCCAACGGAAACGGGCCTCGAGTCTCGAGGCCTGTTTTCGTGGAACGTGCCCAAAAATTTGGAATTGCTGCGGGAAATCTAAACGGTTTGTAGCTGCGTGAGCCGGAATGGATCGCCTGTTTTATCGTGCAGTTCGCGCCACAGGCTTTCCGGTTGGGCCATGAAGACCTCGACGACCCTCGGATCGAACTGCTTGCCTGAAAACCTCAGAATCTCTTCACGCGCCGCGGAAATCGGCAGCGCCTTGCGGTAGGGCCGGTCGGAAATCATGGCGTCCAGCGTATCGGCCACGGCGAATATCCGGGCGCCCAGGGGAATCTGCTCACCCTTCAGCCCGCGCGGATAACCCGATCCGTCATAGCATTCCTGGTGCGACAGCACGATTTCCGCCGCTTCCTTCAAAAAAGGGATTCTCTCGAGCACCGCAAACCCGATGTCGCAGTGCCGCCGCATGATTTCGCGTTCTTCGGCAGTCAGCGGTCCCGGCTTCGTCAAGATGTTGTCCGGCACGCCCATTTTTCCGATATCGTGTAGAAAAGCCCCGCGCGCGATATGTCGCAGCAGACCCTTTTCCACACCCATGGCCCGCGCGATGGTGATCGTAAACGCGGTCACCCGCTGGCAGTGGCCTTCGGTCTCCGCATCCTTCGCGTCCAGAGCTCCGCCGAGAGCTTCGAGCGTGTAATCGTAGGATTGTTCGAGATCCTGCAGCGCGATGGAAAGCTGTTGCGTACGTTCGGCGACCAATTGCTCGAGGTCGCTCTGATAGGTCCGGTTTTCCAGTACCAGATTGCGGTGCTCGAGCGCCCGCCGCACGCTCAGATACAGCTGGTCCTTCTCGAACGGCTTCAAAATATAGTCGTACGCGCCCGCACGGATCGCTTCGAGCGCGATCGAAATGTCGTGCATCGCCGTAACCATGATCACCGGCACGTCGGGATCGTCCAGCCGCAGCTCGCCGAGCAGCTTCAGCCCATCCATCTCCGGCATCACGATGTCGCTCAGCACCAGGTCGAATGAATCCCGCCGAAACGACTCCAGCCCGACTTTGCCGTTGTGGCATGTCGTGCACTGGAAGCCTTGGGCCTCCAGCAGCGTCGAAATCACCTCGCGGATCGCCTCTTCGTCGTCGACAACTAGGATTTTTTGCTTGGGCATGGCACCCCGTTCGATGACCCATTATAAGCCACGGCACATTCCGCTCGAGCGTTTGTTGCCGTATGTTGCAACCGTGTGCTAGTTTTTACAATGGCCTTTTCGTACCCTCTTATTTGCTCGCGAAGTGCGTTTCGCCCCTCATTTTTGGCCGGTTTTATCGCCGGATAGGTTTCCATGACGTTTGCGTCTAACCCGGGGTTTCTCGCCGTCGCGTTTATGGAGGGTTCCGCGGCGTTTATCCTTCTTGTCCTCTATTGGCTGCTGGTGCCCGGTTTTCCCGCGCGCTTCTTCCGTTACTGGCTGGCCGGCTGGACGGTTTATGTCGGTGTGGATGCCCTCCGAATTTACTCGCTCTGGCAGGGAGGTGCCAACGAGCCGCGTTTCGCCCCGGCCCTTTCGCTGATCGCCGCGGCGCTGTTTTTCGCAGCCGTACTTGAATGCCTGGGCCGCGGCAGGAATTTGAAATATCTCCTGCCGCTCGCCGGCATCG
Source organism: uncultured Acidobacteriaceae bacterium (assembly GCA_964563425.1). Lineage (GTDB taxonomy): Bacteria > Acidobacteriota > Terriglobia > Acidiferrales > UBA7541 > Palsa-295. Next base: position 4,322 of record CAZLWY010000151.1, on the reverse strand, counting down.
CCGCCAGCGTGCTCGTCGCGCTGGGCTCACTCGGGAGCGTGCCGTCTCTTCAGCGCAACGTGGAATCGTTCTCTGAATGCCTCCTCTATCTCTCGACCGGCTGGCTCTTGTGGCGCTCGCAGGATCGGCACCGCGGCGTGGGTTGGAAACTGCTCGCGGGAGCATGCATTCTCCGCGGCCTTCATGGGCTCGATCGGTCCGATTGGGCCAATCACTCGCTCGGTCTGTTCCGGGTTTCCTTCGAGGGCATGTTCGGAATCGCGATCGGCATTGCCATGGCGGTTTTGGTGCTCGAAGCGGGCCGGGTTCGCAATGAGGATCTGCACGAAAAGCTCCGCCGCCTGGCTCTGATCACCGCCGAAGCCACGCAGTCTTTTAAAGTCGACGACGCGTTGCAGGGAGTTCTGCGCCATCTGGTCGAAACGCTGGCCGCCAGTCACGGGGTCGTTTTCCTGCTCGACGATTCCGATCGCGCCGCCACCCTCTCGGTCCGCGCGTCGGTAGGATTCAGCGATCGATTCCGGAAACAGGCCGCCCGTGCATCCGCGACCGAGCCGCCGATCTCGCTAGCCCTAAAGCAGGACGCGGCGGTCGCGATCTACCGTGATTCTCCCGACTCCTCGAGCCGCAAGTGGCTCGATTCGGAAAAGCTCGAGTCGCTGGTTTTGGTCCGGATCGCTGGAAAAGAAGGCCCGCTCGGATTGCTGGGGATCGGCTCGGCCACTTCCCGGAAATTCGAAACCGAAGAGGAAAATTACCTCGTCAACGTTGCGAACCTCCTGGGTCTAACGGTGCAGAACGTCGCGCTGTTCGAGGGCGCCGCGACCTCGCGCCGCCAGTGGCTCGATACATTCGATTCGATCGACGATTTGATTTTGGTTCACGCACTCGACGGGCGCATCATTCGCGTCAATCGGCCTCTCGCCGAGAAGCTCAATTCCACGCCGGACGCGCTCACTACGCGCTTCGTGCGCGATGTTCTCCGGCAGGGAAGTGTGGTGCCCTGGTCGCGCTGCCCTTATTGCGAGGGCGCCTCGGGAAAAACCGACATGCTCGATCCGTCGTTCAACGGATACTTTCTGGCAAGCGATTCGGCCCTGCACGATTCCGAAGGCGGGCGCCTGGGTACCATCCACGTGCTCAAGGATTTTACGAGCAGCCGCCAGGCCGAAAACAAATTCCGCACGCTCTTCGAGAAAATCCAGGAGGGAGTGTTTGTGTCCACGCCGGAGGGCCAGTTTGTCGATTTCAACGACGCCTTCATGCGTATTCTCGGATTTGAAACCCACGACGATCTGCTCCAGGCCGATCTTCACGCGCAGCTCTATGTCGACTCCGCCGATCGCGAACGTCGCCAGCGTTTGCTCCAGGAGTACGGCGAAGTGATCGATTTTGAGTTCCAGTTTCTGCGCCGCGACGGAGAGGTTCGCACCGCTCACGAATCGAGCTTTGCCACCCGCGACGACGCGGGCAACGTGGTCTCCTACCAGGGCTTTCTGATCGATATCACCGATCAGAAGCAGGCAGAAATCGAAATGCGCCGTCGCAATCGCGCGCTGCTCGCGCTCAACGCCATCAGCGAGGTGCTGGGGCAAGCCGTTGCGCTTGAGGACGGCCTCACCGCTGCGCTGCTCAAAATCACCGAGCTTTTCTCCATCAGCGCCGCGTCGGTCTACATTCTGGATCAGGCCACGAGCGTCCTGAAGCGCACGGCGGCTGTCGGCTACGAAACCGAATCCGCGCGGCGGAATCTCGCCATGCAGGTTTCCAAAACCCTGCTCGATCAGATTCGTCAGGCGCGAGCGACGCTGCTATCGGGGGCGCTGCCTGCGCTGCCTGAAGAAATCCGCGAGCTGCACCACAAGGAACGAATTCAGGAATCGCAGGTCATCGTCCTGTGGGCCAAGGATCGCATCATGGGTATGCTCGTGGTGGGCAACCGCGATCCGCGGCCCTTCGCCACCGCCGAATTGAATCTGCTTTCGGCCGTAGGCAACCAGATCGCCACCACCATCGACAAATCACTGCTGCTCGAAAAAACCCGCGAGGCCTACGATTCGCTGCGCCGCACGCAGGAACAGCTGCTCCAGAGCGAGAAAATGGCTGCCGTGGGGCAATTGATCTCCGGGGTGGCGCACGAGTTGAATAATCCGCTGACCGCGATCCTGGGCTACAGCCAGTTGCTCAAATCCGAGGAATTCGTCCAGGGCCGCGGAGCGGACTACCTTGAAAAACTCTACAAACAGGCGCAGCGCACCCATCATATCGTGCAGAATCTGCTGAGCTTCGCGCGGCAGCAGAAGCCCCATCGTGCGCCCGTTCAACTCAATCAGATACTCGAGGACACGCTGTTGCTTCGCGAATTCGACATGAAGATTCACAACATCGCGATTCACCGCGAATTCGATCCCGAGCTGCCCGCAACGGCCGGCGATTTCCACCAGCTTGAACAGGTTTTCCTGAATTTGCTGAACAACGCGGTGGACGCCATCCAGGAAAAGGGTGGCTCGGGCGAAATCTGGATTCGCACAGAAGGCGATGGCTCTCGCCTGCGTGTTGAAATCACCGACAGCGGCCGCGGTGTCTCGAACCCGCACAAGGTTTTCGACCCGTTTTACACCACGAAACCGGTTGGCAAAGGCACCGGCCTGGGCCTGAGCATCTGCTACGGAATTGTGAAGGAGCACGGCGGCGAAATCCAGGTTCGCAACGCGCCTCCGCGCGGCGCTTCGTTCGTCGTCACCCTGCCGCTCTCGCAGGAGACTTCGACGTCGTCCAGCGAACCGGCTTCCCCTCGGGATCTTTCCGTCTCCGGAACGATTCTTTTGGTCGACCGCGAGGAATCTCTGCTGTTGCTCGAACAGGAGGTCTTGTTGTCGAGCGGTGCGGTGGTTCGAATGGCGCACTCGGCCGAGGAGGCCATCGAAACTCTGAGCCACCATTCCGTGGATGCGGTGGTCACCGACGTCAATCTCCCCGGGAAGACGTCGACCGCCGGTTTGTTCCAATGGATCAAGGAGAATCGTCCCGATCTGTCGACGCGCGTCGTGTTCACCGCGTCGAATGCCGGCGATTCGGCCGCGCCTGTCCTTCGCGACTCGGGTTGTCCCGTGCTGGCCAAGCCCTTCCCCGTCGAAGAGTTCTGCAGGATCGTCCAGTCCGTCCTCGCGGCACCGGTCTCAACCTTCTCCCGCTCGTAATCGTCTTTTCCGTCCAATGCCGGCGGCGGTTGACTGGATTTTGTCCTAACAGACCCTACTGGCTCCGCCCCCTTTTCAGCCTACGCGGTGGTCCGAGGCCCCTCGATGAGATCGAATCCCCGGGCGAGAATTTCTTCGAAAATCGAGCACGGCGGAAAACCTGTTATTCTTGATCGAGCGTCTAATCCTTGGGAGCCACGAATGAAGCGAATCGCCTGTTTGCTCGCGGTGCTCGCGTTCGGCGTGTTGGCCGCGGGCCAGACCGTGTCGCCGCCGGAGCCGGCCGCGACGAACCCGGCCACGCAAGCGGGCGCCGCCGCAGCGCAAAACCCCGAATTTCTGGCGGCCGCCGATGAAGTGCTCAAACAGATGAGCGTGATCCTGCACCTCCCGATCAAAGAGCCTCTGAAGAAGAGCCTGCGCTCTAAGCAGGAAATCCGCGCTTACCTGATCGAGGCGGACAAAGAAGACAAAAACGACGCGCAAAAATACGCCGACGACAAGTCTCTGGAAGCTTTCGGATTGATCCCCAAGGATTTTCCGCTCGACGCGTTCATGCTCGACGTTCTCACCGAACAGGTCGCCGGCCTCTACGATCCGAAGGCCAAGGAGTTCTATATCGCCGATTGGATTCCGTCGGACGAGCAGAAGGACGTGATGTCCCACGAGCTCACGCACGCGCTCGAAGACCAGTCCTTCAACGTGGACCCCTGGATTAAGGCCGCGCGGCCCAATGATGACGCGGAATTGGCGCGCGATTCCGTCAGCGAAGGCACGGCCCTTGCCGCGATGCTTGATTACTCCCTGCGCGATGAGCATCTGAGCGTCCGCGAAATCGGCGACGTCTCTGCGCTCATTCGTCCCGGAGCGGTCGAAGAAATGGACAAGGATTCGAAGCTCGCGAAGGCGCCGCTGGTGATCCGCGATTCGCTGCTTTTTCCCTACCTCGCCGGCACGTCGTTTTCGCAAGCCTTCCTGAAGGCGCATTCCGGCTGGCAGGACCTGCACCTGATCTTCGAGAATCCGCCGGTTTCGACCCAGCAGATCATGGAGCCGGAGTTCTACCTGAAGGGCGTCGGCCCGGCGAAGGTGACCCTGCCGGCCTGGAAGGGCGTGGCGCCC
>CAZLWY010000150.1:0-22157 GCA_964563425.1 uncultured Acidobacteriaceae bacterium | reverse complement strand
CCAAGCGCTTGAATTTGGCCCAGAGATTTAAATGACGAATCCTTGAAACGGTTCAACGCCTTCTCAAGCGTGCCGGCATCGAGCGCCCCGTTCGGCGCCAGCACAGACATCATGGTCATTCGTCCACCCTTCCCTGCGGCTGTTTCAGCCGGCGAAGCAAGCGCATAACTCGGTCCAGTCTGGGACCGGGTCGCAAGTCTGCGCCATGCAGGGTGCGAGAGAGGCCGCGGTAAAGGAACGCTGCGCAACCCAAAGAACTGACGAGAAGAAGAACTCCAAACTGCCCGGAAAGCAAGCAAATATTTCCTATTCCGAACAGGGCAGAATATATCATGGCGCAGCCCACTATTGAGTGCAAGAAATTGCGGCCGAGGTCATAAGTCGGCACTACGTCGGGGGCCAGGTCGGCGATGGGTTTCCAGCCTCGGATGTCCGGCCGGACCCGGGTGTAGAAGCGGACCAGTGTGCCGGCGGGTTCCGGCAGCGTCAGGAACGTGACAACGATCCAGACGGCTGTGGTGATCGCGGTGGTTAGAAGCGTCTGCTGGGCGAAGACGGCGGGCTCGGAGCCGTGGAACGGGGCGGTTAGGTCGATTGTGAGCGAGACCAGCAGGGCCGTGGACATGGCGGCCATCTCGCTCCAGGCATTGACGCGCCACCAATACCAGCGCAGCAGGTACACGCTGCCGGTTCCGGCGCCCACTTCGAGCAGCACTTCCCATCCGGAACGGATGGTGGAAAGCTCCCAGGAAACGCCGGCGGCCAGAATTACCAACAGCATCGTCATCCAGCGTGAGACGGCGATGTAGTGGCGCTCGGGCGCGGTCCGATTCACGAAGCGGCGGTAGAAATCCGAAACCAAGTACGACGTTCCCCAGTTGAGGTGCGTGGCGATCGTGGACATGAAGGCCGCCAGAAAGCCCGCTACGAGTAGGCCGCGCGCGGCGCGCGGTAAATGGTCGACGGCGAGCAAGATGTAGCCGGATTCGGGCTGCGCAAGATGCGGATACAAGACAACCACGGCCATCGCGGCGAGAATCCAGGGCCAGGATCGCAGGGCGTAGTGGGCGAAGTTGAACCAGAGCACCGCCAGAAGGCCATCGCGCTCGTTGCGCGCGCTCAGAATTCGCTGCGCGACGTATCCGCCGCCGCCGGGCTCCGATCCCGGATACCAGAACGCCCACCACTGCACGGCCAGATACACGCAGAAGGTGATGGCGGGGATGGTCCAGAGCGATTCGCTGTCAAAGCCTTTTGAAAAATCGGGGAAGAACGAAGTGAGATTGGACGCGTTGGGGCCGGCGGCGGCGTGGAGCGCGCCGATTTTCGCAAGGAGCGCGTCGATTCCTCCGGCCGCAGCGACGCCGTACCACGCGACCGCGATCACTACGCCCATTTTCAGAACAAACTGAAATAGATCGGTCCACAGGACGCCCCACAGACCTCCGAGCGCGACGTAGACACCCGTGAACGGAATCAGAAAGAAAATGCAGAGCGCCAGAGCGGCGCGGTTGCTTACGCCGAGCACGACGGCTGCGATGGTGGTCATCGCTTTGGTGACCCAGCCGAGGATGACGCAGTTCACCAGCAGGCCGAGATAGATGGCCCGGAACCCGCGCAGGAGGGCGCCGGGTCTTCCGGAGTAGCGGAATTCGGCGAACTCGACGTCGGTCAGCAGACCCGAGCGAACCCAGAGGCGCGCGAAAAGAAAGACCGTCATCATGCCGGCCGGCAGCATGGCCCACCAGATCCAGTTGCCGGCGATGCCATTGCGGTAGACGAGACCCGTCACCACCAAGGGCGTATCGGCGGCGAATGTGGTGGCAACCATCGAGGTGCCGATGAGCCACCAGCGCGCGCGGCGGCCGGAGACGAAATAGTCGGCGGTGCTGCCACTGGAACGACGGCGAAAGTAGACGCCCTGTATGAGGGTGAAGGCGAGATACGCGGCGATGACGAGCCAGTCGACGAGTGCGAGTTTCATGTTCGCGCAGGCGCAGTCTAGTGTGGTCGAGTCATCGCGGGGAGTCAAAGAGAATGGCGCGCGGATCGAAATGCTGTCAGCGAAAAGAAAAACCCCGGACCTGGGAGGAGGAGGACCAGACCCGGGGTTCGGGGCACGGAGAGGGACTACCTGGGCCGACACCAACCTTTTTGGTGCAGAAACTTTTCGCCGGCAGGGCTAGTAATTCAGGTGCCGCAGAAACATCGTGACTCGGAACGACAGCTGCATGCTGAACACGATCAACGTATCTCGAAGTGCCGCCAACTTTGCGCTCCGCGGCGCCTCTTTGGCCGCGGCTTGCTCCCGCTCGGCATCCGGACCGCCTGCGGCTTGGCAGTCGCGGCCGGTGAGAGCGCTCACAGGAATCCTAGTTAAGGACATACACCGGGTTGTCGTGCTCGACACCGACAACCATGGTCTTGAAAATATCGACGTCCCAGCTGTTGGCGATGCGAAGACGGACAACATCGCTCGTCTCTGACAGCAAACGACCACGCAGCGGAACGCGGAGATTGCCTGCTACCACTCGAAGAATGACCGGTTGCCCCATCCAGACTTCGTAGCCGCCTTCCATCGTTGTACCCTCCTCAGTCTTACGGCTGCCAACGAGATCATTCTGGAAGCAGGGGCCAACCTGACCAATGGTACAGGGGACTAGAAATGGTAGGATTGAAGTACTATCGGGCGGCGCAGCCCGCTTCTTATTGTAAAGACGCGAGTTACAGCGATCGATTGCGCACGAAGGGCGAGGAACACCAGGCGATGATCGACTTCCTACGGCATCTGCTGACCGAGCTCTATAACGTCCGCGGATTGGTCGAGTGGGGCGGCACGTTGCTGGTTTGCGTGGTCGTATTCGCCGAGACGGGACTCTTCGTCGGGTTTTTCCTGCCGGGCGATTCCCTGCTGGTGACGGCCGGGGTGTTCGCCGGAGCCGGACACATGAAGCTCGCGGAGCTGCTGTCGCTGGTAACGCTGTGCGCGATTGCGGGCGACCAGCTGGGGTATTTGGTAGGCTGGAAGGCGGGCGAGAGCCTCTATCGCCGAGAAGACTCGCGATTCTTCAAGAAGAAACACCTCGAACGGGCGCACGAGTTCTACGAAACCTACGGCGGAAAGACGATTATCCTGGCGCGATTCGTACCCATCATCCGGACATTCTGTCCGCCGGTGGCCGGCGCGGCGAAGATGAGCTACTGGCGGTATTTGACGTATGACATCGTGGGCGGATTCTTGTGGATCTGGAGCATGGTGCTGGTGGGCTACACACTCGGACGGACGGTGCCGAACGTGGATCGGAAAATCCACTTCATCATCGCCGGCGTGATCGTGCTGTCGCTGATTCCCGCGGCGTATCATGCCTGGAAAGCGCGATCGCCAAAAACCGCTGCCGTCGCGAAGTAGGTCCTCGGACGGAAAATCCAGCCGCGCCTTCCATGCAAAGCGGGGAGCCTGGCAGCTCCCCGCTCTGTTCACTCGCTAGGCCGCCGCGAAGCTGAAAGCTCTGCGCGCGGTTCGCGTTGCAGGAGCGGTGTGCAATTCCCTGACGATGCACGCGAGAGTCGTGACTCCCCGCCTGCATAGGCTCCTACAAACCCACTCATACGCCCGGACGCGCATACGCGCAAGGATAAAATTCCGTCAAGCGGCTGTCGCCGGTCAGGCCCGGATTCCAGCTCAAAAAGCGCCCGCCCGCAGTTGCCAGATGACGGGATCCGACAGGCGAGCGACGATTTCAGAACTGGCGAGCTACGATGCCGATGGCTATGGGAGTCGTGTCCTGGTCGAAGATCAGCGCTGTATTGTCGTCGATCAGGTAGTAGACGAGCTTGAATGTGGACGCGGGACTCGTGGTCGTTAAGGTCGCCGTGCCGCGACCGTTTGAAGTGGGAGCGACAATCGAGCTCGTGCTGACCAAATCGGCGGGCGACGGCGTGCCAAAGGTATTGATGTCGAGAGTGCCCGACGCGATCGAAGCACCGGAGGTGATCGTGAGCTGACCGGACAAATCGGGTTGATAGGCTGACGAATCGTTGTGGAAGATGCCCTGGCCGACCAGGCCGATGGCGAAGCTGTCGCCGAGAAGCGATACGGAGGTGGAGCATGCCGCCGCGGGCGGAACGCATTGTTGATACGCAGTAGCGGTCGAAAGCGCGTTCTGATCGATTTCCAGAACAAGCGCGGTGCCCTGCGAGGTCTGGTAAACGGCGTACTCGTTGGTGCTCGAGTTCGGCGTGGCCGGGCATGAGCCCGAACCGGTATACATCTTCAGATCGATGCGCCCGGTGGTGTTGTCGGTCGTGTAAGACGAGCAGGCGTTGATCGCCGGACCGTTGTTGTACGTGCCGTCGGAATTGGCGTCGAAATTTCCGCCGGTGATTCCGCCGCTGCCGCTGGAAACGAAGGCTCCGCCGGCGGCGTAAGCGCCCGCTGGAACCTGACCGCCCCCCGTGAAAACGTACGTCCCGGCCGTCAGCGCGGTGGCTCCGGAAGGAGCCGCATACATGTCTCCAGCAACGAAGGCGAGGCTATCGATTTCAATGAGGTGCAGTCGTAGGACCGAATCGGTATTACCGCTTGCCGGACTGTTGACGGCATAGAAGGCGTATTCCCGCGCGCTCGCGCCGGTGCTGGTGCTCGTGAGAGTGAGAAGGCCGCGACCAGTGCCCGTGAATACCGGATCGAATTCGTAGGTGCCGTTGAGGGATGTATCGCTCGTCTCAATTCCCGCGGCGTTTGCGATGCCGTCATCGTTTACGTCGATGATGGAAGCCGATGCCGGAATCATCCCCGCGTTCGCAGTGAATTTTCCAGCCAGACCCAGCGGATGGAAGCTCCCATCCGCACCCAACAGATTGAACACGTACGGACCGGTCACGACGGACACGTTGTTCGACAGTGCCGCCAGGCTTTGCTCGTCGATGGTTCCGCCTCCGTTCGCGGTGGCATCCATGCGCGTGACTTGTGCGTGGCCCGTCGTGGTCATCACGAAGTCCCACGTGCTCTGGCCGAGGCTGGTGACGATATTCGCGGTTCCGCGGCCGTCCGCTCCGATGACATAGGTTGAGGAATCGCTGTTGATCTCAACGGTCTTGACGCCGGTCAGGAAGCTGCTCACGTCCTCCACGCCGCTGACGATGCGGCCGTTTCCGTCGGCAACGAAGCTGCCCGCGACAGCCAGGAAGCCCTGCGAATCATTCCCGGTATAGGAGAACGCGTAGGGGCCGGAGAGCGAATGGTCGGAATAGGAAATGGTGACGGTGGAGGTGGCGGGCTGAGGCGCGGCCGGATCGGTGGCCGCGATGGTGACCATGCCGCCGGGCGGAGGATTCAGAGGCGCCGTATAGAGACCGCTCGAGCCGATCGAACCATAGGTGCTTGCCGGACTCGATGGCGTTACCGTCCAGGTCGCATTCGTGTCGTTCAAACCGTTCAGAAGCGCTGTGAATTGCTGTGTCGCTCCGGCGGGAACCGTTGGCGTCGTGGGCGATACGGTGAGGCCAGCGCCCGAACCCACGGTAACGATCGCGGTATTCGAGGTTACCGTGCCGGTGGTCGATTGACCTTTCGTGGTCGTCGTCTGCGTAGTGACGGCGGTAATGGCCACCTGACCTACCTGCGTGACGCCGGAAATCGTCTGGCTCGGAACACTGCCCGGAGCTGTATAGATTCCCTCCAGTTGATTGTCAGGGGACGGCTCAATCGAGCCAATTGTGCCGAGGTCACCACCGGAAACGCCGTTCACCTCCCAAGTGACCGTCGTGCTGGTTGAAACCGTGGAGTTGGCCAGATTGACGACAGCCGTGAAGGTCGTCTGCGTGTTCAGCGGCACGGTGAGCGAGGTGGGCGAAATCGTGACAGAGCTGACGGTCGTCGCGCCGCTGCCACCGCCGCAGCTGGATAGCACGCAAGCGGCCGCCATGGTGAGCGAAAGGATCGCCAGGAAACGAGCGATCGAATGCGGGGGGCGCTGCGCTGGTCGAGGACGACAGCCGCTGCGAATCGGGATCCACTTCTGAACCAAATCAACCGCCGCAGCAGCGTTCACGCCCATCGAATCGTTATCTCCCAGGTTATATCAAGGTGTAAGAGCTTCAGCATGATTCCACAGCTGGCTCAAAAGGTTCCAGTTTATTTCGCGCGGCACTGACGGGAAACTTCGCCGGATCGCACGGCGTTTCGAGTCACACGACTCCTCAAACCCCAGCACCCGGAATAGGCAGATGTATGGGGGGAGGAATTGGTTGTCACGCGGAATGGCTGTGTATTTTGGCCGGACGGAACCGAACGTTCCTATTGTTGCTACTTCAGGAAGAGGCCTTCGCGGACTTGATCCCGGCCGACAAACGTCTTCGAAGAACGAAACTCCGCGAACAGCCCCAGGATTTCGCGATTCTGAAACACGTGCGCATGAACCGCGAGCGTGGGAGCAGGAATCAGTTCGATGGTCTGGCCATCGACAACACGATAGCGATGAAAGCGCTCCGCAGCGCGGCTGTGGAACATCGCGAGCATCGCGCCGCCCGGATGAATCAGCTGCGCGAGGCGCTCCATCAAGCGTGGTGTGACCTCCGGATCGAAGTAGTCGAGAAGGTCCCAGGCCAGGACGCCGTGAAAGCTGCGCTCCTGATACTGCAGAGCCGACTCGAGGAATTTGTCCGCCAGCGCGGCGGGCGAAATCCTTTCGGCGGCGGCCCCGACCGGAGCTTTGCGGAACCCCTCCTCCTCAGCGGTGAGGAATTCCCTCCAGGTGCGAAGCAGATCTTCGGTGGAAACACGATAACCTTTATCGACAAAGAAACTGACCGTCGATTGCCAGACCGGACCGAGATCGAGGATGCGGCCCTGCGGAACGTCGCTGATGAGCCAGAGGAATTCCTTCAGGGCATTGGAGACTCGGACGTTGCCGGACGCAGGTGCAGCGGAGGCGCTGGGTCCCGGTTTTGACGGCGCGACGCCGGCCGCCGAAGATGGTGCGGCCGGACGGGCTTTTGCCATCCAGTTCATGTTCGTTGGTTACTCGCCTTTTGCGCTGGCCTCAACCGGCTGGAGGGTCTCGGTCGCTTCCTGCTTGATGCCTGACGAAGTCGGACGGGCGGGAACCGCCTGAACCGTCTCCACTTTACCACGAAGCCGGGCGCCGTCGTCGATGCCGATGCGCGGCGTCATCACGCTGCCGTTCACTCGGCTGGAGGAGCCGAAATGCGCGCGCTCGCCAGCTTTGAGATTTCCGTCTACCTTGCCCTCGACCACGATCTCGCGAGCTTCGATATCGGCCTGCACACGACCGTTGGGACCGACCGTGACGCGGGCGTTCCCGAGGCGCAGCTTGCCCTGCACTTCTCCGTCGATATATAGATCGGCTGAGCCGGAAATTTCACCATTAATCTTTAGGCCCGACGTGATCTTCGAAACGTTGCCGCCCAGCGCGACGGGAGCCGAATCGGCCAAGGAGCGCGACGGAGCCGGTGGCGCGGGCGCGGGCGACGGTTGCGGCCCCTGCGAATTTTCGACAGGCGCGGAACTGGAAACAGGCTGGTTATAGGACTCCGAAGACGGCTTTCCCTCTGCTGGTTTTCGCCACATTGAATCCTCCTCAGATCTGAAGACGCTGCGGCGGGTGGCAGCCATCCTCGTGCGGTGAGCAAAATATAGTACACGCGCAACTAGCTGTAAACAGACAATGTAGGCCAAACACACAAACCGGCAACGGCTTGGCGCTGTTCGGGCGACACACTTGCCGGCCTGTTCGCCGAGACGGTCTGTGCCTCCTGGTGGCGAAGTTCCCACATGGCGACGATCATGCCCACGAGCTCATGCGCAAAGATTTTCACACCGAGCCGGGTGTGCCACCAGCTGTCGGGATCGAAATCGCTATCGCGCGCAGCGACCACGCGCAGCGCCGTGCCCGGAGGAAATAGGCGTTCGCAAATATAGCGCGAACGGCGGGTGTGGTAACTCGAGGTGACGACGATGATTCGCTTCCAGCCCTTCGATAGGATGAACTGACTGATGGCTTGGGCTTCGTCGTGCGTATTTTCCGCGCGGTGCGCCAGCCTCACGATGGCGCTCTGGGGAACGCCGCGGTCCATCAAGTCGTGCTCCTCAAGCTCGGCGATGCTCGCGGAAGGGCGCAGGTATCGGCCGCTGGCAATCACGCGCGGCGCCCATCCGGCCTTGATCAGCTCGGCGGCGCGCGTGGCCCGATCGGCCGGGTAGTTGTCGTCGCCGAGAATCACGATGGCGTCGGAGGCAACGGGGCCTTCGTCGACGACCCAAAAATTTCCCGCCACGCGCATCAGCGGATGCCGCGCCAGATACAGGAGAAAAACGAGCACGGCGAACGCGATCAGGAACAAAAGCCGAAATATGATCCCGCCGCGCTCCGATGTCGTGCCGCCGTGGGAGCGTGCGATCATGTGTTCGGATCGAGGTTCCGCATCCGTTCGGCGGCCGTTTCCGGCAGGATTCCGTTGAAATAGACTTCCTTGATGCTGTAGGACTTGCTGCGCGTTTCGAGGATCGGCAGGATCTCGACGTGCCAGTGGTAGTCCCCGTCGATCGTGGCCCAGTAGTCGCTGAGCTCGCCCTTGGTCTGCAGGGTGTTGGGAGCGGTATGCAGCACGAGATGATAACTGCCGCTGATTTGAAGCAGCCGGCGCAGGGTGCGGCCCAGGAGCGTGGCCAGATTCCGGCGTTTTTCGGCTGGCTGCAGCGTTTCGAATTGGTGGGAATGCGTTTTCGGCATGATCCAGGTCTCATACGGCACGCGCGAGGCGTAGGGGCAGAAGGCGTAGTAATCGCCGATGCTTTCGATCACGCGCTTGGTCTGGCGAATCTCCTGGCGGAGAATGTCGCAGAACACGCAGCGGTCGCGATCGCGATACCATTCGCGCGCGGCGCGGAGCTCATACAGGATGCGGCGCGGGACGAACGTGGTGGCAGACAGCTGCGAGTGCGCGTGAGGCCATTCCTCTCCCGCGCTCTGTCCCTGATTCTTGAAAACAGCGACGTATTTGAAGCGCGCGTCGCGTTTAAGATCGTTGATGCGCGACGCATAGGCCTCGAGCACGCGCTCGATTTCCTCGTCGGTAAGCTGCGTCAGCGATTTCGAGTGCACCGGAGTCTCGACGATGATTTCGTGAGCGCCCACCGCGGCCATGCGGTCGAAAATCCCGTCGGCGTTACGCGCCGGGTCACCCTCGATGCGATAGAGCGGACGAAAGTGCGGGTAGGCGCGCACCTGCCAGCTCCCCTGAGCGGGCAGTTGCAGCAGGACCGGGCCCGTCCGACTGGCCTCGCTGCAGATCGGGCAGGGTTCGGCGCGGTCCGTAGCCCGCTCGGGATGACCGACAACAACCCAGCTGCGCGTGATAGGGTCTTTGCGTAGTTCCATCGAATGCCTGGCGGAAATTCGAAGCGGTATCTTACAACACCGCCTGGCGCGCTCACAGGATCAAAACCGAAAACTCGCCGCGGCGGCGCGGAACGCACCCAGAAAAGCTCCAGAAGTCTGCGTAATTTTCTTTACGTGGAGGAAATATCGTTTACACTGCGCTCGAACCGTCCTTTTGCGGCCGGCCCGGACGGCAGGGGGACCGGCTGCGGCACGGGCGAGGAGAGCTCGAAGTAATTGAGTACGCTTTCTGCCAGCGCTACCGCGAATGAGGGCTTAGGTCTCCCCCGAATTCGCAAAATGACCGTAGTGCCGATGATCGCGGCCACCTACTTCATGGTGGCCGGCGGACCCTACGGCCTCGAAGATATCGTTCAGAAAACCGGTTACGCCGCCACCCTGCTCATCCTCGTGATCACCCCGCTTGTCTGGAGCATTCCGACAGCGATGATGGTCAGCGAACTTGCCACCTCGATTCCCGAAGAAGGCGGTTTCTACATTTGGGTCCGGCGCGGGCTGGGCCCTCTGATGGGCTATCAGGAGACGTGGCTCACCATGGCGGGCAGCGTCTTTGAAATGGCGCTGTATCCGAATTTGTTCGTGGCCTACATCGGCCGGTTCGCGCCGAATATGGTGGCCGGGCATCGCGGCCTGGCGCTGGGATTCGCGATGATCGCCGTTTGCGCGCTGTGGAACATCATCGGTTCGCGCGCCGTCGGTGACGGATCGGTGCTGCTCAACATTGCGCTGCTCGCGCCGTTTGCGCTCTTGGTCGTTATCGCCGTCTCGCACGGACACTCCAGCGCGAGCGCCGGCGGCGCGACGCCGCTGCGGCATGCGGATTTTCTCGGAGGGATTTTGATCGCGATGTGGAATTACATGGGCTGGGACAATCTTTCGACGATCGCCGGAGAAGTCGAGTCGCCCCAGAAAACCTACACTCGCGCGATGCTGGGCGCGGTCGTGCTGGTCGTGGCGGGATACCTGATCCCGGTAGCGGCGGTCGCGCAGCTGGGACTGGATCCGAACAGCTGGACCACGGGCGGCTGGGTCGACGTGGGTCGAATCGTGGGCGGGCAGGCGCTGGCGCTGGGGATCACGATTGCCGGGATCCTGGGCGCGGTGGGTTCATTCGGGGCCCTGATGATGTCGTTCACGCGGCTGCCGGTGGTGATGGCCGAGGACGGATATTTGCCGAAGGTTTTTAGGAAAAGGTATTCGCGGTCGGGCGCACCCTGGGTCGCCGTCGTCGCCTGCGCGCTTTTCTGGGCGCTGTGCTACCCGCTGGGATTCGAGCGCAGCCTAATTCTCGACGTGCTGCTCACCGGCCTGAGCATCTTGCTCGAGTTCTGGGCGCTGTCGGCGCTGAGGATTCGCGAGCCCGGCTTAGAAAGGCCGTATCGCGTGCCGGGCGGTACCATCGGCACGATTCTGATTGGCCTGCCGCCGCTGGCGCTGATCGTTACCGCGCTCGTGCGCAACAGCCAAGAATCCGTCGGCAGCACGAACGAACTGGTGATCGGCGCTGCCATCGTGGCGGCGGGATTCCTGATGTACTTCCTCACACGGATTTTCAGGCGCGCAAGACGATCGGCCGACGACGCCGTGCCGGCCGCTGTATCGCTGGGGCCGGAACCTCCGCGTGGGCGGGCTTGAGGGCCCGCCAGCGCTCGCAAAGGCCGCCGTCAATAAATCCGGCTCGTCGCCTGCGTGGTATGCTGGCCTTCGGTGACCGAAACCCCCATCGCAGACATTGCATTCATGCGTGCGGCGATCGCAGAAGCACAGGCAGCGGGCACGCGCGGCGAAGTTCCGATCGGCGCGGTGGTGGTCGCCGAAAATCGGATCGTAGGGCGCGGGGGAAATCGAACCATCACGGATTGCGACCCCTGCGCACACGCGGAAATCGTGGCGCTGCGCGAGGCCGCGAAGGCCGCCGGCAACCATCGACTCCTCGGCACCACGCTCTACGTGACCATCGAGCCCTGCGCCATGTGTGCCGGCGCGATGGTCCAGGCTCGCGTCGCACGATTGGTGTACGGAGCCGATGAAGCCAAGGGCGGCGCGGTGCGTTCCTGTTTTTCGATGCTCGATCACCCTCAGCTCAATCACCGAGTGGAGGTTGCCAGCGGAGTGCTGCGAGAGGAAGCGGTCGCGCTGCTGCAGAATTTCTTCGCCGCGCGGCGATGAATCCCACCCCTGGGACGCTTCATTCTGACTTCGTTTCGCGGGCTTTTTCCTTCGACGGCAGCCAATAGCTGGCAAAAACAGGCACCAGGAACAGGATGGCGAGAGGCGACGTGATCATCCCGCCCACCACGACCCTCGCGAGCGGCTGCTGCGCCTGCACCCCGATACCTGTGGAGACCGCCGCCGGCAGCAGCCCGAGGCACGCGGCCGCGCAGGCCATTACCACCGGCCTCATTTCCGCCAGCGCCGCGAGCTCGATCGTCGCGCGCAACGATTGCGACGCATCCTCCTTCCGACGAATTCCAGAAACAAATACAACGCCGCCGAGAGTGCAGACGCCAATCACGGAAGCGAATCCGACGGCAGCGGAAATGCTGAACGGCGTGCCGGTGATCAAGAGCGAAACAATACCGCCCGTGAGCGCGAACGGAAGAACCGCCAGCACGAGCAGCGCGTGGCGAAGCGAGTTGAACGCCGTGAAAAGCAATCCGAGGATGATCAGCAGGGTGATGGGCAGAATGACGGCGAGACGCCGCTGTTCCTTCTGCAGGCTTTCATATTCGCCCGCCCATTCCAGATGATAGCCCTCCGGCAGGTGAACCTTTTGCGCCAGACGGCCCTGCACCTCCCTGATCGTGCCGGCAAGATCGCGTCCCCGCACGCTGAATTTCACCGGAATGTAGCGCCGGCCGTTTTCTCGAAAGATCATGAACGCGCCCTGGCGCAACGATATGTCCGCAACCTGGCCCAGCGGCACGTTGCCGCCGGACGGGGTGGGCAGCAGGATGTTGCGAATCTCCTCAGGTGAGCTGCGGAACTGCGGCTGGTAGCGGATCACGAAATCAAAGCGACGATCGCCTTGAAGAATCTGCGTGGCGGCGAGACCTCCGACAGCCGCTTGCACCGTCGCGTCGATGTCGGCGGACATGATTCCGTAACGGGCGCTGGCGGCGCGGTCAATCGAGATGATCAACTCGGGCTGGCCCGATTCCTGAAACACGCCGAGGTCGGCGACGCCGGGTACTTCGGCCATCACGTCGCGAATCTCGCCGGCTTTTGACACCAGAGTGTCGATGTCGTCGCCGAATAGCTTGAGCGAGTTTTCGCCCTTCACGCCGGACATGGCCTCCTCGACGTTGTCCTGAATGTTCTGCGAGAAGTTGAAATCGATGCCCGGGTATTTTTCGAGCTGCGCGTCCATCTGACTGACCAGCTTTTCCTTGCTCATTCCAGTGGGCCACTGGCCGGGCGGTTTGAGCGAGACCATGAACTCGATGTTGTTGAAGGTGGTGACGTCGGTACCGTCATCGGGCCGGCCCATTTGCGAGACCACCTGCGTCACCGGAGGAAATCCGAGCAGGATTTCGCGGAAGTCATGCGCCATTTTCGCGCCCGTTTCGTAGGATGCGTCCTGCGGCAGTGTGGCGCGGACCCAGAGATTGCCTTCCTCAAGCGGAGGCATGAACTCGCCGCCGAGAAACAGATACGCCAGCAGCAGGGTGGCGGCAAGCCCCGCGAAGCCCATCCCCAGAACCGCCCGGCGGTGAGACATCGTCCAGCGAATGCCTCCGGCGTAGTGTTTGCTCAGCCAGTTCACCACGACCGTGCGATGGTTGCGGACGTTTTCCGGCTTCATCCACGAACAGAGAACGGGGCCGAAGAAAATCGCGAACAGGAAGGCTCCGACCAGCGCGAATCCGTAGGTTTGTGACATCGGAGCAAAAACCTTGCCGGGCACGCCCTGCATGGTGAAGAGCGGAATCAACGCGACGATGATTACGAGCACCGAAAAGGCAACGGGGCGAACCGCTTCCGCCGTGGCGTCGGCGATGATTTCGAAGGTATGAGCACTGGAGGTGGCGGCCTGAAAGCGGCGGAAGACGTTTTCAAGAACGATGACGGATGCGTCGACCAGGATTCCGAAGTCGATCGCGCCGATGGAAATCAGATTCGCGGAGCTGCCCGTGAGAACCATCAGCGAGAACGCGAACAACAGCGAGCACGGAATCGTCAACGCGGCGATCAGTGAAATCGGTATGTCGCCGAGAAAGACGACCAGCACAAGCGTCACCAAAGCGAGACCCACGATGACGATATCGCGGACCGTCGACGTGGTGACGTGGATCAGGTCCGCGCGGTTATACAGTGTGACCAATCTCATTCCGCGCGGCAGCAGGCCGCCGTTGAGCGCCCTCACTTTCTGGTCAAGGCCCCGCAGGGCGGGTAGCGACTTTTCGCCGCGCTGGAGCAGCACGATGCCTTGCACCGCGTCGTCGTCGTGATTGACGCCCACCTGTCCCAACCGCGGCTGCGAGCCCTCGTGTACGTCGGCGATGTCGCGCAGATAGACCGGCACGCCGTTGCGCGTGGCGATGAGGACGCTTTGCATATCGCCAATCGATTGGAGCAGGCCGACGCCGCGAATGTTGACGTTCTGGCTTCCCATGGTCAGGTAGTTGCCGCCTGCATTGGCGTTGCTTGCGCCCACCGCGGAAACGACCTGCGGAAGCGTGACGTTGAGCTGCAGCAACTTCCGCATGTCCACTTCCGCAACGTACTGCCGGGTGCTGCCGCCGAATCCCGCCACATCGACGATGCCCGAGACCTGCTTGATCTCGCGCGTGGCGAGCCAATCCTGGGTCGCTTTGATTTCGTTAAGGTTGTAGCCGGGGCCTTCGAGGCGATAGCGGTAGATCTCGCCGACCGGAGACTCCGGCGAGAGCTGCGGGCTCAAATTCCCCGGCAGTGAAACCAGCTGAAGGCGATTCAAAACTTCCTGGCGGTCCCAGAAGTAGTCGCTGTCGTAATCGAAATAGAGTTTTACGTCGCTGAGACCGAAAATCGCAGTCGAGCGTACGTATTCGAGGTGCGGAATGCCGAACAGCACCGTCTCAATCGGTACGGTAACCTGGCGCTCCATTTCTTCGGCGGACCAGGACGGGTTTTGCGTGATCACCTCGACCAGCGGTGGCGATGGATCGGGATAGGCCTCGATGTCGAGCCGCAGGAACATGTAAACGCCCCCCGCGATCCACGCCGCCAGCGCGACGATCACCATCGGGCGATAGCGGAGCAGTGACGAAACCAGTCCGCGCATGTCCGGCTAGTCCTGCCCCACTGAGCGCAGGAGCAGCGATCCGTCCGTCACGATGGTTTCGCCGGCATTCACGCCGCCGGTAATTTCAAGCGAGGAATTGACGGTCCGGCCGATCTCGACCGTGCGCCGCTCGAAGTGGCCGTTCCCTTTTGCGACAAACATGGAAGCGTCGTTCCCTTCGCGGATTACGGCTGTGGCCGGCACGAGAATTCCGGGAGCGGACGATTTTACGAGGCGGATCGAACCGAACATTTGAGGTTTGATCCGGCCGTCGGAATTGAGAAGGACCACCCGCACTCGCAGCGTGCGCGTACTGGGGTCGACGGCACCGGAAACAACGCTCACGTGGCCGGACCAGTGTTGACCGGGATACGCATTCAGGGTGACCTGAGCATCCTCACCCAATCTAGCGGCGCCTAGATCCTGCTCGTAGATGTCGCCCAGGGCCCAGAGGGTCGTGACGTCGGCAATCGTTGCGAGCGGGGCCGGTGCGGAAAGCGCTTGCGAGAATTCGCCCGGGGCGGCGCCTACGTCGAGTACGGATCCCGGCCTCGGCGCTTTAACCACAAGCTGCGTCGAGGCGTGGTCCGGGTCCATGCCGAAAACCTGCACCTGTTCTCGCGCCGCCTGGACTTCGGCTTGCGCCTGCTGTGCGTCGTCCTGCGCTTGTTCGAAATCCTTTTCGGCGACGGCCTTGTGTTCGAGCAAATCCTCGGCGCGCGCCAGGGCCTTCTGTTTCACTTGATTGTCCGCCAAGGCCTTGTGGTAATCGGCGACGGCGCGCGCCAGATCGCTGCTCTCCAGTGTGGCGAGCGTCTGTCCCTTTTCGACATGGTCCCACGGGCGCACTTTCATCTCAACGATGCGGCCGCCGACCGGGGCGAACACGTGCACGACGCGGGTTGGGTCCGGTTCGATGTGCGCGGGAAGGTCGAGATATTCGGGAATCGCGGTGGAGCGCGCGATCTGGGTCTGGATGCCCTTCGAATCGGAGGCGACAATTTCGGTATTGGCTGAATCGTTCTTGGGTGTTTGCGGGGCAGAGTCGTCGCTCGAGCGGCCCGAACCGCAGCCAACCAGGGCAAGCGCCACGATCAAAATCAGAAATGCTGACTTCATGCGATGGGCTCCCAAGCCCGACAAGCACAAACAAGCGCGGTCAGACGAGCTACGTTCCGCGGCGACGCGTGGTCGAACTTCCCGCGCGACATTCGGCGCGGTCGACGACTGACGATAAATTATTAGATCCAGGAAAGAGAGACGGGCGGGGCGCGATTGGGTTTCAGACCGTAGGACGCGAGTGTTCCAAAAGCCGGTTCCGAGACGGCAACCGTGCTGACCGTGTCGAAATGGCCGGGCGAAAGTGCGCGCGGCGAAACGGCCCAATGGGCTTGGCGAACGCCTCGAGCCGGCTGCATCCATGAGTGCGCAACGGAGGCGTGGATCTGATCGCGCTTGTTTGCGGAGGACTCTTCCAGGGCGACGATTTGCGAGTGTATGTCGTCCGACATGGACACGGCGAAAAACAGGAGGACCAACGCGAGGCTGACAGCGCTCCATTCCTGGAGGTAATGGCGGTCGCGTCCCCGGCGCTGATTACTCGACTGGGTGCGCCAGACACACACGACGGCTACAGCGATAAGCAGCCACAGAAGATTGAGAAGCAGTTCCATCGTCATGGATGTTACTGAACCCAGCAAATCCAGCGCGACCGCACCCGGTGGGTGGCACGCTCGGCCGGTTTTCCGGCGGAGGATTCAGTCCCTGGCGAACTGTTCTCCGACAAATTCCCCGCTAACAGGCGAAAATACAGGGAACTCGAATCTTCCGCAAGCACTCTTGGCGGCGACCTCCCTGTCGAAATGTCTCCGGGCGCTTCGAGCACAAGGCTTCTTGTGAGTCGGAACCGGGGCGGATCAGGGAATGAACAGGCAGTGGGAATTGCCCAAGAGCGGTGTTCTGTCGGATGCCAGGCTCCGATTCACCACTCAGGGAGTGAGAGCACCCAGGCTCGCAAAGGAGGCCTCGGCCTGGTCAGGGCTGGTGTGACCGCGAAACAGGACCCCATCGGGTCACTCCGAGCCCTTGCGGATCGCCTGTCTCGGAGTCGAAGCGAGTTAGCAGGAAATTGAAGCGGTTTCAGGGGACGCCTACGAAACAGCCATCTTTTCGACAGCCACAGTCTCAGGGCCGAGTTCCCGGTGCCCCGCGACGGCCGCTTCTGGCAGGGCCACGTGTTCTGGCTTTCATTGAGTACAATTTCACGTCCGCTGCGCCCATGAGGGTGTCGAGTCTGTCGCCGTCTCTCGGATGGACGGCAACCCCTACGCTGACCGATAGCTTCGGTTTCTCGCCATCGTGCGCCAGGCTCTCGCAGATGCGGTCGGCCACCAGTTCGGCTGCCTCGCCGGCCGTCTCCGGCAGCACAAGTGCAAATTCGTCTCCACCGAAACGCGCAGCCGTATCCAGGTCTCGACGACCGATTGACAGAACGTCAGCAAGACGGCACAGCGCTTGGTTGCCGACGAGATGGCCGTAGCGGTCGTTCACCTGCTTTAATCGATCCAGGTCGAATAACAACAGCGCGAACTCGCGTCTGGTGCGCTGAGATCGTCTGATCTCTCTGTCGATCACGGCGACAAACTGCCGGTAGTTCGCTAGGCCGGTCAGGGAGTCCTTGACGGCCTCGTGACGGAGCTGATCCTCAAGCTCGCGCTGTTTGGTTACATCTTCCGCGATGACTTCGTAACTCGCCGCGTCACCCGGGCCGCCAACGACTTCCCGTCCGCTCAGTCGAAGCTTCAGCCCCTTTCCATCCTTTCTTTTCCAGTCAATTTCGACAGGCTCCGTTTGCGGTTCCCGACCGGCGAGCCCTAACAATTGCGCACGCCTGCGAGGATCGGAAACGATGTCACATGCAAGCTTGACTGACAGGAGTTCCTCGCGTGACTCATACCCCAGCATCGTCACCATCGTTTGATTGACGTCCAAGAAATCGCCTTCGGCGTTGCAGTGGCATATCCCGTAGTTTAGGTTTCCTACCAGAGCGCGGTAATGTGCCTCTGAATGCCGCAAGTGCTTTTCCGCCCGATCACATTGCACCCGCAGATTATTCTCACTCAGGGCTCGGCGAACGGCTACGGGAAGGTGACCAATGTGGTCCATTTCAATACAATCGGCAGCGCCGTTCGTAATGAGTTCAGCCACGGTTTCAAGTGGCAGTCCGTCGGTAACAAAGATGAGAGGTACGAGATGTTCCATCCGGTGCAATGCTTCCAAAGACTGCGCTCCCACCGGATCGGAGACGGCATGCGCTGCGACAATAACGTCATACGACTCTGCCTGGAGGCGTTCGACAAACCGCTCGGAGGTGGGGGCTACTTCCGCACTCACGTTGAAATGAGCGCTCTTGAGCGCACGTACACAGAGCTTTACGTCCGCAACGTTGCTGTGAAAGAAAAGAATGCGCAGAGGCTGGCCTCTGCTTGCAAGCCCATTCAGCCCAGGCAATTGCTCAGTTTGCTTGACGCGACCTCGCATGCTTGCAAGCATTTGGCGTTCCCGTAGGTCCTCGGGAGCCAGTTCCTTTCGCTAACTGACTCCCGGACCTTTTCACGTTGCTGCTTTCCCACAGCCACGCTATTTCCGATCACTCATATGCGTATGTTCACAATGGTACACTCGGCACACATCTGTTAATTCATACGACACAAATTCCCGGCGAAAACGTCTGACTCTCTCAGGGTCCACAACCACGGATCAGAGGATGGCAGGGTCGATTCCCAGGAGTCTGAGGAGACCGCATGATTATTGCGCAGTCGCCGTAACTCGCTTTCGGGCCGGCAAACCGAGGCGCACATTGCGAGATAATTTCGATAGGCGTTCAAGCCAGCGTGAACTCAAGTGGCCCGCTTCCCACGAATTGGATTCCTTCGGCACCCATACCTCATATTCAATAATCCCCTCATCCGCAAAAACGCGGGTGATTAAACCGTCTTCTTTGGTCTTCCCGTTGTGTAGCAATTGTCCGACGTGGAACTTCGCTGCTCTATAGTGAACGGGTGCAGCCGAGATCATATCTTTCACGACACCGGCAACGATTGCTGCTACGAGCGTCTCATCCGTCTTTTTATCAACCATGCAGCTACGATACGACTAAGGTCACCTACATACTGTTCCGTACCGCTCACCCGGCACGAATAGGGCAGGCGGTCCGGCACCAGCAGCAAGCACCCGTTTACCGCGCTCGACTGGGTGCTCGACATAATCATCGACTGCTAGCCCCCTACTCGACCTCTACCGAGCTAGTCACAGGGTCTGCCGGGAGTTCGTCGTTGGCGGTGATTGGGCGATGCCGACCGGATCTTCATTGGAAAATGCTAACTCGAGCTGTATCTCGCAACCGGTCTGATATTCCGGTTCTGAGCAAGCCAGCGAACTGCTGGGGAGCGACGGCGCGGCTGAAGTAATAGCCCTGAGCTTCCTCACATCGGTGAGCCTTGAGAAAGTCCAGCTCTTCTTGTGTTTCCACTCCTTCGGCGATCACTCGCAACTTCAAGCTTTGGCCCATGCTGATCACTGCGGAAACGATCGACGTCTCGCAGGGCGAGGTCGTGATCTGACGGACGAATGACTGGTCGATCTTCAAAGCATCGATCGGAAACCTTTTGAGATAGCTCAGGCTGGAGTAACCAGTCCCAAAATCATCGACCGCCAACTTTACCCCTTTTGCTTTCAACTCCTTAAGAATGGATTCTGTCGACTCCGTACGTTTCATAAGAACGCTTTCGGTCAGCTCCAATTCAAGAACCCCGGGGTCCAGGCCCGTGACCTTCAGAATTTCGCAGACGCCTTCCAGAAAGTACTCATGCCGGAACTCCATCGCTGAAATGTTCACCGCCATGCTACCCAGAGGCAAGCCTCCGTCCAGCCACGCTCGAGCCTGGCGGCAAGCTTCTCGCAGAGACCAGTTGCCAATGGGGAGAATGAGGCCGCAATCTTCCGCGATAGGAATAAATTCTGCCGGAGGAATTGCCCCGCGAACCGGGTGGGTCCACCGCAGCAACGCTTCCGCCCCTGTGATGCGCCCTGTCCTTAAATTGATCTTCGGCTGATACTGCAGTGTGAATTCCTGGCGTTCCAAAGCGCGCCGCAGGCTCTCCTCAATGGATTGGCGTTCCACGGCACGGACGTTCATCGGCGCCTTGAAGAATTGGAAGCTTTGACGCGCATGCTCCTTGGCCTGATACATCGCAGTGTCCGCGTTCTTGATGAGCGTCTCGGCGTCCAGGCCGTCGTCGGGATAGATGCTCACTCCAATCGTTGTGGTTACGTGGAGATCGTGCTGGTCGACAGAATGAGATTCCAGTACCGCGTGCAATATTTTCCTCGCGGCCACGGCGGCATCTTCGGATTGTTCCAGTTCTGAAAGCAGCACGACGAACTCATCACCGCCTTGTCGGCTAACCGTGTCCGAGCTCCGCACGCAATCGACGAGACGTTTGGCGATGGATTGGAGAAGTCTGTCTCCGATCGGATGTCCCAGCGAATCGTTGACGTGTTTGAAGCCATCCAGGTCCAAAAATAGCACGGCGACTTTCTTCTTGTGGCGCGCCGCATGGGTGATGGACTGCGCAACCCGATCATTCAAGAGCATTCGATTGGGCAACCCCGTCAGAAAATCGTGCTGGGCCGAATATGTCATTTTCAGTGACATAGCCCGTGCCACGCTTACATCGTGGAATACGATCACCGCACCGGCCGCGTGCCCGTCCCGGTCATGAATGGGAGCGGTGGAATCCTCGATTGCCGATTCCCGTCCGTCCCGCCGAACCAAAATGCAGTTCAAGGCCAAACCCACAGTTTTGTTTTGCGTGACCGCCTGCAGGGTGGGGCTGGAAATGGGTTGGCGGGTTTCCCCGTCGATAATTCTAAATATCTCAGCGACGGGGCGGCCTGACGCCTCCTCGCGCGACCAACCTGTCATTCGCTCCGCCACGACGTTCAGGTACCTCACGTTCCCCGAGGGGTCCGTGGAGAGAACGGCGTCACCAATCGAGTTGAGCGTGACTTGGGCGCGTTCCCGTTCGGCAAACAAAGCGTCATCCGCCCTCGTGCGGTCGATCATATTGCGTAAAGCTCGCGACAATGTGTAGCGATTGAGATGACTCTTGGGAAGATAATCCTGCGCTCCATGCTGTAGGCTTTCGGAAGCGATCTCCAGATCATCTCCGCTGCTAAGAACCAAGATCGGAAGGTGGGCGGAAACCGCCAGGACCGCATCGAGTATTTCGATTCCCTGGCTGTCGGGCAAGAATTGATCGGCTAGGACCGCTTCGATCCCACCCCTGCTGAGGCGTTCGAGGCCATCGGCGAGGTTCCGAACCCATTCGATTTCGAAGGGACCGAATCTGCAATCGGTGAGCGCGTCTCGAACCAGCTGTGCGTCACCAGGATTATCCGCCATAAGAAGTATGTGACTGCTCATGTGATCAGCCACGGGCCAACCCACGGGTAGCGCGGAAAAAACCACGCTTCCCCGTCCCATCCGGTTACTTGACGGTCGATTCCATCATTCATAACAGGGACTTTCGGCGACTGGGAGCTGCCAACTACGCAAGCGCTGTCGGCCCTCGGAGCGTTTGTCGAATGACCGCCCACGAGCCCTACCCGTTGTTCGCGTGAATAACCGGAGAGTTTTTCCGTCTCCGCGTTTACCAAGAGAATGTGGCCATTGAAGTGCTGATCACCATCGCATCGGGAGCGGCCTGCAGCAAGGCTCGATACCGAGTCCCCCTCTGCTCCCGATGCGTTTCCGTCTCCTTGCGCGCGCCGAGGTCGCGGCTCGCCGCCGCAACTTGGTAAGCAACACGGTCGTCAGGGCGATGAACGCTATTCGGACTGAATGATTCATTCGACTCCAGAACTGTGGCGAGTCTGAGGCTAGGGAATGAGGCCGTGTGTTCCCTAGCGAACATGTGCTCAATGGGTACAGCTCAACGGGTCGAAGTTCCATTCCGTGGACGGCACGGAGATGAA
Organism: uncultured Acidobacteriaceae bacterium; assembly: GCA_964563425.1. Taxonomy (GTDB): domain Bacteria; phylum Acidobacteriota; class Terriglobia; order Acidiferrales; family UBA7541; genus Palsa-295. The sequence continues at coordinate 431 of CAZLWY010000150.1, read as the reverse complement.
CACCCTGCGTGTTCATTGGGTAGCCCGTTTGGAGCTGGAGTTTCAGTTCAGTACGCGCCTGCGGCCTCAGGAAACATACCCACCCGCAAAGAAAGTCCAATCACGATTGCACGGAGTGGAAATTCGTCAGGAACCGGGCCATTTTGGCGCACTCGCCGTGAGGTCGCCCAGCCGCGGTCCCCGCCTGTCGCTTCGAGGCCGCCCTATCCGCTTCGGGGAGCCAGGGGTCAGGCATTCGTCATCGCGTTACAGATCCAGGTCGCTTGTTTTCGAAGGGAGGATCTTCCGGGAGTAGGTATCTTGGCACCAGGCTGGAACGGAGCTCACGGTGCGAATGGGTTAAGGATGCCCCTCGTGCAGGACGATACTGAGAAGGGAACTGTGCACCTTCAGTCCGCCGTTGTAGTCAATGAAACCCAACTTCCGGAACT
>CAZLWY010000149.1:0-18642 GCA_964563425.1 uncultured Acidobacteriaceae bacterium | reverse complement strand
CGTTGTAAGTTGAATGACTCGTGGGCGCGGCGAAGTCCAAACCGAGCGCGGTTCCCACCGCGCAAGTTGCGCTCACCGGAAAGCAGAAAGCCGGGTTCGGAGGCAGGCCCGTGAACGTGCAGGCTGAACTCGTGCAGTCGCTGGGTCCACCGACGATGGCACGAGTGTTGTAATTCTGCTGACTGTAGAGGTGGACGCCTTGAGACCCGATATAGCCGAGCGAGGCGACCATGCCGTGCCCCAAATCTCGCTGAACGGTGAGGTTGTACTGCATCGCGTAGGGAGAGGTATCGGAACGGTAGTCATAACCGTACACCGCGCCATACACTGGACTGCATGCGGGGGCGCACTGGGCCGGATTGGGAAAGAGCGGAATCGCGCCGGGTCCGGAGAGCACGACCGTATTCGACGGGGGATCTTCCGAGTAGGCATTCAGATACGTGCGCGCTGCGAGCTGTTCATGAAAAATTCCAAATCCAGCTCGGATGGAAGTCTTGTGGTCGTGTAACGGATCCCAAGCCAGCCCGATGCGGGGATCGAAATTCAGCCCATTCGGATTTACTTTCGCGGCGTGTCGAACCGCCACGAAGGCCGGAGACGTCAAAGGATCGAGCAGGTTCGTGCACGCAAACCCGGCCCCCCAGCATATGGGATTGGTTTCGAAGTCATAGCGCAGGCCGATATTTATCGTGAGGTTTGATCTAACTTTCCAGTCGTCTTCGACGTACGGGAAGAATTCAATGGCGCGCGAGTAGCGTGTGCGATTAAAGGTCGGAGAAGGGTTCGTCTCTCCCTGGAACTGCACCGGGGTTGCCGCCAGGAATCCCGGGAGGCTTCCGAACACGAAGATACCCCCCTCGCGACCAACCGCGATGTTGTCCTGAATCCTGGTTATAGACGCACCGAACGTAATGCTGTGGGCCCCGTGAGTCCATGAAACATCATCACCGCCGGTGAATTTATTCTCAATTAGATGGAAACGCGCCGTTGCGCCGGGGCCAATCGAAGAGGTGCCGCCGGCGACGATAATGTTGCCGTCTTCACGTTGTTCCGGCGTATAGCTGGGTGCGGTGAAGCCATTGGCGAGATAAAACTGCAGCGGGTCGCTGGCGGGATCCGCCAGGAAGTCCTGATTCGCGCGCTCATTGGTGCGCGAGAAACTGAAGCGAGCTTGATTGATCGCATCGGGCGAAATAATATGTTTTTCTTCGACGACGAAGTATTGATCGCCTCCGTGGTCTACCACCGGCCAAAGCGGCAAGTTCGAGAAGGGTACGGGCAGTTTGAAGTAGGCGGTGTCGGAGATGTATCGCCCGAAAATCGTGTCTTTGGAACTCAGCACGTAGTCGGTTCGGCCGAGGACGTAATTTTCGGTTTCCGGTTGGTTCGCAATCGTCGTTACGAGAGCGTTGCCGCTCGGGTAACCCTCGAACGGCCCGGCCGTCACCGTCTGTTCGAATGCACCCGGGAGCGGCGCCGGAAAAATATCGAGATACGGCGCAATGACCGGGCTGACGGGCACGGCCAGGCGGGCTCCGTTCGCGCAGGTCGCCGGCGTCTGCCCGGTCACCGTGTTGCACGGCACCATACCCGTGCGCGAGAGCGCATCCGGCACAAATTGATTCCCGGTAATTCCCAAGTTCGAGATGAGGCCTTCGTAGTTGACGAAGAAGAATAGTTTGTCCTTGACGACGGGGCCACCGAGGCTGCCTCCGAACTGATTCCTGGAGAAATCCGGGATCTGGGTCCCGTCGAAGAGGTTTCGCGCGTCGAGAGCGCTGTTGCGGACGAATTCGTACGCTGAGCCGTGGAATTCGTTGGTGCCGGCCTTGCTTGCAGCGTTGATCGCCGCGCCGGTGCCGCCGAATTGCGAGCTATAGGTGTTCGTCAGCACCTGGAATTCGTTGAGCGCCTCGATCCCCATTGAGTTGCCGGTGATATTCGATCCCGTCCCTTTTTCCCAGTAGCCCTGCAGATCTTGGTTGTCGAGCAGGAAGACTTGACCGACTGGCCGCGATCCGGCTACCGAATACGTCTGCCCTGGCCCGTAGAACCCGGACGAAATTCCGCCCCCGCCGCCACCGGTAATATAAGTTTGCGTTACCGACTGCACACCGGGGGCGAGCGAGATCAGCTGCTCGAAGTTGCGACCGTTCAACGGCAATTGGCTGACTTGTTGCGATGTCACCAGAGAGGACACGGCGGCGGTCTGTGTTTCGACGCGCGAGACTTCGCTTTCGACGCTGACAGTCTGCGAGATCTGACCGACAGGAAGCGAGAAATCGACGACAAGATTGGCGCCGACCGTCAGAACGATGCCTTTGTGGAGGACGGTCTGGAATCCGTTGAGCGATGCCGAAACCTCGTAGGTGCCGATGGGAAGATCGGAGATACGGTAGCGACCCGCAGAATCGGACCCCGTGGACTGGGTGATGTTGGTGCCGACATTCTTGGCGTGAATGCTCGCACCGGCGAGCACCGCGCCGGAACTATCTGTCGCTGTACCGGAGATTGTCGCGGTCTCGACTTGCGCCGCGACGCGACCGACTGCAACCACCGCAATGAACAGGATCAGTCTACGTATCCACCTCGAGACACACTTCTCCGCCCCCTTGGCTACGCTCATGTGTGACCGCTCCTTGGTTGAGCATGTGGGCCACCCGCCCAGGACCGATGGTCGGCTGTTTACTACTGAAGGATAAGGTTGTCAATCGGGCTAATACCCCAGGGGCGGGCAAGGAAAGACTGGATGGAACCGTTCCCTCCCGAATCTGTGGTCGAAGCCAGGGAAACTGACGCAGAGCCTGACTGAGCAAAACTGCTGCGATGGCAGCCAGGCCAGAAAAACATATTTCAGGTAGGAACCGGCGTCTGTGGCTTTACTCGGAATCGGACTGCTCCCGTCACGCGCCTGGAGAAAAAAGCCCGGGATCTGAAAACTGAATCGCTCCACTATACCGGAACGAGAGGTTCACCTCAGGCTGTCACAACGTATTCAGCTATAATGCCTCCTCTCAATCACCCGATTTCGGGCTGATTTGGAGGGTTGCCCCATGGTCGCGAGTCTTGAGCGAGTGTTCGTGCTGCTGTTTTTTCTGCAGGCATCGTTTCCAGCGGATTGCGCGGCGCAGCAGCCATCGGGCCCGCTGCAACTCACGTTGAAAGAAGCCGCGCAGCTTGCGCTCAAGCAAAATCCGCAACGCATCATCGCGGAACTGCTCGTTGCTGAAAGCGATCGCAACAGCCAGATTGCCCGCTCGGCGCTGCTCCCACAGGCCGGCATCGCCGCTTCCGGCTCGCTGAACCAGTACAATATTCAGAGCATAGAACACAGCCACGAACGGCAGGCGGCTGGGCCGTTCCAGTTCGTCGAGGCCGGTCCTACGTTTTCCCAAACCATCCTGAATCTTCCACTCATTCGCGGATATGAAATCGGCCGTGAAGGAACACGCGAGGCGCGCGCTGACGAAAAGACCACGCGCGAGACGGTCGTTACGGCGGTCGTAGACCAATACCTGCTGATTCTTCGGGCGCTCGCAACCCGCGAAGCCGCGACCGCTCGTGTCGCGCTGGCGCAACGCCTCTACGACCAAGCGACCGAACTTCAGAAAACGGGCATCGGCTTGAATATCGACACGGTGCGAGCGAATGTTGAATTGCAGAATGAACGCCAGAATCTGATCGACGCTGAAACGCAGACTCGCACCACGAAGTACGGACTGGCGGAACTCCTGGATCTGCCGCGCGACCAGGACCTCGAAGCGACCGACCGACTCGACTTCTACGACCTCCCCGCGCTCGAAAAAGAGGCCCTGCTGAACCAGGCATTGACGTCCCGGCCCGAGATTCGTTCGCTCGATTCGCAGGAACGCATCGCCAACTTGACTGTGGATTCGACCCGCGAGGAACGCCTTCCGCAATTGGATTTCTCGGGGTTTTGGTTTTATCAGGGAGAGCACTTCAGCGACGGGATGCCGGCCTATACCTATGCGGTCTCTTTGCAATTTCCGCTGTTCACCGGTGGTCGAATCCGCGCGGAAGAGGCGCATGCCAAGCTTGAAAGACAGCACGTGACCGAAACTCGCCGCCAACTAGAGGCGCAAATCATCGATGAGGTAAAATCCGCTCTGGATGAGCTCAATGCGGCGCGTAGTTCGGTGGACGTCGCCAACCTAGGCTACCAGTTGGCCGAGGACGAAGTAGCCCAGGCACAACGGCGGTTTCAATCCGGTGTCACCACGAATGTCGAAGTCATCACCGCGCAAGATGAGCTGGCGCGCGCCAGCGATAATCAGATCGGTGCTCTGTTTCAATTTAACCTGTCTCGCGCAGCCCTCGCTCGTGCTACGGGCGAAATCGAAGCCATGTACACGAAGTGACAAGGTGAACGGATCGTGAGTTCCACTCCCGCTAAGCCAACGCCAGAAACCAGTTCCGTCGCGGCGAACGCCACGCCGCAGGCTCCGCCGCCCTCCTCCTCCTGGCGCGATCGGCTTCGGAATCTGAATCCCTTCATCAAGGTGGCTTTCGTCGCCGTTTTGATCCTGGTCGGAGTGGCGTGGTACGTGTTCGCCGGCCGCGTGACCACAGACGATGCCCAGGTGGATTGTCACATCACTGCGGTCGCGCCTCAGGTCCCCGGTTATGTGATCAACCTCTTCATCAACGACAACACCCAAGTCAAAGAAGGCGACGTTCTGGTGCAGATTGACACGCGCACCTACCAGGCGGAGGTGGAGCAGGCCAAGGCCAACCTCGACTTCGCCCAGGCACAAGCCAATTCCGCGAATATCCAGATCGGCTTGACCCGCGAAACCACGACCAACAGCACCAGCGGCGCGTCGGCGCAAAAGGACTCCGATGCGGCCGATTATGTAAGCTCCCAGGCGCAACTTGAACAGTCTGCGACAGCGAATCTGCAAGTGGCCGAGGCCAACGTGGAAGCCAAGAAAGCCACCAACGAACGCGCCCAAGCCGACTTGGCCCGATATACGCCGCTGCTTTCGACGGGTGACGTCTCGAAGTTTCAGTTCGATGCCGTGGACGCTTCAGCGCGCGTGGCGAAGAGCGAACTAGAGGCTGCCGACCAGCAGCGGGCCGCGGCGCAACAGGCCGTGGAGATCGCCCGCGCCAATGCCCACTCTTCCCAGGCGCGGCTATTGCGTTCGCAGGCGCAGTTGCTCGAAACGAAGGCTCGCGAGCAGCAGGTGCCCATCGCCCAAGCAACGTATAAGTCGGCGCTGGCGGCGGTCGAGCGCGCGAATGCGGCGCTCGAGCAAGCTGAGCTAAACCTCGCTTACACCCACATCACCGCTCCGATCAGCGGGCAAGTCACGCAAAAGTCCGTGGATCTCGGGCAGTACGTCTCGGAAGGACAATTGCTATTCACCATTGTCCCGCTCAATGAAGTTTACGTCACCGCAAATTTCAAGGAAACCCAGTTAGCCAACGTCGCGCCAGGCCAGAAGGTCCGTATCCACGTCGACACCTACAGCCAGGATTTTGAAGGTGTCGTAGATTCCATCGCCGGAGCAGCCGGTTCGCGGCAAGCCCTGCTGCCACCTCAAAACGCGACGGGAAATTTCATTAAAGTGGTCCAGCGCATTCCGGTGAAAATCCTGGTCAAGCCAAACAAGAATCCGAATCTCGTGCTGCGCCCGGGCATGAACGTAGAAGCGACCATTTACACGCGCTGACGGGAAAGAGACTCCATGACCTACCTCGTTGGAAGTCCTCCGGAAGCCTGGGAACTGGAAGAAGAGCAATACGTCAGCAATATCTCGTCGCAACTGTCACATGGACGAAGAATGGCCATTCTCCTGAGCGTTGGTATGGTTACGGCCATCGAAATCTCCAACCGTCTCTCCATCAATGTGTTTCTCCCGGACATGCAGGGCAATGTGGGGGCGAGCTCCGATGAAATCAGTTGGGTCATAATTCTTTATAACGTTGGCTACCTCTGCTCGTTGGCGCTGGCGGCTTGGATGACGCGCGTCATCGGCACCAGACGCCACCTGCTGATAAGCATCGCTATCTATTCCGTGGGATCCATGGGCTGCGTGCTGAGCACGGGTAACCTGACGCAACTGCTGATATCACGCCTGATTATGGGATTCGGCGGCGGCGCGTTCCTCGTGCGCGTCATCATACTCGCGGGGATGATGTTTCCGGGGAAAGCGCGGATGACGGCGGTCACTTGGCTTTATGCCGTTCTCTCCACTTTCGAGGTTCCGTATCCCATTGTCATGGGGTGGATTACGGATACGTTTCACTGGAATTATGCCTTTCTGGTTGATTTTCCCTTTCTGGCGATCGGTGCTTTTCTGATCTGGAAAACTGTCCCGCCAGGTCAATTGTTTCAGCGAAAGAGGGGGGGCAGAATCGATGTGTGGGGTCCGATCCTGCTGATTTCGTCGCTCGCCTGCCTGGAAACTGCCATTAGCCGTGGCGAGCGCGATCTCTGGTTCGAGTCAAGATGGATTACGCCGGCGCTGCTTGCAGCTGCCGTTCTCTTTGTCGCGTTTCTATGGTGGGACTATCGTCCCGAGAACCCTTCGCCGGTGCTTCATCTGCGCATGATCTGGCGGCAAGCCTCCCTGCGCTCTTACTTCTTGGTGGTTCTGATCGCGGGCGCGTTCTTCGGCGCCGGACTGTATGTCGTCCCGCAATACCTCCGCTTCGTGCAGGATTACAGCGCCTTGCAGGCGGGTGGCTTTATTGCCATGTATACGCTTGGACTCGGACTAGGTCTCCAGCTCACTTTGCACGTGCTGGCTCCCCGCCTGGGGGCTGTCCGCACGCTTGTCTTCGGACTTCTGCTATTGATCGGGACGTATGTCGCGATTATTTATATATGGACGCCCACCACCCCCACCGTCGTCTTGGCTCCCGCAATTTTTCTGCAAGGCTTTTGCATCGCGCCCGTTATCTTCGCCGCCGGCAATGTCGTCACTTCCAACGCTTGGATAGCCGACATCAATGACGTTTCCACGACCTACTTCTTCGTGCGTCAACTCGGAAATACTTTTGGAGTCACCGCGGCAAATGTCATGTTCGATCGCCGCATGACGCTGCATTCTTCGCGCCTCTTGGACATCTCAAATCGTCTGGACGCCACCACTCGTTCGACCCTCACGCAATATGCCGATGTGATTCACCGTAATGGCGGCGGCACGAGCGACCCAGCGCTCGGAGCGCTCCAGCTGTTCCAAAACAATGTGATCACCCAGAGCAGACTGCTCTCCTACATAGACATCTACTTCGGCTTGGCCGCGCTAGGAGTGGTCGCCCTGATCTCGATAGCCGTCACGCGAACAAAGAGCAAACTCGGCCGCCACCACTTTCAGCCGTGGTAAGCGGCTGCTCCGGCTGACTCGGTACGATGCAATCCGCGCATGCGCCTGGCATTCTCTTTTGCTCGGTTGGGCATTTCTTTCATGTTATTGGAAGCCGCTTTCATTCTGCACGAATACCGCCAGCTGTTTGCCGTTGCCCGATTTCCAGTCGGTCAGATCGGCTTCCAGGATCACATGGGCGGTCTGGAGCACCCAGCACAACTCGGTCTGGTCGGTAAACCGGACTCGGACGTAGAGCATGCCCTCCTCGAAGATATGCTCGGCCCAGGCCACCACTTTGCCTCTGACGCCGGGGTACTGTTTGCCGGGGTTCTGAGCTTCGGATTTCGCAGATGATTTGCGCTTCGACATAGGTCACACGTCCTTTCTGCGGCGTTGGTGAGCCGCAGTTCGAGGTTTGCGCGCTGCTGTTGCGCGAGGCGTCTGGGGTTTGCTAGCGGCCGTTTTCTGGTCTTTCGACGGAGGCTCGTCATCCTGATCCCAGCCGGGGAGCAGGACGGCGCGAGGAGGCAGGCCTTTCTTCTTCCTCTTTTCCTCGCGTTCCTGGACTTCGAGATAAAGATCGAACGGGTCTTTGTTCTGCCGGTCATGATCGCGGCGGAATTTGTAGGCCCACTTAGCGTCCTCCTCGACGATTTCTCCGAACTTGTCGAAGAACTCGCGGTTGACGTCCACTCGGGCGCCCTCAACCTCGGCGCGGGCGTAGCGGACTTGGTCTTTGTCGAACAGTGCTGCCTTTACCATGCGTTCGAGTCCAAAGATGACGTTCTCGAACGCTTGATTGAGATCTAAGAGTTCCTGCAGGAGGTGGAGTTTCACGGCTGGCCTCCCGTCCCACGGAACGATACGTCCCCGCCAGTTCTGGGGTACCGCCGCTCCCATTCCTGCTGCTCCTCCTCGGTGAAGAACCGCACTTTGGGTGGTTTGCCTTCGATCCGCCGGCGTTCCTCGACGGCCTGGAGGTCGCGATAGACCTGGATTTCGTCCAGTGTTTCCTTCTCGTATTCGCGGTGTTTCTGCTCAAATCGAGCAGCATCCCCGTCCTCGTTCCTCCCGACGTTGTTGCAGAAGTACGAATTGATCGAGGCGCGGTGAATCTCAAAGAGCATCACTTTTTCCTCGCAGCAGGCGGGGTCCAGACCGGAATCTTTCGCACGTTTGAGCCGTTCCAGTCCTTGAACGGCTTCGTCGATTCCGCGGTTCAACGAGAGAATTGCTTCGTACAGATCGGCCTTCTGCATCGGAGTCTCCCTTTCCTCCCGCGCGCGACAAAGCGGAGGGATATTAAGGTTGGTCAGGTGCCGGACACACGTGTCCCGGCGAATTGAAAAGACGGATCGAACCGAGAAAGTGATTGGGCGACCTACGACGGTGGAGGAGAATGCTCGAACAGGAATGATGGATTTGGGTTAGATGAATGCACGCGGCGCACTGCTTGCGTGCGGAAACGGAACCCGATAACTTCTGTTGCAGCCATCGTTGCACCTCAACCGTGCGACTTGGTCAGGGGTGCGTTCGGTGCTTGCTACACCGGCGCGCCCCGTTTCTTCATCTTTTCCTGGGCTTGGTTCGCTTCTTGCGGTTCGGTTTCTTACGATAATGTTCGGCTTTGTACTTCCTTACGGCCTCCACTTGTTCTTCCGACCATATACGAACTCGCATTCCACCGAGTGACCGGATCGAGGGTGCTTCTACTTTTCCTTCTCGAATCCAGCGGTGCAGAGTGTCCGAAGTAATGCCGAGAAGTCCGGCAACTTGGATCGTCGAGTAGGTTGTCATATAATATCAGGCACCCTACCTGTTATTGTCAAGGGCGAAATTCGGACTAGCAATAGTAGTCTCAACCCACCAACTGGGAGTCACGAAGGGAGTATCGCACCCTTCGCTACGAGCGGCTAGACCGACTTGGGCAATGGTTGACCGAGCCCGTAATACAGGCTAATATTTAGATGCTAATGGAGGTCCCATGGGAAAGCCAGCGTTAAAGCTCAAACAGGCGAGTGCTATCCTGCAAATTGAACCGAAGGAGCTGCAGAACCTCATCCAATTCGGGGTCGTGAAACCTCAACGATCAGAGGGAACCTACGTCTTCGACGCGAACACACTACTGGTCGCGAAAGTCGCATTTTGCCTGAAAGAGTCCCTTGGCACACGCACGAGCGTACTGTCCAAGCTGATGAATGTATTCTTGGCATCGGAAAAAGAACTCAAGTCTGAGAATCCGAAATACATCGTCTTCACATGCCAGCTGTCGGCAGAGGAAGACCCGATAAAAGTCGGAGTCCCGTTCCGTACGCTTGGAGAACAGCTTCGAGAACGAATGACGCGGGCCGACCTATACAGGGATCTGCCACGAGGCCGCAAACGCCAAGGGTGGAAGAAGGACTTTCTCGAATCTCTGACAGAGGCGGCAAAAGACATTGGCGGAGTCTCCAAGCAGGAAATCTTGCGGACGGTTCGCGCCTATCGCAAGGAAAGACGAACGCCGGAGATCACCGTTGCGGCCGAAAAGTAGGAATCGAGAGCGTCGCGGAGTTGTTGACACAAACGTACTTGTTGCGGGTATTTCGGGCTTCCGGAAACCCTATGTTCGGGGCAAGAATCCCAGCGCCGACTTGCTCTATCGGTGGGCCGAGAAGGGCGATTTCGTATGGCTCGCAACAGAGGAGATTCTGGACGAGTACAAGGAAGTTTTGAAGCGCCTGGGCGTTCGTCCAAACCTGATCGGCACCGTGATTAATCTTATTCGCGAGCGGGCCGAAGTGGTTGATTTCCGCGCGTCTGATGAGTTTTCGCCCGATCCCAAAGATGATCCGTTTTGCCGTTGCAGCGAAGAGGGTAATGCTCAGTTCATTTTAACGCTAAACCCAAAAGACTTCCCGCAGGAACGTCTAAGGGCGAGGGTTATTTCGCCCGAGTATCGCATTCTTGAAATGAACCGGAAACTAGGAGGGGCAAGTATTTAAGGGGCACTGCTCAGGTGCAGATGGCGACAAGGCGGCCCGGCTGGACGCGGAACTATGATTCCGCAAGATCGCCTCGCTGGTTGAGCTGACCCTTCAGGCGGTCAAGCAGCCCGAGCCGTCGCCGGATCGCCGAGAGTCGTCGCGAGCCATCGCATAATGTGACGACGCTGAGAAGAAAATCGACGTCTTTGGTGCTGCGGGCTCCGGCAACGCCAGACTTGATAGCCTGTGTGCCGGCAAGTATGAAATCGTTGGCAGCAGGCTCTAACGCGAGAATAAGTTCGAGAACGTAGGTCCGCCGGGGTTGGGAAACCCTTTGTAAAGGAAAGCTTTCCTATATGAAATGGTTTCCGGAAGGGGTGTCACGAATCAACCAGTTGGCCTTGGTCAGTGACCGTCACGGGCTTCACTGGGCGCAAGGGAACAGCTAGATCGTAGCGGGCGTGCCGCCTCTCACCGGCTCGAAGTAACGCGCCTTTCTCAACCAAGTCGGCTAGGTCCCGCGTAACTGTGGCCGGTGATGCTCCGGTGATTGTGCTGTATTTTCCGGCGGTCAGTCCGCCTTTGAATCCCTCAGGGCCTTCGCGGAACATGCGCAGGAGCGCTTTCTCTTGCCGCTCGTTGAGCTGACCCTTCAGGCGGTCAAGCAGCCTCGTCTTGTCCATAAGGAACTCAACCAGCGCAATCGTACGATGTTGCGCTTCGATGGCGACACCTGCGAACCATGCGAGCCAAGGCGTGATTTCGTTTTGCTTGTTCGCGGCTTCAAGCACCTCATAGTAGCTCTTGCGCCGAGTCATGATGGTAGCCGCCAGCGCGATCAGGGTCGGCTGGCCTAGGCTCTCCGTCAAGGATTTTTCGGAAACTGCTCGACCGATTCGTCCGTTGCCATCCTCGAATGGATGGATACACTCGAAGTAAAGATGTGCGATTCCGGCCCGCGTCAACGCAGGCAGGGGCTCTTGGCCACGCGGTCCAGTTCGGTGAAACCAGGCAAAGAACCGCGCCATCTCGGGTTCCATTTGTGACGAAGGGGGCGCCTCGAAATGGACCCTGGGATCATAAAGTACATGTGAGACAACTTGCATGGGCTCGGCGCCGGTTCGATACTGTCCGATATCCTTGAGATCTCGCCTGGCGCTCATCACCATGCGATGCCACAGAAATAGCATTTCCTTTGAGAGTGGATCGGCGAACGATCGGTACAAGTCGACCATCATCTCCGCAATCCCCTGCTCGGCCGGTCGCACCCGACGAGCGTCTGTACTGAGGCCCAGCTGCTTACGGATGGAGGATTGCACGCTGGCCCGGTCCAGAATCTCGCCCTCGATCTCCGAGGTTGTGAGCGCTTCGGTGCTCATAGCTTCAATCGCCAGCTGATCGCGCTCCTCGTTCCCAAGATACTTGACGGACGCAACGAGCACACCCCCACCGATGAGGAACCGCTGCTCGGCCGCCTCCAGGCGAGCGCGGTCCCAGGTAAAGACAGGCCAGTCGGGTTGTTGCCAGTTCCAAACCATGAGCGATAGGATTGACCTCTATCGCTCACAGAATAGCACATTTGTGAGCGATAGAAGCTCGCCGCTTACCTCAAAAGGGCCCATCTCACCGAACACAGGGAACAAATCAGAGGTATGGATCGCCTAGAGTAGCTTCGCTCTAGCCCAAGATCTGAGCTGTGTTCCGTGCTTGGAAAGAAAGACACGAAACGATTTCGAGGTTTTCGCGCAGCAATGTCCGCGCGCACGACGATGAGAAAATCGTGAGCGGTTCTGAGTGTCCGTTTGGCATCGTACTCAGAAAGTAAGCCAGCATGTTTCTTATCGAGCCGCGTCCGCACGAAATCGATGATCGCGATGTGATGCCCAGGTTGACTGCCCGCACGGAAGCCGTGGCTGAACATGAAGCCGAGCGAGGTTTTGAGCATCGCTTCATAGGCTTGCTGCAGACAAGGCTCTTCATCGAACGCGAGAGTCTTGTGGGCGGACGCGAGTTTCTTGTCGGCGCTGGCCGGGAAGCGGTCTTTGGGTCAGTCAACCGTGTGTGGCTTGAGTCTTCTCCGCGGGCTGGTGGAATCTGGCGGGAGACGGCTTGTATGACGTTATTGCTGTCCGAGAAAAGAGGCACATTGCGGACACGTCCGCGATCTAGGGATTCTTGCTCAGGCGGCGGAAATAATCGGCCACGGCATCCTCATAGCCCGCGGGCACGGGCTGCGAGTCGGTGCTATGCACCTGACCGGATTGCTTGGCGTCGGTCGCGTGGCGCAACTGCAGCTCGAGCTTGTCCACGTCTCCGAGGACACGATTGTGCAGCTCCTCGACCATGGCGGGATTGCCTGGGAAACGGCTGGGATCCAGGCGCTGCATTTCGCGAATCAAATCCTGCACCTGACGCAGCGCGTCTGGATCATCCTTCACCGATTGCCGAAGTTGATCGAGCTGGGCCATGCTGTCGCGGTAGGCCTGCTCGGGAACCGGATTCGCGTAACCGTTGGGAGGTGACGGCATTTGGCCGTAATTGTAAACGTTGTTCCCGGTATTCATGCCGCCGTAGACCGGTCCGCCGTTGTAACCGCCGCCGGGATTCACGAATTGGCCGACGGCACCGTTGCGATCGCCCGGTCCCGATGGACCGCCGGGTTGCTGGCCCGCTTGTTGCCCGCCTTGCTGACCGGACTGCGCGCCACTTTGCTGGCCATTCTGTTGACCACCGCGATTGCCCGGAGAATTTCGCGCGCCGGGATTGGAACTGCGATCGAGCGACTGCAGGCGATCGCGCAGCGTCTGCACCTGATCGAGCGCGTTTTGCGAATCGCCCGGCTGCGTTCCGTCACCGAGAGCCTGCTGCGCGTCGCGCGTCTGCTGATTCAGCTGATCGAGGTCGGAAGCGATCTGCCCCTCGCTGCCATTGCGATCGGGATCCACTCCGCGGCGCAGCATGTCTGCGCTGCGCTGCACGCGGCTATCGAGATTCGATTGATCGGCCTGACGCAGGGCATCGCGAAGCTTGGAAGCCGCGGCGTGATTTCCGGACGCGAGATCGCGCGCGGCGTCGCGCATCTGGCTTTCCAGGCGTGCGAGATCGTCCGCGAGCTTCTGGCGATCGTCGGCGAGCGATTGCACCGCGCTGTAAGTGGATTGAGCCCCCGGATCACCGCCCGCGGCCTGCTGCGATAGATCGCGAATGCGGTCGGATTGACCGCGCTGTTCGTTTGCAAGTCGCTGCGCCTCTTGCGCAAGGGAATCGAGCCGGCCGGAATTCTGCTGGCGCTGCGTGCCGCCCAGCAGATTCGTTGCGTCGCGAAGTCGCTGAGCCGCGCGTCGCGCGTCGGCTTGGCCCTGGGCGCCATCGGAATTGGCGCGGCGCATGTCGTCATTGGCCTGGCGCATCTGATTGAGTGCCTGCTGCACGCGCGGATCGGACGCCGAGCCGCCGCTGCTGGAAGACTGGCCCGAGGGCTGACCGTCGGGCGAGTTCGATTGCGAATTCCCGTTGCGGCCGAGCTGCTCGATCTGGCGCTGCAGTTCTTCGGCTTCCCGGCGCAGCATTTCCTGCTGCCAGCGGGAGTCGGGCGAATTGGCGTTGTTCTCTGAGGCGAGCTGTTCTTCGCGGCGCGCCAGTTCGTCGAGCTTGCGAAGCGCCTCGTCCACTTTTTCGCTTTGCTGCGCGGCCGAATCTCCCGTTTGCGCGGTTTCGTACTGGTTTTTCTGCGTATCGAGCTCGAGGTCGAATAGGCTCGCGAGATCGCGGCCCGCGCTGCCGCCTCCGCCGCCCGCTCCACCGCCGCTGCCGAAGGCGACTTCGATCTGGCGGAAGGTCGCCTCGGCGCGCAGGAGATATTGCAGCGCCTGCTGTTCGTGCGGGATGGCGTCTTTCCACTTTTCGCCGCGCAGCGTGTCGGCGGCCGGCGTCATGGCGTTCGCCGCGGCGTTCATGTTTTTCTGGAATGAGTCGAACTCTTCGTTGCCGCCGTCAAGCCCGCGCATCTGCAGGCGATTGGCCAGCGACACGGCCTGATCGTGCAGTTTGGCCTGGACGCCGGACAGAAACTTGGCGTTCTGGGCAGCGCTTTCGGCCGTGGCGTTCTTGTCACCGAGTTGCTTCCACGTGGAGCCGATAATTTCCTTCTGGCGCTGGGAAATTTCGTCGGGAGCGTTACCACCACCGCCGCCACCTCCGCCGCCTCCGGCTTGCTGCGACTGCGAAAACTCGCGCTCGAAAGGTTCGGCCTGGATGAAGAACATGTCGGTGCGGGACTCGGCGTGCGCATCCTTGGCAGTCGCGTAGATGCTGACGATATCGCCCGGCACGGCCTTGAAGTCTTCCAGGCGAATCACCGTCGATCCGTCGGCCGCCTTTGCGCCGGGGTGAGAGAGCAGGTTCAGCGACTGATCGGCGCCGCCGTTCACCGAATAATGGAGCGTGAAATCGCGGAGTCCGAACGCGTCGTCCGCCTTGGCTGCAACGGTGACTTCTTCGATAGGGCTGGCGCGGTAGTCGCCGGCCGGGCGCGCGATCACCACGTCGGGCGCGTCGGCCTTGGTCGCGTTGATGAAATAGTCTTCCGAGAGGCGGACCCCTTCGCCCCGATCGAGCGCTGCGACGTGATAGGCGCCGTCCTTTTCCACGCGAATCGTGCCGGTGTAGGAATTGTTTGCGCCGGCCCGCAGCTGAATTTGGCGATCGTCGTCGAGCATCAGGATGCCGTTGGCCAACGGGCGATCCATGGTGATTTCAAGATCGGCGTCGGTTCCTTCAATGGCGTGGAGATCGCCGCCGTGATCGTCGGTCGATGAAGGAATGCCGGTCCATGCCGGGAAGCGATAGGTCACCCGGATCTGCTTCACCGCGGGAACGTCGGTGACGCGAATGTGGAAGTGGGGCGAGCGGAGCTGCCCGGCTTCGACGTAGTACTCGACGCCTTCGGGCAGGCCGGCGAAGACAAACTGGAAATTCGACGTGCCGGGCTGCGGCTGCATCGGAAGCTGGTCCCACTTCGAGGTGCTTTCATAGCGCGCGTAGATGCGCATGTCGTTGGTTTGAACGCCGCGCGGCTCGACGCTGATGAGCTGATCAGAATTTCGGCGCACCGTGGCGTCGCCCGGAGTGACGCGAAGATCGTAGAGCGGCGCGGCTCCGGCATTGCCGGCCCAGAGCAGCGCGGCGCCGTAGCCCAGGAATCCGGGGCCGGCCACGATCATCCAGATCAGCACGCCAAGCGACGCAAGGGCGGTGCCGAGCGAGATCAACAGATTCCGATTGGGCACGAGCTGGGTTGCTTCGGCGCGCTGGGCGATTTTGAGCGTGTCGGCGGCCAGCAGCTCGGCGAAGGCGCCTTGCGCCTGGCCTTCGCGCTCGGCGAGAGTTACCAGACGCTGCCCGAAATCCGGCACGAGGGTTTCGGCTTCCCAGGCGCTGCGACGGCGATTCATCCGCAGCAATGGAAGGACGCAACCGAAGGCGATCGAGGCCGCGATCACGAGATAGAGCACGACGCGTGCGCCCGCCAGGCTGGCGCCTGAGAATCTTAAGGCGTTGGCGATGAGCACGAGTACGAGCGTGGTAACGAGAGCGGATGAGGCGAGAATTGCGGCGCCGCGCAGGCTCGCACGGATTCTCAAGCGGCGTTGCAGCCCTTCAAGGTATGTTTCGAGCTGTTGGCGCGCGGTCATGGCTCAGTCACGCCCCGTCTGTGGCTCTTCTGGTTGTGTGGCCAGATAGCGGCTCGCGACCACCGATTCCGCAATGCCGGCCAGCAGCACCAAAAACATAGCGTACCACCAAAGGCTGCGCGGTTTCGCCGGTTCCGCTTCGGCGATCCCGGCCGCAGCTGGCTGCGGTTCGCCGCTCGTGCGGCCGCCGCGCCAGAGCGCCAGATCCTCGTCCGGGACAACCTCGAGGTTCGACTCGCGCCGGTCCGGATTCACGGCGACGAGATCGCGACGCCCGTTCGCGAGCCGAACATCGTAGAAACCGCTGCTCGTGAGCTGATACGACTCAGCCGTGGACGCTTCTTGAAGCGAAAGCGGGCGGCGGCCGGCCGGGTCCACTATTTCGACGCTGACAGCCTGGTCCTTGGATGTACGCAGCTCCAGGCTGGAGTCGACGATTCGGGAGCCGGCGCGGTCCGCTGTGCCGGAAAGATAGAGCGCCGTCTGCTTCACGAACGGGACGAAGACCGGTTGAACGGGCAGATCGCTCGTCAGATCGTCGAGACCTGTGGCGAGCACCAACACGTGGCCTTCGCCGATCTTTTTATCGAGCAGCAGCGGGGTTTGATCCGTTAGCCGGGCGACCACGCGTGAGTCGGCTGAATCGACGGCCACGGCGTAGTAAAACTTGGCGCCCGACCAATGCTCGCTATTGGCCATCGACGGATGCGAGGTGTCGGTGTCGCCGGTGGTGAGGTATCGCGCGGCGTCCCGCGAGTAGTCGTGTGTCGAGAGAACGTTTTGCTGCGAGACGGGAATGCGCGAGCGGTGTGCGGTGGACGTGCCGGCTGCGACGAGGACTCCTCCGCCGCCCTGGACATAGCGCACGAGATCGTTTTCAAGTTGTGACGGCAACGAGCCGACGTCGGAGAGCACGACGAATGCGTATTTGGAGAGCGGAACGTTCGCGGCGCGATCGACGGTGAGCGATTCGAAAGAGAAAGAAGAATCCGCCGCGGAGCCGAGCGCCGAGCCGAAGTAGACGGGCGAACGCGCGTCGGACGATTCGTGCACGAACAAAACAGGTTGGGGATCGGATCGCTCCACGGAGAACAGATATGTGTCGTCGGCCGGCAACGCGTCGGCGGAATCAATGCGCACTTCGCAGCGGCTGAAGCCGTAGGGCACGTCCAGCGATTGAAATTCGACGTTCGCGCGGCCCGCGGCGGGGACTTCGACATTCTGGCTGGCGACCTTCTTGCCGTTGACCACCAACGAGATCGCGCGCGTGGCGGCCGGCGTGCCGTAGCCCGCGATGGTGGCGTCCACGCGCGCTTTCTTGGTGTCGGAAACACGTCCGGGCGCGCGGACCGATTCAACGGCCCAGTTCGGTTGGGTGCGTGTCGCAAGGGGATGGAGGACGAGCGTAACGCCGGGCGGCAGCGACAGCTCCGAAAAGCTGCCCGGCATGGACGATTTCTGCATGTCACTGAAGAAGTGAAGCTCGATCGGCGCACGGGTGCTCTCCGCAAGAGAACGAGCGGCGCGAGACAGCTCGGCGAAATTCGAGCGCGAATCGCCGGGCCCGATGCCCTCGACGGCGGCGCGCAGCGCGCCGGAATCCTGAATGGGCTGCGTCAAAACCTGAAGCCGCGATCCGAGCGCCGCCACCTGCGCGCGCGTCGAGCCGCTGCGCGAGGCCAGAACCGATTCAGCCTCGCGCTTGGCATCGGCTAGCCGCGTGCCCGCGCGCATGCTGAACGAGTCGTCGACAACCAGGAGTAGTTGCTTATCGCCCGCCGCCGCAACAGCCGTTCGCTTGAAATAGGGATTCGCAAAAGCCAGAGCAACCAGCAGCAATAAAGCGAGCCGGAGCGAGAGCAGCAGCAAATAGTGGAAACGCCGATGGCGGATCGAGCTCTGCGTGCGCCGCTCGAAAAACATCAACGAGCTGAACTTCTGCGGAGTGGTTGTATGCCGCCGCAGGAGATGCAGGTAGAGCGGCAGCCCAATCAGCGCAGCGCCCGCGAGGAACCAGGGAGCGAGAAATCCCATCAGTTCCTCCCCTGCCGAATCGCGAGATATTCGCGCAAGGCGCCATCGAGCGGACGGTCGGTGACGAGCAGGTGATAATCCATGCCGGCGCTGCGAGCGGCGTCGCCCAGCTTCGCAATGTGAGACTCGATCTTCGCGTGGTAGCTGTCGCGCGCGTAATCGGGCGTCACTTCCATCTCGTCGCGGGTTTCGAGGTCAACCAGAATCACGGGCTTGTCGAGAGCGGGACGCAGCTCGCGCGGATCCAGTACGTGAAACAGCACGACTTCGTTCCCATGAAATCGCAGCGGCTCGATCGTGCGAATGATCCGCTCCGGCGCTTCGTAAAAATCCGAAATCACCAGCACCAGGCCGCGGCGGCGCAGAAACTCCTGAAAATGAATCATGGGCTTGGCGAAATCGGTCCGCGCGCGAGGCTCGGCCAGCTCGAGCCCGTGCAGCAGGCGGCTCACCTGACCCTGCCGCGTGGACGGGCGAATGTAGTTGCGCACTTCGTCGTCGAAGACGATCAGGCCGGCGGCGTCGCGCTGATTGTGAATCGCGAGATAGAAAATCGAAGCGGCGATAAAGCGGGCGTAATCGATCTTGGTCACCCGGTGCGAGCTGAAATTC
>CAZLWY010000148.1:0-1891 GCA_964563425.1 uncultured Acidobacteriaceae bacterium | reverse complement strand
ACCGGTTGATGTCAGAGGGATTGACGCCGACCAACGTGGTCGGCAACGCGGTCGCCACGATCGTCGTCTCGAAATGGGAGCACGCACTCGACCAGAAGCGCCTCCAGTCTGAACTGGGGGGCGCGGCTTAGCGCGAGTACGGCGCAAACCTAGTGCGCCGAAGCTGCTGCCGACCTATTCAAGATCTGCTCCAGCCGGTCGAGCACCTGCATCGCGGTATAGCACTGCTGGACGCCCGCGTTCGGCTCGCGCTTTTCCTCGATCGCCGAGAGAAACTCGCGGTCCTGCAGCTCGACGCCATTCATCGAGACGGCCACGTGCGAAAGATCGATCTTCTTGTCCTCGCCGTCGATAAGGTCGTCGTAGTAGGCCTGGAATGTCCCGTTGTCGCAGATGTAGCGAAAGCGCGTGCCCAGGGGCCCTTTGTTATTGAACGAAAGCGAAAGCGTGCAGATCGCGCCCGAGGGCACCTTCATCACGATGCCCATGTCCATGGCGATCTTCAGCTCCGGATGCACGGGACCCTGGACCGCGTAGCAGTCGGAAACCAGCTCGCCCGTCTGATACTGGAACAGATCGACCGTGTGACACGCGTGATGCCACAGCAAGTGATCGGTCCAGCTGCGCGGCTGTCCGGCCGCATTCATGTTCGTGCGGCGGAAAAAATAGGTCTGCACGTTCATCTGCAGCACTTTCAGTTCGCCGGCCTTGATCTTCTTGTGGACGTATTGATGGCTAGGATTGAAACGGCGCGTATGGCCGCCCATGCAGACCACGCCGGTCTCTTTCTGCACGTCCACCAGCCGTTTGGCGTCCGCGAGCGTATCCGCAATCGGAATTTCCACTTGCACGTGCTTTCCGGCGCGCATGCACTGTACACCCTGGCTCGCATGCATGCCCGTCGGCGTCGCCAGGATCATGGCCTGCAGGCCGGGCTGTTTCAGACTCTCAGTCAGATCGCCCGTGAAATGCGGAATCTTGAATCTCTTGGCGACTTCTTCGGTCGATTTCTGATTCCCGCCCGTCAGGGTGATCACTTCGGTGCCTGGAATCGCCTGCAGCGCCTCCAGATGTTTCACGCCGAACGCACCTTGTCCCGCAACGCCGACTTTCATAGCTTTGCCCTCGCTTGGAATCGAACAACCTTGACGGAATTTGAGCGGATGTGCAGCCCGGAAAACTGAACCCGCGGCGTCCGGAGACGCCGCAGGTTAAAGTTGCGTACAGCCGAATCGCCCCAGGTTAGTGCGACGCCGCGCTCGGCTGCCCCATTTCATTCTTGGCAGCACGCAACTTGCGCAGCTCGGAATGGATTCGGATTACCGCCATCCACATGCCCAGCGGATGCGCCCCCGCCGTCACCAGCGGATGCACCTGCCCATCGCGGAATTTCTCGATGTCGTCATCCTGAAGCGTTTCGAGCACTTTCGCTTCATCGGGCGTCATGCCGTATTCCTTGGCTACCGAGGGAAGATCGTGGATCAGCCGCAGCCGCAGATCCCGCTTGAATCGGCTGTCGTAGAGCACTTTGTTGAGCTTGTAGGCCGAAGGAGACGGATGCTTGTAGAACTCATACCCGCCCTTGAATTCGTACTTCTTGGAGGCCTCCTGCCCTTCCTTGGATGGTCCCGTTCCCTTCAGAGGCATGAAGCGCAACACGGCATGGCCGTGGTGCCAGGTCGGTTGGTAGGTGACCAGCTCGCCCTTCTGATTGCCCATCGCGCCAAACATGATCATCCATGAAAGCAGCTCGGTGTTGCCCACTTCGTCCAGCTGTTCGTTCGTTAGTTTGATCAGCGAGTCAAGATTGCCCTTTTCGATCTCGGAGATCGCCCAGTAGTCAAAGTCGAAATCCGGCTTCGGGTATTTCCACGTTCCCGGAAAGTGGGAC
>CAZLWY010000147.1:0-14424 GCA_964563425.1 uncultured Acidobacteriaceae bacterium | reverse complement strand
GACGATCGTTTGAATGATCGTATTGCTCGCGGCCATCTGCTGCATCAGCCCAAATCCGCAAACCAGCATCAGCGGCAGCGAAAGCCACAAATGCCGCGAGAACCCGAACAAGATCAGCCCCACGCCGAAAGCCCCCGCCGACAGCGGGAGCATCCGCCCCAACCCCAGCACGGATTTCCGCAGGGCCAGCGAAACCGCGGAGATCACCGCGCCCACACCCACCGCGCCCATTAGAAATCCGAGCGTATGCGGGCCACCATGCAGAATCTTCCCGGCAAAAATCGGCATCAACACCGAGAAGGGCCATCCCATCAAGCTCACAATCGCAAACAGCAGCAGGATGATGCGAATAGGCGCGAATCCGCAAACGTATCTCCAGCCTTCCGTCAGCTGCGCCAGCATCGACCCGGCGTGGCGCCGCATGTCCTGCGGCCTCACGCGCATCGCCACCAGCGACGCAATCACCGCAATATAGCTGATCCCGTCGATCAGGAAGCAGTAGCCTTCGTTCGACAGCGCAATCACGGCGCCGGCCAGCGATGGTCCCACCAAGCGCGCAATATTCACCATCGACGAATTCAACGCGATCGCGTTCCCCAGATCGTCCTTGCGTTCGATCATCTGCACCACAAAGGCCTGCCGCCCCGGCATGTCGAACGCGTTGATCGCGCCCTGCAAAGCGCTCAACGCGACAATTTCTGGAATGTTGATGTGCTTTGAAAGCGTCAGTGCGGCCAGTGCAAACGATTGCAGCATCGCCAGCACTTGCGTCACGATCAGCACGTGTCGCCGGTTCAGCCGATCGACCCACACGCCCGCGAACGGCGCGAACAGAAAAGTGGGAATCTGTCCCGCGAATCCCACCACGCCGAGCAGCAGTGCCGATCCCGTCAGCCGGTACACCAGCCAGCTCGTCGCCAGCCGCGTCATCCAGGTCCCGATCAGCGAAATTCCCTGCCCGCCGTAATACAGCCGGAAATTCCGATGACGCAGCGCCCGCCAGGCGTAGGAGAATCCCTCGGCATCAGCCGGCCGTTCAGGTTTGGAAGTAGTCGGCGGGTTCACAATTCTATTCTGCCATCCGAAGCCGGTAATTCGACCGCAGGTTTTATGGAAGGCCCTCCATGGCCGATACCGCTGTGTCGGAAATCGGGTCGAAGCCAGGAAAAGTCCACAGGCGCACTCCCTTGCGCC
Source organism: uncultured Acidobacteriaceae bacterium (assembly GCA_964563425.1). Taxonomy (GTDB): domain Bacteria; phylum Acidobacteriota; class Terriglobia; order Acidiferrales; family UBA7541; genus Palsa-295. The sequence continues at coordinate 13,230 of CAZLWY010000147.1, read as the reverse complement.
ACATCGGTTCTCTCCCTAATATGGTTAACGTGAACAATTGCACGCAGTTTGGCGAACCGAAGGGCCGCCGGAGAACCGGCGCGCAGCAGGTCCTGTCATCCCGACCCCCACGAGAAGTCCACGGGCCCTTTAATCGCCAAACTTCAGAATTCGCGTATCCGATTGAAAACACGGGCACGAGGGTGGTTCCGATCGCCCCACGACGAGCAAAGCTAAATTCGCGAGATTCGCTCGCTCGCCAGCATCCGAGGCCTCATTGACCGGCAACGAAATTCGGAGAATGTTTCTGAAATACTTCGAGGAGCGCGGCCATCGCGTCGTGCGCAGCTCCTCGCTCGTCCCGACGAACGATCCCACGCTGCTGTTCACCAACGCCGGCATGAACCAGTTCAAGGACGTCTTCCTCGGCCTCGAGCAGCGCGACTACAAAACCGCCGCGTCGTGCCAGAAATGTGTGCGCGCCGGCGGCAAGCACAACGATCTTGAAAACGTCGGCTTCACCAACCGCCATCACACGTTTTTCGAAATGCTCGGCAATTTTTCCTTCGGCGATTATTTCAAGGAAAGAGCCGTCGAGTTTGCGATGGAGCTGGTCACCTCGCCGAAATGGTACGGCATCCCGCTCGACAAACTATACTTCACCGTTTTCGGCGGCGCCGAAGTGGCACCCGGCAGCACGCTCGGAACCGACAACGAAGCAGCGGACTTCTGGATCAAGGTCGGCGCTCCGAAGGATCGCGTCATCGCCGTTCCCGGCCTGAAAGAAAATTTCTGGGCCATGGGCGACACCGGTCCCTGCGGCCCGTGCAGCGAAATTTTCTACGACATGGGCCCGGCCGCCTCCGATCAGGGCCACACGAATTGCAAATTCGGCTGTGACTGCGGCCGTTACGTCGAAATCTGGAACCTCGTCTTCATGCAGTTCAATCGCGATGCAACCGGCGCGCTCAGTCCCTTACCGAAGCCATCCGTGGACACGGGCGCAGGGCTCGAGCGCGTCACGGCAGTCTTGCAAAGCAAGATTTCGAATTTCGACACGGATTTATTCGAGCCCTTGATTCGCGAAGCTGCATCATTCTGCGGAAGGGCACCGAGCCAGTTCCCGAACGACCGTTCGTCGCTCCGGATCATCGCGGACCATTCCCGCGCTGCTACGTTCCTGATTTCTGACGGGGTGATCCCTTCAAACGAAGGCCGCGGTTACGTCTTGCGCAAAATCATTCGCCGCGCGTTGCGTCACGCCCACATGCTGGGTGCGCCCAGTCCATATCTTTCGCAGATGTCCGCGGCCGTGCGCGCGGAAATGAAGGAAGCGTATCCGGAACTCGAAGACCACGCTGCTCGCATCACGCGCGTGCTCGATGAAGAAGAAAAGCAGTTCAAGCGGACCGTGGAAGTCGGCCTCGCCAAATTGGATGAAGACCTGAAGGCGTTGCTGAAGGAAACCGATCCTGAAGCGTTTCAGAAAAACGCCGAAGAATCTCGACGCTTTCAAAAAGATCTCCCCGCATCGATTGACGAGCCGGTTCGGGGCTCGGTGATTCTCCCGCCCCAAGCGACGTACCCGGGAGAGAAAGCCTTTCGTCTCTACGACACGTTCGGACTTCCTCGCGATTTCATTGAAGACGTCTTACGAGACTCAGGCGCTAAAGTCGACTGGGCTGGCTTCGATCGCGCGATGCACGAGCAGCGGTCGCGTGCGAAAGCCTCCTGGAAGGGCGCGCACAAGGACGTCGCGAACCCCGCCTACGCGAAACTCGCGCAAACCTTCAAGACCGAGCCGGATTTTTACTTCGGCACGAAGACGCACGATGCGCGCATCGAATCCATTGTCACCAAACAGGGGCCGGTCAATGAGATCAAGAAAGGCGATCAAGCCGAGATCGTCCTTGATCGCACGTCGATCTATTCCGAATCCGGCGGACAGGTCGCCGACACCGGAGGCTTCTTCGACAGTTCCGAATCGCTCGAAGTCGCCGAGGTGACAGGCGCGTATTACCCCGTCACCGGTCTCATCGCGCACCGCGTCGTTGCCAAGGAAGATCTCCACGTCGGCGACCGCGTGTCGACCGTCGCCGATCCCGAGCGCCGCCGGCGTAACATGCGCAACCACACGGCCACGCACCTGATGAACGCTGCGCTCCGCAACATTCTCGGCACGCATGTGAAGCAATCCGGCTCGCTGGTCGCGCCCGATCATCTGCGTTTCGATTTCACGCACTTCGCTTCCGTCGATCCCGGCGAAGTCGCCGAAATCGAGCAGCAGGTGAACGAGGAAATCCGCAAAGACCTCGAAATCCGCACAGACATTATGAACATCGATGACGCGCTCACCTCCGGCGCCCTCGCTTTTTTCGGCGACAAATACCCGGAAGCCAACGTCCGCGTGGTCACGATTCCCGACGACGCTTCGCCGCGCGGCTTCTACAGCAAGGAACTCTGCGGCGGCACGCACGTGGTCCGCACCGGCGGCATCGGCGTCTTCAAAATCGTCGCCGAACAATCCACGGCCGCAGGTGTCCGCCGCATCGAAGCCATCACCGGCGACCGCGCCCTGGCGGAATATCAAAAGGCGCTCTCGACGCTGCGCACCGCAGCCGGCCTGCTGAACGCGAACGAAGATCAGCTGATCCCGGCCATCGAGCGCCAGCTCGATCAGATAACAGCCCTCGAGAAACAGCTCGAAGGGTTGCAGCGCAGGGCCGTCGGCTCCCAAGCCGCCGGTCTGCTCGACAGCGTCAAGGAGGTCAAAGGCGTCAAGGTTCTCGCCGCCCAGCTACCCACCGGTACCAGCCGCGACGCGCTTCGCCAAATGGTCGATTCCCTGCGAGAGAAACTTGGATCCGGGGTCGTCGTCCTGGCCTCAGCCGAGGACGGCAAAGTTGCTCTAATTGCAGGGGTTACCAAGGATCTGACTGGAAAGCTGCACGCCGGTAAGATCGTCCAAGAGGTCGCCAAGCAGGTAGGGGGCTCCGGGGGCGGAAAGCCCGATCTGGCGGAGGCTGGCGGAAAAGACACATCCAATATTGAAAGTGCCTTGCGGGCTATTTACCCCCTGGTGGACCGCTTACTATAATCCCCGCAGTGCCAGATGTTTACCGACGGGATGTGTGTATCCCGACACGTAAAAGGCCTGCGTCTGATGATCAAATTCCTTGTTCGACAGAGCAGCTTTCTGCCTTCCCCCAGGGTGTCGAGTGAGCAGCTGCTGACCCGCTCGACGTTTGCCGTCCTCATGCTGGCGGCATTCGTCGGGCTCGCGCTGCCCACTCCATCCCATGCTCAAATTGCGGCCGCAGTCGACTCGAGCGGGAAGATGACTTTCATCAACTCCAATCCGGCACCCACTTAACAAAAGGCGCATTCTAGGAGTACGATGACTGCTCCCGCGCCAGCGGTCCCGGCCCAGCCCGTCACGCCTGATGTCGACGAGCCGCCGACTCCGAAACGCGCTCCGGTCGCCGCCGCTGCGGCAAAACCCGTGGCGCCGGATGCCATCCCTTCGACGGCCGACACGGAAGCGACCGGATCATTCGTCAAACCAATCGAGCCTACGACGGTTCAGGACCCGATCGATCGAATCGTGCAGGAAGCGGCCCGGCGGCACAAACTGGATCCCGCGCTCGTAAAAGCCGTGATCAGCACAGAATCCGACTGGAATCCGCACGCCGTATCGCGCAAGGGTGCTGAAGGCTTGATGCAGTTGATTCCTGAAACGGCGGAACGATTTGGCGTCGGCAATCCGATGGATCCGGCACAGAACGTGGAAGGCGGCACAACGTATCTCAGATGGCTCCTCGACCGATACAACGGCGACTTGCGCAAGACACTCGCGGCATACAACGCGGGCGAAGGCGCAGTGGACCAATCAAGGGGAGTGCCGCGGTATCGCGAGACGCAGCAGTACGTGCAAAAAGTAACGCATGCTTATTTCCAGCCCGGATCGGGACGCAACCCGACGCTTTGGGAGCCGCCACGGCCCCCGGTGCGCCGCGAAGTGGATTCGAATGGCCGGGTAGTTTTCACCAACGAATGAACCGAGTGGGTTTCTGGGGGAAGCGCTTGACGCGAAGCCTGTTGTGCGCGGCAGCCGTGGCTGCCGTGCTCGCATTATCTTTCGCCCCCGCCGCTGGCGCCGACCGCCGGTCCGAGGCGCGCGATCAATTCACCCGCGCCGTCAAAATGCGCACGATCCTCCAGGGCTATCTCGAAAAGGACCGTTCCCTTGCCGATTACCGCCAGACCGTCTCCGCCTACCACAAAGTCTATTTGATCTCGACGCAGGCCGAGGAGGTGACGCCGTCGCTGGTCGCCGAAGCCGAGCTTTATGAAGAAATGGGCCGGCTCTTCAATGCGAAATATTTTCAGTCCGCGATCGACGCGTACAATTTCCTGCTGAAACAGTACCCGGACAGCCGCTACCGCGGCGAGGCCCTGCTGGCCATCGCGCAGATTCAGAAAGACGATCTCAACAAGCCTGCTGACGCGGAAGCTTCCTACAAAGACTACCTGAAGAAATTCCCGCGCTCGGAAAAGACCGCCGAAGCGCGACAGGCGCTGCGTGAAATCGCCGCGAAGCAGGCGGGGCCCGAGAAATCGGCGCTGCCGCAGCCCTGGCAGACAAGAGAGCCGGCACAGGATCCAGTTCAGCCGCTTGCGGCCGTCGAGGCCATACCGCAGGAAGCGGGACCGCGCGTCGAACCGCGAGAGGCTGAAAAGGGCACACCGAGCGTCAATGCCATTCGGACCGTGAACTCCGAGGGCTTTACGCACATCATCGTGATGCTGGACGACACCGTGAAATTCGATGCCTCGAAAATCGCATCGCCCGACCGCATCTATTTCGATCTTACCAAAGCGAAGTTGGGCTCGAAGCTTTCCAAACAGCCCGACGTCCGCACGGGCCTGCTGAAATCGCTCCGCGTCGCACAGAATAAACCTACGACGGTCCGTCTCGTCCTAGACGTGAATGGCGCGAAAGACTATTCAGCCTACCTGCTCGCCAAGCCGTACCGACTCGTGATCGACGTACGCGCCAACGGCGCAGTGCCGGCGAAGAACGCGCCGATGTTCTCTGCTGCGCCATCGGTCGCGGAGAATCTGGACACGGGCCCAGCGACGAGAGCTTTGCTCGATAAGTCTTCGTCCGTTTCCTCCACGGTCGTCAACGAAACGGTCGCGGCGAAATCTGCCAAGAAGATCGGGCCTGAGAAACCGACTGCCACAACCGCTGCGGAGGCTTCTGCGGATGTCACGCCCATCGTGCCGAAAAAGAAGCCCCTGAGCGCCGCAGCGCTCGAGCCGCCGGCCGAACCCAGGCCGACGCGGGAAGGCGACCGCTCGCTTACTCGCGCTCTGGGCCTGAAAATCGGCCGCATCGTGATCGACGCCGGGCACGGCGGCCACGACACGGGCACAATCGGCCCGCACGGCCTGATGGAAAAGGATCTGTGCCTCGACGTCGCGCTGCGGCTGGGCACGGAAATCGAAGAGAAGCTTCCCGGAGCCGAAGTGATCTACACGCGCAAGGACGACACGTTCATCCCGCTCGAAGAACGTACCGCGATCGCCAACGAAGCGAAGGCCGACCTGTTCATTTCGATCCATGCGAATTCCAGCCATGATCCGGCGGCGCGCGGTATCGAGACCTACTACCTGAATTTCGCGACCTCCGCTGAATCGATGGAAGTGGCCTCACGCGAGAACGCCAACTCGCAGGAATCGCTCCACGATCTGCAGGACTTGATCCAAAAAATCGCGCGCAACGAAAAAATCGAGGAATCGAAGGAGTTCGCGAACGACATTCAGGACAACTTGACCGAGCGGCTCCAGCTCATCAGCCGCGCAGAAAAGAACCGCGGCGTGAAAAAGGCTCCGTTCGTCGTGCTGATCGGCGCGAACATGCCTTCGGTGCTGTCGGAGATCTCGTTTGTGAGCAATCCGGGCGATGAAAAATTACTCCGCAAGCCCGACCAGCGGCAGCGCATCGCCGACGGCCTCTACCGCGGCGTAGCCACGTATTTGGACAGCCTGAACAGCATAACCGTCAACAAGCAGCGCCTCGTCTCGGAAAACCACGTCCCGGCCGGCCGTCTGGAACCCACTTCAGTGGAATCTGCCGGGAATCCCAAGTAGCATTTCTGGTGTCTAATAGAACGGGGTCAAGATGCTTCGCGTCCTAGGGCTATCCATTTTCGCGCTGCTGCTCCCCGCTTTGCCGGCGTCCGCGCAGAAAATTCTGCCCGACAGGTTCGGATCCTGGCAATCGGAGTCGGAAGGTAGATCCGTCGATCCTCGACATCTCTATCCGAGCTCGGCCGCGGATGCCGCGAACAACGACGCCTTCCTGAGGGAATACGGGCTCGCCTCGGAAGAAGAGACCGGGTATGCCAGCCATGCGCCGGGCGCGATCGAGGCGGCTAAAAAGAGCCATCGCGCGCCACTTCAGGTGACGCTCTACCAGATGAAGGATCCCTCCGGAGCGTATGGGCTTTATTCGTTCCTTCGCAGTCCGGACATGTACAGGTCCGACCTGACGGAGCATTCTTCGATTTCGGACTCGCGCGCATTGATTCTCGACGGCAATCTGGTCCTCGAGATAAAGGACCAGAACCTCTTGTCGCTGAAAAAAGACCTCAAATCGCTCGTGGCCGTCGTCCAGCAGCACGCGCAAGACGGTGCACTGCCGACTCTTCCGCTGTATCTACCCGAGGATCATCGGGTCGGAGGGTCGGACAAATACGTACTGGGGCCGCAGACGCTCGATGAGGTGTTCCCTGCTGGAATTGGGAATGGCGTCGGATTTCAACGAAGCGCCGAAGCAGAAGTTGCGCACTATCGCGTGGGCGGGCGAGACGAAGCTCTATTGATCGTGGGCTTCCCGACCGATCAGCTCGCGGCCGCCCAACTTGCCGAGTTACAGAAGAATTTCAACGTGAACGGCGCGGGCCAATTGCCGGGCACACCTCTGTTCGCCAAGCGCTCGGCGCGATTGCTGGCCATCGTCGCCGGTGCAACGAGCCAGACGGAAGCGAACACGCTGCTCGATCAGATCCAGATGGAAACTGAGCGCAGCTGGAACGAGCCTGTGCCCAAGCACGAGCCGCCCATCGAGCTGATGATCGAAGGCTCGATCGTCGGTGCTCTCTCGATTTGCCTTTTCGCGCTCGTGGCCGGATTTTCGTTCGGAGGGCTGCGACTGATCGTGAAACGGCTCGCGCCGGGAAAAGTGTTTGACCGCAGCGCCGACCTTCAGGTCTTGCAGCTCGGCCTCGGCAGCAAACCAATCAACTCCGACGATTTCTACGGCTACACCGGCTCATCCGGTCCCGCCCCGGCGGTCGACAAAAATCTGCCCGACCGTGTTGCACTTCGGATATTCCGCTGAAACGCCGCGATCGAGGCTGCGCAACCGCCATGATATGGCTTAGCCGCGATTCGGCAGGGATTGATTCTCTTCGCGGTGGCTGCTGTCGGCATCGTCGCCGCAGCCATGGGCAGGGGGTCCTGCCGGACCGTGCGGGGATCTGTTGATTTGCGCCGTGAGACTTGACTTGCCGAACCTCGCCGAATAGACTGCGCGCGGGAAAGGTTTTAGGGCCATCCGCGCATTGGCCATTGAACTTTTTCTCGCGGAAGGCCCGCCCAAAGCGGGCCTTCTGTTTTTGCGGCCAGATAAGATACGACGGACGGGCGAACTATTTCGCCGTGCTTGCGGCAGAGCCGGCAGCGTTCAAGATCCTTTCGTAGTAAGCCTCGTAGAGCGGAATAATATCGTTCGAGCAGTATTTCCGGCGCGCGTTGGCGCGCGCCATCTCTCCCATCATGCGGCCGCGGTCCGGGCGAGTCAGAACATCCAGGGAATACTTCGCGGCCGTGTGGACGTCACGCGGCTCAAACAGATAGCCGTCGATTCCGTGCTTGATCACCTCCGGGAGGCCGCCTACGTTTGTCGCTACGACCGGCACTTCGCAGGCCATGGCCTCGAGCGCCGCGAGGCCGAACGATTCCTCATCGCTCGGCAGCAGGAATAGATCTGCCAGGCCAAGTTTTTCCTGCACGTGATCCTGCTTGCCGCAAAACGTGACGTCTTTCGAAATCTTTTTCTTACGGACAATGAATTCCGCGGCGCCACGGTCGGGACCATCGCCGATGAGCACGAGCTTCGCCGGACCTTTTTCGCGGATCAGCGCGAAGATTTCGACCACGTCTGTAAGCCGCTTTACCGGCCGGAAATTCGAAAGATGCATGACGATGGGTTCGCCGTTCGGCGCGATTCTAGCGCGGGCTTTCGCATCGTCGGATTTCTTGTAGAGATCGCAGTTCACGAAGTTCGGAATCACCTCGATCGGTCGCTTGATCTCGAATTCCTTCAGCGTGCGGTCGCGCAGATAATTCGAAATCGCCGTCACGCCGTCGCTTTGTTCGATCGAAAACCGGGTGATCGGCAGATAGCTGCGGTCGCTGCCGACCAGTGTGATATCCGTGCCGTGCAAAGTGGTGATGAAAGGGAGACGGCGCGGTGCGGCCATCATCCTCGCGAGCAGCGCGCTGACGGAATGCGGGATCGCGTAGTGCACGTGCAGCAGATCGAGCGACGCCGATTCCGCGACTTCACCCATCTTCGTCGCCAGCGCCAACGTATAGGGCGGATGATCGAACAGCGGATACGTGGTGACCTCGACTTCGTGGAAATGAATCCGCTCGCTCGCGTGCGTCAAGCGGATCGGGATTGCATAGCTGATGAAATGAACCTCATGCCCGCGCGCCGCGAGCTCGATGCCGAGCTCCGTGGCGACCACGCCCGATCCGCCGTACGTTGGGTAACAGGTGATTCCTATTTTCATGGGTCTAGAGGGTACACGTGAAAATTTCGCAGGACACTTGCGACATCCCTCCCTCGGGCTTCCTGGGCACTTGCGGCTTCCATTTCGGATCTGCCATCAGCTCGGAGCACGACGTCGGCGGTTCCGCGCAGTCCCAATTCAGGAAAACCCAGTCACCGCGTTTCCCCATTACCGCGCGCACCGCAGCGATTCGTTCCCCCTCCGGATCGCCGTACGGAATTTCGGCGCATCGATCGACATCATATTCGAAGATCGGATCGGCCTCGGTTCGAACCGGCGCACATTTGATCAACCGCCGCAGATCGTACGTGTTGTGCCCGTCGTGAACGAACCTTTTTCCGCTGACTTTGAGACTTCCGTCGACCCCGTTCTCGCTGTTGTCTGGGACCGGATCATAGAGCGCGCCTTCGCGGACTGCGAACGAGGCGGAACATAAGGAACAATCAGAAGAAGCGCAAAGGATCCCGCTGTCAGGTAGAGCCGAAGAATTCGCACCGGCTGCTCTTACTGCCCGTTCGTTCCGCCCTGTGAAGCTTCGTCGCCTTCTTTATAGAGGTAGCGTATGCAGTGCTTGTAAATCAGAAGATTGGGAGTGCCAAAGCGCGTCAGCTTGATGCAATCGCGGTCGTACCATTCGACCGTGCCGCGCAATACCTCGCCATCCGTAAGAACCACAGCCACCGGTGTGCGCGACTGCATCTGCTTCACGTAATAAAAATTCTCGGCGAACGTCTGATCCGGCGGAGCGGGCTTTTTCCGCGGCGGAGCGGACTGGGGAGCAGGTTGCGGCTGACGCGGCGAAAACGCCGCGGGCTCCTTCATCTCGTTCAGGGCGGGACGAAACAACTTGCGATTCACCATAAGTGCTCCTCGGGATAGGTGCTGATAGATATGACTACGTATAGAGACGTTCGGTTGCAACAAATTGCAAAAAACTCAGATTGTCCCGAGGCCGGCCCTTAACGGGCGCTTAATGAAGTGACCAGAGCGTCCAGACCCAACTGTCGGCCGATATTTCGCCGCATACCGCTGTCCAGTGTGTCTAAACCTTGGGTGGCGCGTAAAACCCATTCCCAATTGATTCTCTTGCTCAGGCCTTCGATTTCTCCCCGCAGGTCAGGGTTGCGAAGGAGACTGCTCTTGGAGTCCACGGAGAATTCCAGCAAGTCCGTAAACAGACTATAAAACAGAGCCAGGATGTTTTCAAAGGATTCGTTTTCCTGCTTCGCAAGCTGAGCAGTGGCCGCGAATACGTCCCCGTATTTCTCTCCTGTTACCGCGAGGAAGAGAAGACCGAGCACGCTCCGGCGCAGGCGCGCTGATTCTGTAAGGTCGAGCGAAAGAGCCGCTCCAGGACTGCCTGCCGCGAGTTGCGCTACGAGCTTGCGCTCGGCCGGCTTCGCGGACCTGCCTTCGGCGTGCGCTTGCAGAAATGTCTCAATCTGATCCACCGGGACCGGCGCGAAATGAAACTGAAGGCATCGCGAGCGGATCGTCGGCAGCATCGAATCCGGCGCGGCCGCCAGCAAGATCAGCGTGGCCGATTCCGGCGGCTCCTCGAGTATTTTCAGGAACAGATCGGCGTCGTTCCAGCGCATCGTATCGGCGCCGTCGAGAATGAACACTCTGCGACGGCCCTGCGGCTTGAAATACGCGGCGCGCTGGACCGCGCGCAACTGGCCCACGCGAATCATCGGCCGCGCCACCGGATTACGCAGCCGCACCGGGTCTGGCACGATCAGCCAGACGTCGGGGTGCGTTTCAAGGATTAGCGGCGTGCGCTCGACCACCGCCGAATCGGCAGATTCGCCTCGCTCCGCCAGTCCCGCTTCGACGAGCGGTTCAGGATCCCTGAGTCGCGCGATTTTCACGCACACGGCGCACTCGCCGCAGAAATCGTCCTGCAGCCGCTCGCAATTTGCGGCTTGCGCGAACATCCGCGCCAGCGTGTATTTGCCGATCCCGCGCGGTCCGGTAAACAGCAGCGCGCTGGGCACGCGTCCACGCCGCAACATGCCGCGCAGCGCGCTGACGATGCGTTGGTTGCCGAGGAATTCATCGAAGCCCACTCGTAATCACCCTTTGGCGCCGAGCGCGGAATGAATGCGCGCCTCGACGGCTGCCAGAATCTCGATGTGAATTTCCGCCGGCGGGCGCAGCGCGCCGGCGGGGGCGTCAACACATTCGATCGTCAACCAGTTCGGCTGGCGCGCGAGTTCGTCGTACACGCGCGAGGCCGCCGCCAGATGCGCGAGATCCGATTCCTGCAAGTCACGCCGGGCTTTCGTGTAATCTCGGGTGGCTTTTTGACCGACCAGGTTGTGCGCCTCCGCTACCGGCACGCGCAGGTCGATCACCAAGTCTTCTAACGGCAACGCGTGAACTTCGTATTCTAGTTGCTTTAACCATGCGAGAAAGTTCCCGCGATTTTCGTCCGGCATGCGGGCACCCTGATGAGCGAGATTCGATGCGACATAGCGATCCGCAAGCACAATTTTTCCCGCCGCCAGCGCCGATTCGATTTCCGGCTTCGACTCCAGCCGGTCGCCCGCGTAGAGCAGCGCTGAAAAATGCGGATCGACAGCGTCGAGCGGGCCGAAGCCGCCGTTCAGGAAGCGCGCGACGAGCTTGCCATGAAAGCCGCTGTAATTGGGGAAGCTGATCTGCGCAAAGGGCGTCCCGCGGCGACTGAATTCGCGGGCGAGCGCGTCGATTTGCGTGCGTTTTCCTGAGCCGTCGATTCCTTCCAGGACGATCAATTTTCCGCGGGCGTGCATTGAAGTTGGGCCAGTTTAGCAGCCGCCACCGCGCGTGACCAGCGCTTCGTGCCGCGTGCTAAAATCGCGCGCATGCCGCCGCCAGAAATTGCCGACATCGCCGCTAATCTCGAGCGTTTGCGGGAACGCGTAATGCGGGCGGCTGAGCGGGCAGGGCGTCGCGCCGATGCAATTGCGCTCGTCGCCGTGTCGAAAACTTTCCCGGTTGAAGCAATCCGCGCTGCCTTCGAGGCGGGCCTTCGCCATTTCGGCGAGAATCGTGTGCAGGAAATGCAGGCCAAGCGTCCGAAGCTCGCCGATCTCGGCGCTCGCTGGCACTTCATCGGCCATCTTCAGAGCAACAAGGCCCGGCTCGCCACCCAGCTTTTCGACCGGATCGACTCCGTAGACAGCGTGTCGCTCGCCCAAAAGCTCGACTCCGCTGCCGCCGAGCTCGGCAAACGGCTGTCGGTTCTCGTCGAAGTCCGTATGGGAGGCGAAGCGACGAAAAGCGGAGCGGGCGAAGCGGATCTCCCAGCCCTAGCCGAGTCGATCGCGACCCTCGCGCACCTTGATTTGCACGGGCTGATGACCGTCCCCCCCTACTCCGACGACCCCGAACGGGTGCGCCCGTATTTCCGGAAGCTCCTCGAGCTGAGGGACAGCCTCAGCGAGCGTCTCGGCCGCCGTCTGCCAACCCTCTCGATGGGAATGAGTCACGATTTCGAGGTCGCCATCGAGGAAGGCGCCACCGAAATTCGTCCCGGCACAGCCCTATTCGGCGCCCGCGCCCAAAAAGGCTGATTAGGAGTATGATTCTGTCGTGATTCAGACTGCCTTCGTCATGCGGATGCCTTCGTTCGTCGTATGCGCAATTGTGTGGGGTGTCGATGCCGGAATCCCGCAGGCAAACCCGATCCGCGCGCAGGGGAACGAGGGCTTTTCGGCGCGCTGGGCTGAAATCTCCCGCGCCTGCCTCCCAAGAATCTCGTAGGCGGACTTTCGTTGCTTTCAACCCGGCGCAGGCCGCTGTCGATTCAACCCGTGCATTGCGTCCCGTAAGGCCCGGCGGTAGGGTAAGATGTTTGTTTGACGCGCGCGACGTCCCCTCCCGCCCACCGGCTCAGCGTTCACGTTCGCCGCAGCCGTAAGTGTCGTGAAAGTGCTAGGATTCCAAAGCACGGCGCCGATAAAGCGATATTCCCTCCCGTAAGGGGACGGAGGAAGTACTGATGTTTTTGGATTTCTTCAACCTGCGCCAGCAACCGTTCGGCGTCACGCCCGACCCGGTCTATCTGTTTCCGAGCGAAACACACTGCCGCGCGCTCGATGCGCTGACGGACGGAATTACGAGGGGGCGCGGGTTTTTGGCGCTGATCGCCGAGCCGGGCATGGGCAAGACCACCCTGCTATATCAGATGCTCGAGGGCATGCGCGACAAAGCGCGCGCCGCCTACCTGTTTCAGACGCAGTGCACATCCCGCGAATTCTTCGAATATCTGCTGAGCGAGTTGGGCGTCGATGCCAACGGCATGGGCCTCGTGGCCATGCACAACAAGCTCAACGAAATGCTGTTCGCGGAAATGCTGGCGGGGCGGCGTTTTGTCCTGATCGTCGATGAAGCGCAG
>CAZLWY010000146.1:0-46705 GCA_964563425.1 uncultured Acidobacteriaceae bacterium | reverse complement strand
GCATGCCAATTTGCTGGAAGCGTGTGTGAAAATCACAGCCTATAATGATCATCGCTCGGCTCCTTTCCTCCGAGCCTTGGTCGATTCGTCATCGCCAAGTCTACTCGCTCGAGAGGAGCCGACGACCTTATCCAATCAACTAACCAAGAGTTGACCGCGTGGGAGAACAGGTTCCGCCCCGAAGAGGTGGCGCGGCGGTGCGTTAACTGTTGGAGCTGGTCGAGATCGAACGTGGTCGAATACTGTTGGCCTCCGGGGGCCACCACCATGATCTTGACATTCCCCGGCGCGAATTGGTCCGCATCAAAATGTAGGAGTGCATCAACCCCATCGAAGTTCGCGCAAGCAGCACTCAGCACCGTCAGCTTCCTGTAGCTGATTGGGGACGCCTGAGAGACTCGAAAATCGAATCCATGCAGGAAATCTTCCCACGTTTTCCCCGCCGGAGGATTCTGCGGTGGCTGCCCGAACCCGAAGGTAAATGTGCCGCAAAGCAGGATTCGCACAATGGCCTCGTCTGGGTGCGAGGCATATTCCTGCTCGGCGTCGAGCATGCGGTAGTTGGCCCAATGTTCCTGCGAGAGCCGAGCGACTAATTCATATGGCGTGCGAAATTCGATCAGGTGAACGTCCGGCCCGACGTCGGGAGGTTTCAAATAATGGACATACCTGTCGAAAAAGCCTTGCCGTTTGTCGGGGTTTTGGCCGAGCAAGTAAGCTTCGTCAACCTGTTCCGAGCTGAGGGGATGGTGGAAGGCGCGTGCGTCCGCCGCGAGAAAGATGCAAAGGATTAGCAACAATGCAATCTTTCGAATCATCGGTCTCCTGCCAGGGAGTCTAGGTCAAATCGCCGAACGACTCAATAAGCACCTCGGAGGAGCATCGATGCGGCAAACATTTTTCACATCTCTTCAATTGGCTCTCTCCGGATTAACGCCATCAATTGGACGATTAAGGCGTTACCGGTAAAGTGGCTTCTCGTACTCAAGCTACCGGTAATCCAACGAATCAAGAGTTAGGCAGGGGTGGCCAATTCGTTGAGTCGATGGCCGAAGCAGCGTACGATGCGCAACTCGAAGGTCTAAATGGAAAAAATCTGTCAGGAGGTGTGCATTGAGAATTCAGGTTTTGCGGATTTTGGCGCTCGTGCTGGTGTGGGTGGCGGCACTTCCGTGTCGGGCACAGGACAAAGTTACGATTCTTTATGATGCATTCGGAGAATCGAAAGAGTTGACCAAAGACTGGGGATTCTCTGCTTTGGTCGAGCACGACGGCATGCGGATCTTGTTTGATACAGGTGGTAATGCCGCGATTTTCGAACACAACGCGAAGGCTCTGGGCGTGGACCTGACGAAACTCGATTTTGTGGTGATATCGCACCGGCACGCAGACCACACGACGGGGCTGAGATATGTGCTGAGCGTGAATCCGCACGTTACGGTGTATGTGCCTGCGGATGGAGCGAATGGGTTTGGAGGCGCGCCAATTCCGGATGCGTTTTTCCGAGCGGATGACAGTTTGCCGACGAAGATGCGGTATTTTGACGGGAGGGAGCCCGCGCATTTGACATTCGGCAAGCTGTATGACACCGGGAATTTTGTGTTGGTGAATCAATTGACTGAAGTTTCGCCAGGTATTTTCCTAGTACGGACTGTTTCACAGAAAACAGGGAGTCTGGAGCTTCCGGAGTTGACGCTGGCGATCAAAAGATCGGCTGGACTGCTGCTAGTGGATGGATGCTCGCACGCCGGGATCGAAGCAATTCTGGGAGCGACAAGCGCGGTGGATCCGAGGACGGAGATCGTGTTCGGGGGATTACATCTGGTGACGACGCCGTTGGTGGAGATTGATGCGTTGGTGGAGAACTTAAAGACGAAGTGGAACGTGCAAAGGATTGCGCCGGGACATTGCACAGGAGAGCCTGCATTTGCGCGATTGAGGAAGGCGTACGGGGAGAACTATTTGTACTCGGGTTTGGGAACGACGGTCGAACTCAAGTAAACGAGACATGCACGATGATCAATAAAGCCCCTCGTATCCAAAGTCCTGATTAATGCGCAAACCGGTAACGTGGGGGCAGTACTGGGCTTTTCCGTGGCGACTTGAGTCGTTCGCAACCATCGTTGAGCTGCGTTGGCGCGCTCCCACACTCTGTTATCGAAGCGACACGAGAGGATGTTCGGGCCGTGTTGTAACTTCAGCTAAATCAGTCTCCGCGAATGGCACCTTGTCTGCTTCGTTCCCATGGCGAGGCGCAATGTTCAAATTAGTCCCGCTTGCGTTGTCCGCTCTCTTCGTGCTTGGCACCGCCACAGCAGGATCGCATCCGGATACCTGTGTATGCTCTCGGTACGCGCCCCACAAAGGGCCGAAACCGAGCACACCCCTTACTGTCGTCTACACGAACAAGCACTACCGCTTTCGCTTTTATCTGCCCCAAGACTGGAACGGCTTTTCGATCGTCGCCAACAGTTGGACGGGAGGCGTTCACGATAAAAACGGACAGATTGTTGCCGATATGATTGAGTGCGGCCCTCAAATCAACATCCGGAACCCACTTTGGACGGGAGACAGACCGTACAAGGACACATTCCGATCATGGTATTCACACACGCGCAGTGGAAGCTGGCCGCGAAGGAACAGATGTCAGTCAGCACAGCACCCCTCCCTCCCATCGAGATCGGTCGAAATCGTAAGTATGTATTTGCCCTTCCGCCGCGTTGGAGTGTTGGAGATCAGCTCGGTTACGAAGAAGTCATCGACGTGATTCAACAGAATCCTCTGCAAACTTTCTAACTCTTACCGGAGAAGTGGGTTCCAGTGCGCACTGTCCGGTAATCCGACCTGCTGATCTCCAGACTAGACCTCACTATTTTTTCGGATGCGATGAGCTGTACTCGAAGGAACCCATCACGAGTTGTGCCTCGTCGCTATCCATCGCTTCTAACTCAGCGCCGACGAGTTCCTTGATTGCGATGTCTTTGGCCCGAAAGTAGTATGTTTTGCCACTTTCCGCCGTGAAGTGGAGCGCAGCCGTCGTTCGCTTCTGGGGATAGTTCAGGATGACATCCATTTGCCACTCCGAACAGAGGTGGTGTTCGCCCGGCTCAACATACACGAAGAAATACGAGTTTCCGTGAGTCGCGCCGACCCAATTCCCGTCGATGCCGAAAAGTGTCGTCGGTCTCGGCCTCGAATCGAAGTGAAGGTCGTCCTGCAAGAAATAGACCAGCGCTTTGCCGGGCTCGGGTTTCGCAGCGTGCGAGTCCTTCTCCGTCTTGACTTCAAACTCGGCTTTCGTCTGACTGCAACCAGGAGCACTCTGTGCGTGGATTCGTCCCACCTGGACCACCGAGAACAGCAAGACGAAAATGCTCAATCGCGTAATCATGCGGCACCTCGAAGTCTTCTGAATATGGAACGTATTCGGAAGGTAATCCGTTACGGAGCGCTCCGGTAGGTCCTGATAACGCGGAATCGAGTACAGTACTAGGGAAGGACATATCCGATAATCCGACCAATCAGGTGTTGGCTGCGAGTGTGATATTTTCAGGGTGAAGTTTGGAGCTTTCGGCTGAGATAGAGGTCCGATTAGCATGATGCGTCCCAAGGTTTACCTTCTTCACCGTCGGGTTCCGCCACTGCGACAGCAATGGTCTCAGCATGGACATCCAGACCAACAAATCGTATTTTATGCGTAGGACCGACTCTCCTTTCGCTTGCGGCTCTGCGCTGTTGGTTCCAACGACTCACAGCGTAACCCGCGCACCGTGAAATGGAAGTCGGTCTTTGTATTTTCCGTGGCATGACCGACCTTGAGTCGGTTCGTCCATGATGACTAGTGGGCGAACGCCAGAAACAGCCAGAAAAACATCAGAAATAGACTTGCTCCAAATATTCGCCTAATAAGTTGCGACCTCAACCGAAACACAGTCAGCAGGATCAGAATAACGCACAGGATGAGATTGGCTGCTCCGACAGTTCCGCGGGGACCAAATCGGACGTACACGGATTTGGTGAGCACGACGGATGAAAACGATACGAACAGGCAAATCGTGCTGATCGTATGCCCTGCGATCAATGAAAATGTATAGAGTGTGCGTTCTTGGTTCTGCCCGGAGCGCAACGCCGAGCTCCAGAACAATCCGTCTGCCAACGCCATGCCCAGAATTAACAAATACAGCACCACGACGAGCGGATCCATTAGCTCACCTCGGACCATAACTAGACAGATTCAAGGCGTTCAAGAGAAACGTGGCCTGTTCCCTGTGTAGCCGAACTCGATTCCGTCGCTCTCGATCATGTTTGTAACATAGGTAATGCTACTAGCGGTCGTTGGACGACGAAATCCGAGAAGAACTCCGGCGAAGCGCCTGATTAACGCGCAACCGTCCATGTGGGTCCTGGAACGGACTTCTCCGGTTATCCGACTCATCAGGCGTTACCGTGGAACGTGATATAAAGCTTGGAATTGGCAAGTAACGAGGCCTATGAGCACTCTTACCAAGGGACGCCTGTTGTGGTTGCTCTTGTCGTTTGCGGCTATGTGCGTGGCTGCCTGCGCCGTTTTCGGTTGGCTTAGAGCCGTAGGTCGGGTCCGCGATGTTGGAGCGTTCAAAGTCCCTTCCGGAGGAATGTGCCCAACGATATGCACAGGCGAAAGAATTGTGGCTGATATGGACGCGTACCGTACGAGGAGTCCAGAGCGCGGTGAGCTTGTCTTACTGAAGCTTCCTGAAACGCAAGCGTTGTTCATCAAACGCGTGATCGGAGTGGCGGGAGACACGGTCGACGCCGGCCCAAAGAACGAGGTCATGGTCGATGGAAAACCATTGAGCCCTCCAAGAACTTGCGGAATTCCCGTTCTGGAGCAGAACCCATCCGACGAGTTACTCAACTTCCCCTCAACGACGGTGCCCAAAGGATTCTTCTTTGTTGTTGGGGACAATCTCGCCAATAGCCGCGATAGCCGTTTCCCCGGGTTTGGCTTGGTAAGCGTCGATCAACTGCGAGGAAAGCCTCTCTTTCTCTATTGGTCGCCAGGCCAGTCCCGCATCGGTTGCCGAATACAATGAAAATCTCCGTCGTCGCCTGCAACATTCAGTTGGCGCCACGCATTAAAAGGACTTCGTGCCCGAAAGTTCACTCGCCACAGTGGTAGTGGCGATCAGCCAAGTGTGAAGACCACTCTCGGTTTACCGGGTGCGCTCCAATACCGTTCCACCTCCGAAAGGGGAACTATCTTCGTGGCTATCTGGAGTTTGGCCGGGATGGTCGCTTTGAAGACGCTCTTAATGGCCTCAAGGAGCGCCGACGCACGCACGCTCTTTGCACCGCTTCCCATGAGCACAATTGCGGAAGAACGTAAACCTGCACCCGGCAGATCGATGCTTTCCTCTCCGCTTGCGCCGCCGACGTGCACGAAACGAACGGGTGTGGCATCCTCGACGCTCTTCGCGACGGCGGCGATGATCGTTCTTGCGCTTTCGCCCCAAAGGTAGTCGACAACTACGTCAATGCCCTTCGTGAACTCCTGTATTAGGGCCTCTTCGTATCGCTTCGTCCCCGAGGGGTGAAGCGTTCCCAGACTGAACGGAATCGCGACGTCGGCACCCAATGCCTTTACTTCCTCAAGCTCTTCCTCATTACGCCCGGATGCAATGACCTTTGCGGCTCCGAAATATTTCGCCAGTTGCACAGCCAACCTGCCTGCCGTTCCGGTTGCGCCGTTGACCAAGACTGTTTCTCCGGCTTTGAGGCGGGCGCGTGCCATCATGGCGGCCCACGCGGACATCCCTGGGTTGGCGATTGCCGCTGCGATGATGTCATCCAGATCATCGGGTAGTGGAATGCAGTGCTGGGCCTTGACGAGCGATTTTTCCGCGAGCGTGCCAAATGGAGCCTCGGGGAGGACGAAATACACGCGCTGTCCTCCTCTCGTGCGCCCTACGCCATCGGTCCCGGCGACCGCCGGAAACTGAACGTCAGAACTGTAGTGGGATCCCGATGCACGAGACTTGGCGAGCTGGCTGAGAGCGGAGGCCCGAACGGAAATCAGCTCCTCCCCTTCCTTGGCGATTGGCTCGGAGAAATTTGTGTATTGAGGTTTTTGACCAGGCCCGTTAACGACCACTGCTTTCATATTGCTTCCTCTCTTTCCGCGCCCCACTGCCGTCTGCTCCGAGCACTACTCTAACGCTGTTAGATTACTCTAACACGGGTAGATTTGGTTGGCAAGTGTTGGTACACTGCTGACATGAAGGTGAATCGGGAAATCGTCGTCCAAGCTGGTTTGAAGCTGCTCAATGAGGTTGGACTGGAGCAATTGACTCTGCGCCGACTGGCCAAGGAGTTGAAGATTCAAGCCCCTACGCTCTACTGGCATTTCAAGAGCAAAGAGGCGCTGATTGATGCGGTCGCCACGCTGGTGCTGGCCGAGGGCGCTCCCGGCCTCGTGCCGTCGAAGAGCGCCAATGACTGGAAAACCTGGGTCAACGCTTTTGGTATCGGCCTACGGCAAACGTTGCTCAAATATCGAGACGGCGCCCGTGTGGTCGCCGGGTCGCGCCTCACCGATACTGTCTTCATGGAGACTACCGAACTCATCGGAAGTCGCCTGGTCGAGGCTGGGTTTTCGGTTCGAAGGGCGGTGGTGCTCCTGAGCACCGTGTACACATTCACCATCAGCTTTGTTATTGAGGAGCAGGCTGTGTTCCCGGTGAAAGGTGAACGCTCAAGCGCGTATGATATTCAAAAGCGTAATGCCAAGCTCAACGCAAAGAAGTTCCCCCTCCTGCGGCAGAGCGGCGCGATCCTTTTCGATCACTTTGATGAACGGTATAAGGACAGCTTGGACCTGATCGTCCGCGGCGCGTCGTTTCCCAAGTTGTGAACATTCCCAAGGCACACAGTACTCGCCTCGACATGATTGGCGACGATCCGAACTTGGTGAGCATCTGGTGGGGTTCATCGTTCAGGGTATGCCGTGAAAATGTAATCCTTTGACGCCGCTAGCGTGTGACACGCGGCGCCGCACTTCGCGTCATGCCCCTGCGGCGACTTGCTCGCCGTAGTGGCAGGTGCGAACGTGCCGGATGCGGCGTCATAGTCGAACACAGCATATCCCCATCCGTGCGTGTCCGCGAATCTCTTGCTGTCCTTCACGATAAACTCGACCTCTGTGAAATCGCCAGGCACTGTGTCCGGCGTGCTTACGGAAAAAGGGGGATCGGTTAGTTTTTTCGGGCGCCACACAAGCTTCGCAACCTTTGAGCCATCGGGGAAAGGCTGGCCGTCGCCGGGAACGCCATCCTGGTAGGCTTTGATCATCACCGGATTTGCGACGATGACTCGGATCACGTTCGCAGCGTCCGTGAGGCTGGGGGCGACTACCTGCCAGGTCTCGTATCCTCGAATCTCAGAGAACGCGAGCCCGCCCGGTACCTGCAGAGCATATTTGTCCTGCTTGTCCTGCGCCGAGTTCACCCCGCCGCCCAAGATGGCGAGCAATAACGCGACGACGGCCAATGCCCCGGATGGAATTGGCTTCATGGCTCAATCCTCCCCGTGGTGTAACTGTACTCGACGGCGATTCACCTTTTCGGGTATGCCGTGAAAATGTAATCCTTCGACGCTGCCAGCGTGTGGCACGCGGCGCCGCACTTCGCGTCATGGCCCACAGGCGGCTTACTCGCCGTGGTGGCAGGCGCGAACGTTCCCGATGCGGCGTCATAGTCGAACATGGCATATCCCCATCCGTGCGTGTCCGCGAATTTCTTGCTGTCCTTCACGATAAACTCGACTTCGGTGAAATCGCCAGGCACTGTGTCCGGCGTGTTCGCGGAAAATGGAGGATCGGTCAGCTTTTTCGGTTTCCACTCAAGCTTCACAATTTTCGACCCGTCGGGGAAAGGCTGGCCGTTGCCGGGAACGCCATCCTGGTAGGCTTTGATCATCACCGGATTTGCGACGATGACTCGGATCACGTTCGAAGCGTCCGTGAGGCTGGGGGCGACTACCTGCCAGGTCTCGTATCCCCGAATCTCGGAAAACGCGAGACCGCCCGGTATCTGCAGACTGTATTTGTCCTGCTTATCTTGCGCGGAGCTCACCCTGCCCCCCAAGACGGCGAGGGCCAGCGCGACGATAACCATCGCCCCGGACAGAGTTGGTTTCATGGCTCAATCCTCCGCTGATATTGGGAAGTTTGGGATTCGCTCCGGTCGGGAGCGGGCGAATTCAGGGCACGGATCATAGGTCACGTAGGCTCTATGGTCAAGGAGGTTTCCGGAGGTTTCCGGATAAGTGCCCGATTAACGCGGAATCCTCGAACGTTCCATGCGTTAGGTCTTCGGACCGAACCCGCGCGTATCGTCCGAGGCAGCTCCCGACGGATCACGATTATGCGGTTTCGACCCGCGAATATCGGAGTGATCAACCGTCGCGAAAACTACCTCGACCACGACCCGCGCTGCCTTATAAGAGGAAGAAAAAAAGAACACAGCTGCTCGTAGTTGACAGTTCACTCCATATCAGAACTTATCAGGACCTACGGCTGGCTTCAGGGGCGGTGTTAGATTCCATCGGTGATTCCAGCTTCTCCTGCCCTCAGTCTATATTTGCTTGTCGGCTGTGTGGCCATCGCAGCGGGAGTGGGCGCGCTAGCAGGCGTGATAGCTTCATTGTTCCTAGGGCTTACGATCCGCGATATTTGGAGAGACGCGCTGCTTGGTTTGTTGGGCTTCGTGGTAACTTTTGCGGCGTTCGCATTCTTGGGCCCGCTCCGCACTTTAGCCAACTCTGATGAAGGTCCTCTCAAAGCAGCTCTGGCCGCCGCCACAGCAATGCCAGTGCTGCGAGAGCTTTTTCGATTCATCCGGTCGAGGCGAGCCACTTAACTGGACTTGTCCGACTAATCGGGACTTGGAGGACGGCTGCGTCCTTCACTTCGGTGCGATGTTCTGATTTACGCGGAAAAAGTTCGCAGGGTCATGGCGTTTCTTAATCTTTGCGAGACGATCATAATTCTTGCCATACGTCGCGCGGATGCGATCTTCTCCCTCTTCCATCATGAAGTTGATGTACGCGCCGCCTGCGGAGTATGGATGGAGCGCGCTCCAATACTCTTTCGCCCAGGTAGAGACACTTTCCATGTTTGTGGGGTCCGGATCGACTCCCACGATCACCTCAGACCACATCGCGTCGCGGTGCCACCATGGCGTTGCGTCTTTCTTGACGCGTCTCACGGCTCCATTGATCGGGTAGAGATGCATCGTCGATTGCAGCGTCGGCAATTTCTCAACGTGTTTTATGTGCTGCGCGATGGCTTCGTCGGAAAGTGCGCCGACGAAATCGGCCTTCCAATACCATTGCATCCCCGGCGGATAGAGTCGATCGAAAAGACTTTGCAGTGCCGGATGCGGAATCGGGCCGACCATATCGAGAGCCGGAGTTTTGAAACTGCGGATCGGCTTAAACACCTTCTCCGCCTTCTTCGCCGGTCCCGTGTAACACCATACGATGCCGCACATTTTTTGGTTGTGCAGGTGCTCGGGGAACGGAGGCCATGGCGGAACGGTATGGAAAGCAAAGAACCCGTAAACGTCCATCGGCGCCTTGGCAATGAAGTTTCGGTACCAGCGCATCATCTCCCCCGCGTTTTCCATGGGCCACAGCATCGGTCCGCCGTAGACGGTGTGCACCGGATGCGCCTTGAACAGAAACGACGTCACGACACCGAAGTTGCCGCCACCTCCGCGCACCGCCCAGAACAGGTCAGCATTTTCCTTGGCGTGGGCCGTGACGAACCGCCCGTCAGCCAGCACCATTTCGACGGCTAGCAGATTGTCGATTGTCAAGCCGTACCGTCGCGTCAGGTAACCGATGCCGCCGCCTAACGTCAATCCAGCAACGCCAGTCGTCGAAATGATGCCCGACGGGACCGCTAGACCGAACGCATGCGTGGCATGATCCACATGGCGCCACAGCGCGCCAGCGCCGACCAGCACCGTTTTCCTCCTCGGGTCCACATGAACGTAACTCATCGACGAAAGATCGACCACCAACCCGTCGTTGCACACTCCCAAGCCGCCCGCGTTGTGCCCGCCACCACGAATCGCCACAAGCAAACCTTGCTCGCGGGCAAACTTGACCGCCGCTATTACATCGGCCACGTCAGCGCAGCGCGCAATCAGTCGCGGACGCCGGTCGATCATCGTGTTGTACACTTTGCGAGCCGCGTCGTAACTCGGATCGCTGGGCTCTATTAACTCTCCGCGCAGGCTGGCCCTGAAAGCTGCTATCTCCGCTTCGTTCGGCATCATCACCTACCTCGACCTCCGGAGTTCCGCCCCTTTCTTACTATGGTTGGACACAAGACGGCAACCCGGGGGAGTGTAAAATGCGGCCTCATATCCGAACTTGCACGAGAGCGCGCCCAAGCAGTTCCAACCAAATGCCGGATTAACGCTTGCCGGAAAAGTGCGTACTCGGACCTTGCGCGTCCGACTTCTATACTCTGCTCGCCGGTATGGCGAAATCACTTCTAAGTAAGGCTGCACTGGTCGTGGGCGCTCCGGTTTCGCTTTTGGAGCTCACCTGGTTGGCTAGCGTAGACCGGAGACCGTCTGAGGCTGGTATACGTTCGCTTCATGACGCCATGTTTCAGGCCATCAGTTTGGCGGTTCCGCAAACGCATGCTGCACGATTGTCAGCGGCGCGACGTGATCCGGCTTGAGATATTGATTCACGATAAAGCGCTTTCCATCTTTTGTAACGTCATACGTGAAGAGGTCGGTGGACGATATCGGCGCCCGCCCCCGAATCTGAAATAGCGCGACCGGCGCACCCGAGGACAACGTTGCACCTGTTTCCACCGGCACCGCCATCAGCGTCTCAGTAGGCCCGATGTAATAGATCCCCTTGCCGTCGCCTCGCCACCGCGGCTCCGTTCCGCCTCCGCGTGAGACTTGCCATTTTCCGGCCGCGTTTGGGAAGGTTGTTACGTAAATCTCCCATTCACCCGATTCATTCGACGCGTACGCCACCCATTTCCCATCCGGAGAAATTTGTCCATTCGTCTTGCTGGAGTCTTTCGGCAAAAACTGCGTTATTTCTCCTCCGCTGGCGGGAACCAAAACGAGCACGGATCCCAGCGACTCCTTAGTGTTGGTTTGCATAGCGCACAGAATTTGCGAATCGTCCGCGGACCAGGAATTGGGGATGAGGTCGTAGCTGTCGGCGTTGTCCACAGTTTTCAGTACGTTCTTAACTTTGACCAATGTCGTTTCTGGCTGTAATCCGCTGGCATTCTTCAGATTTACTCCCGATCCATTCGCCACCGTGCGGTAGGCAATCATTTTGCCGTCCCGCGACCAGACACCGTCCGTTTCCTCCGCTGGATCGAAGGTGAATCGCGTGCTGGTCCCCTTATTGAGCTCGTCGATCCAGACATCCGTATTGTTCGCCTTCAAGTCAGTGACATCGACTGTCACGCGATTGCCATCTGGCGAGAGTGTCGGGTTTGCCTGGACGCCCGATTCACCGACCCGCCCCAGCTCTTTCCCCGTCCCGTCATACCATGTCAACATCGATTGGGCCGCCTCTGCGGTCGCGCTGTAGATCACCGTCCCGTTTGAGGCAACCGCAAATGCTCCCCAGTAAACCGAAGGCTGAAACCCCACAGCATCCACGATCACGCGGGGCTCTCCTCCAACTACCCCTGTTTCAGGATCGAAGGAGACGGCTCGCAGAGCTTTTTGCTCATCCAAATACAACAGTGCGCCTTCCGCATACGCCGCGTTCGACCTGGCTGAAACCAATCTCGTAAATTGTTTGCCGCTGAGCGAGCTTAGATAAATCGCGGATACGGCATCCTCTGCAGCAGTCCCAAATCTCGCTGCGAGAAAGAGGAAATGATCTCCGTCCGGCAGAAATAGCGGCCAGCGGTGCGAATCGATCTTCGTATCGGGCGTGGTGACCGCCGCTGCGCCGCTTCCGTCGGCGTTCACTCGCCAGATTGGGCCGCCGGGGTCGGGCGTGTAAAGAATCACATTTTTGGAACCCCACGTTCCCCCGCGAGCGAAGTTCACGCGCGCCAGTGTTTGTAGAGAGCCGTTCGCGATGGAGATTCTCTGAAGCCCGCTACTTGCGAAAAAGCCTACGGCTGTATCGTCAGGCGACCAAAACGGATAACTCGCACCCTCTGTGTTGCCCAACTCTGTTGCGGTGGCGCTGCCGACGCGTTGCACGAAAAGCATCGGTATGCCACTGTTCGCGTCTGGCGAGACATACGCAAGCATTTTGCCGTCGGCCGAAATAGCCATATTGGTCACTTCGCCCGGAACCGTAATCGCAAATTGCATGCGCGTGGAAGGGGCGCCAGGCTGTCGCGCGATCAACCATGTCCCTACGGCGATTGCGATCATCGCCGCTGCGACAGGCGCCCAAAATCGCCACGAAATGCGACGAGAAACAGCAGGCGCCGCAGCCACCTTGGTAAACCCGCTGGCATCGGTTCCCGATAGCGCGCTGAGCGCGAACGAGAGATCACGCGCAGATTGAAATCGTTGTTCTGGGCTCTTTTCCAGGCAGCGCCGCACGATGCGGTCGAGGGCTGGCGAGACCAGGCGGGTCGCGTCTGCGATCTCCGGCGGGTCCTCACGCAGAATCGCGGTCATGCTTTCGGCAGGAGTATCGCGTCGAAATACACGCACACCGGACAGCATTTCGTAGAGCACCGCACCGAATGCAAAGATGTCTGTTCGCGCATCCGCAGCTTGCCCGCGCACTTGTTCCGGCGCCATATAGCCCGGCGTGCCCAGCACCACGCCGGCTCCGGTGGCGCCAGTCGTCAGAGTCGCGAGAGTGACGGAATTCTCCACGTCGCCGGACGGCTGCACGAGCTTCGCCAGCCCAAAATCCAGGATCTTAATTCGCCCGTCTTTCGTGACGAAAATGTTTTCCGGCTTCAGATCCCGGTGAACAATTGCTTTCTCATGCGCGGCGGCGAGCCCATGGGAGATCTGTACTCCGTATTCGATCGTTTTCCGCGGTGCTAAAGGCCCACGATCGAGTATCTCGCGCAGGCTCTCGCCTTCCAGCAATTCAGACACGAGAAAGGGCGAGCCTTCGTGCTGGCCTATATCGAACACAGCGAGAATGTTCGGATGGTTTAACGCGGCGACGGCGCGAGCTTCCTGCTCGAAGCGACGGAGGCGATCCGCATCTCCCACAAATGATCCCGGGACAATCTTCAGCGCAACTTCACGGCCCAGGCGCGAGTCAGACGCGCGATACACCTCGCCCATCCCGCCCGCACCTATCGCGCCGAGGATTTCGTAAGGACCTAGCTCTGTGCCGACCGAAAGCGCCATTGTGTCAACGGATTATACAGATTCAGGAACCAAAGGGCGTGATTGCCGCGCGCGAAGTAGGGTCAATGCCCGATTAACGCAAACCGGACAGAACCGTCCCTATGAACTCGAACTTCACTTTTCCGGCAAATGCGTGAATGAGGCCCCGGTGACCCTTTCCGACGGCCCGGAAGGAACACGGTGCAATCAACGCGTATCAGGACCAAACGGTTGCTCAGTCCTTGCTGTTTTAGAAATCAAAAAATCTCGGGTAAAATCGTCCGCGCGCGCCGAGTTTCGCTTGCCCGTCAACGATGCCACGCACCTGTCAGACGGTCGCGCGCGCGGAGCCCGACGATGCCTTCCACTGAAAAACTCGACACTCACCATAAAGCGCTGACTCTGAACCTCAATTCATCCGCCTTCGGTTCTTTCGCCGAAATCGGTGCCGGACAGGAAGTCTCGCACTGGTTCTTTGTAGTGGGAGGCGCCTCCGATACGGTCGCCAAAACTGTTTCCGCCTACGACAAGGAAGTCAGCGACGATCTTTACGGCTCCGGATCGCGCTACGTATCCAGGCAGCGACTCGAGGCCATGCTGGACAAGGAATGGACCCAGCTTCTCGCGCAGCTGAGCGCTACGCGTGGTTCGCATACGCGCTTCTTCTCCTTTGTTGATACCGTCTCCGCGCGCAACTTCGCCGGGACGAACGATCCGCACGGCTGGGTCGGTCTGCGCTTTCAATCGCAGCCCGCCGGCCCCGCAAACGACGTCCTGCTGCACATCAATATGCGCGATCCTTCGAATGTCCTCCAGCAGGAAGCCATCGGTATTCTGGGCGTCAATCTCATTTACGCCGCCTTCTATGAATTGCAGACCGAGGAAACGTTTCTGGCAGGATTGGCGGAAGACGTCGTCAAGGAGCGAATCGAGATCGACTACGTGGATCTTCGCGGGCCGGCATTCGAAAGTTTGGATCGCCGCACCCTTCTAGCCCACTTGGTCAGTCGTGGATTCGCCGACTCTGTGTTTTTCCCCTCCAAGGGCCCCACCGTTCCTCCGACCGAAGCTCTTTACAAGAAACCCTTAGTGCTGGCCCCGGGATACTTTGGCCACGGCGATCCATCTCACTCGCAAGTTCACATGCGATTGTTGACCTCAGCCATTCAGGCGCTTCAGAAGGATCTGGGCGATACAAAGGTTTCGCCCGCCGGCTTTTTTTGCCTGACGGCTGCTCCGCTCACGCCGAACGAACCGGCGCCGGAAGTCCCTGACTTGCTTCGTCGTATCGACGCTCTTCTGGCTGCTGGCGGCGACGTGCTGCTTTTTCGCCAAAGCGAGCTCTACAATATGAAGGCTCTCGTAAACCGCTACACGCAGGCGCCTGTGCGCTTCGCCGTTGGTCTTTCCCTGATGATTCAAGCGTTTGAGGGCATTTACGGCAATCTCGAAGGCAGACTTCTGGAGGCCCTTGCACGTCTTCTCGCACAGAACGTCCGCATCTACGTTTATCCGATGAACTCGGCGGAACTGAGCGAAAGACTGAAGGCTTTTTCCGTTAGCGGTTGGGAATGGAGTGAAACGAATGGAATGGTTTCGGCCACCCAGCTGCGGCACGCGCCGCCTCTCGGACACTTGTTTGCCTATCTTCTCGCCAGCAACTTTCTTGTTCCCATGCAAGTTCCTGCGACCCTAAAAGCCGACGCTTGACCGCACCTTTGCTGCACGTACCCGACGATACGTCCCTGTTGGGCTGGCGGGAGTCGAACCCCGACCTGAGGTTCCAGGAAAACAGCGCACACGACCACCTCCTTACCCGGCCACCCGTAGCAAGCATCCCTTCGACCGGAGCATCCAGGCGCCGGGCGTTCGCTTCGCCATCTTTAGCGTCGTGTGGAGCGATTCGCGGCAGACGTTTTTCCGAGGTGGGCTTCCGTCGCTCGGCCTTTAATTCCGGACACAAAGGCCTGTTGGATGCGGTTGAAGCTGCGGCCGCGCAAGACCGCGGCCACAATCGTACGCCTGGCCTGAGCGTCACTGAGGCGCACATAACGGCAACCCACGTTGCGGTCAATCGCCATTTCCGGGACGAGCGAGACGCCGACACCGGCCGCAACCATCCCCAGCAGACTGCTGAACTGGCCGCTTTCGAATGCAATGTTCGGCGTAATGCGGGCCCGGGTGCAGGTCGCAATGCTGAGGTCCCGGAAACAGTGGCCGTCGCGCAACATGACGAACGATTCTCCGCGGAGATCTTTGAGGGCCAGAGATTCTGCGGAGGCGCGTGGATGATCTCTTCTCATCACCACGAAGAGGGGCTCCGTGCGGATAGGAAACAACTCCAGGTCCTTGTGGCGCAATGGGAGAGCAAGAATCGCGACGTCGATGGACAGATTCCGAAGACCTTCTACCAGGATCGATGTGGTTTCTTCGACGATGCGCAGTTTCGCGTCGGGATACTTCTTTGCAAAAGCCGCCGTATAACTCGGGATCAGATAGGGCGTAACCGTCGGAATGACACCCACGGCTACGCTGCCGCGAAAGTCCGCGTTCTTGTGGGAAACACTTGCTCGCGCCACGTCCATCTGCTCCAGAATCGCGCGGGCGTGAGGAATAAAGGCGCGACCGACCTCTGTGAGGCGGACGCTACGCCCCAGGCGGTCAAAAAGTTTCGCGCCGAGATCGCCCTCGAGCTTCAAGACTTGCTGGGAGAGCGAGGGCTGGGCGATCTGACAGCGCTCGGCAGCGCGGCTGAAGTTGCCTGTATCCGCGATGGCGCAAACATATCGTAGCTGGTGAAATTCCATAGGATATGCCTATACCTAGAATGCGATTTAGGTATTGGAACTATCTCCTGCAATGATGTTACTTTAAGTTCGCCCAGATCGATGCATGGATTTCAACGACTTCATTCGTTGAATTGAAACACCTGGAGGAGAGAGTCATGTCACCCGAAGCGAAGTGCCCGTTCCATCACAGCACCAGCGCAAGCACCACGAACCGTGACTGGTGGCCCAACCAGTTGAACCTGAATCTGCTGCATCAGCACTCCTCGCTGTCCGACCCCATGGGGGAGAATTTCAACTACGCTGAGGCGTTCAAGAGCCTTGACTATACGGCTCTGAAAAAGGATCTTGCGGCGTTGATGACCGACTCGCAGGAGTGGTGGCCTGCCGATTTCGGCCATTACGGTCCGCTGTTTATTCGCATGGCGTGGCACAGTGCTGGCACGTACCGTACGGGTGACGGCCGCGGAGGCGGCGGCAGAGGACAACAGCGTTTCGCTCCACTCAATAGCTGGCCTGACAACGTCAATCTCGATCGAGCTCGCCGCCTGCTTTGGCCAATCAAGCAGAAATACGGAAAGAAGATCTCGTGGGCCGACCTGTTGATCCTCGCCGGTAATGTCGCCCTGGAAACCATGGGCTTTCAGACTTTTGGTTTCGCGGGCGGACGTCCCGACGTTTGGGAACCAGACCTCGACGTCAACTGGGGAATTGAAACAACCTGGCTCGGGACGGACAAACGCTATTCCGGTGAGCGCGAACTCGCGGGTCCGTTCGGCGCTACGACGATGGGTCTCATTTATGTCAATCCGGAAGGCCCGGAAGGCGTTCCGGATCCGATTGCGGCAGCCAAGGATATCCGCGAGACCTTCGCTCGCATGGCTATGAACGATGAAGAGACCGTCGCCTTGATCGCAGGCGGTCACACTTTTGGCAAGACTCACGGAGCCGCCCCTTCCAAGCAACACGTGGGAGCTGAGCCCGAAGGCGCTCCGATTGAGGAGCAGGGCCTGGGCTGGACAAGCGCTTACGCCTCTGGCATCGCAGGTGACGCAATTACCAGCGGCCTGGAAGTCACCTGGACCAGCACGCCGACAAAATGGAGTAACGACTTCTTCGAGCACCTGTTCAAATACGAGTGGGAACTGACCAAGAGTCCGGGAGGCGCGCACCAGTGGAAGCCGAAAGGTGATTCAGGCCCAGGCACCGTGCCGGATGCTCACGACTCCTCCAAGCGTCACGCGCCGGCCATGCTGACCACCGATCTTTCTTTGCGATTCGATCCGGTCTACGAAAAAATCGCGAGGCGCTTCTACCAGAATCCAGCCGCATTCGCCGATGCCTTTGCCCGTGCATGGTTCAAGCTCACTCACCGCGACATGGGACCTCGCGCGCGCTACCTCGGTCCGGAAGTTCCCAGGGAAGAACTCCTCTGGCAGGACCCCATCGCCGAACTGAATCATGTGCTGGTCGACGATCAGGATGTCGCCGCGCTCAAAGAGAAGATTCTTGCCTCGGGATTGACGGTCTCCGAACTCGTCTCCACTGCCTGGGCGTCGGCGTCCACCTACCGTGGATCGGACAAGCGTGGCGGAGCAAACGGCGCGCGCATCCGCCTATCTCCACAAAAGGATTGGAAGCTCAATCAGCCGGCGCAGTTGCAGAAGGTGCTGAAGGCACTCCAAAAGATTCAGAGTGACTTCAACAGCTCGCAGTCTGGCGACAAGAAAATCTCTCTTGCCGATTTGATCGTCCTGGCTGGTTGCGCGGGTGTCGAGAAGGCCGCGAAAAACGCTGGCATCTGGGTGACCGTTCCATTCAGCCCAGGGCGCATGGATGCTTCGCAGGAGCAGACCGATGTGCAATCCTTCGCGGTGCTCGAACCGGCCGCCGACGGCTTCCGCTCTTACGCCAATGGGAACGCGGAGACACCAGCCGAAGTCGCACTGTTGGACAAGGCGCAGTTGCTCACGCTGACGGCGCCGGAAATGACCATACTGATCGGTGGCATGCGCGTGCTGAACACCAACTTCGGACAGACGAAGTTCGGAGTCTTCACCAGGCGGCCAGAGGCACTGACCAACGACTTTTTCATCAACCTGCTCGACATGCGTACGGTTTGGAAGGCGACCTCCGATGCCAACAACACCTTTGAAGGACGAGATCGCAAGACGGGGGAAGTCCGCTGGACGGCGACGCGAGCCGATCTCATCTTCGGTTCAAACGCCCAACTCCGCGCCCTGTCGGAGGTTTACGCTAGCTCGGACGCGCACGAAAAGTTTGTCCAGGACTTCGTGGGAGTCTGGAACAAGGTGATGAACCTCGACCGTTTTGACCTGGTCGCGTCCCTTCGGTAAGACGCGGGACGTTTCTCGAGTTGAATCCTGGCTACACCGGAGTGGCAGCCGCGACCATTCCTGGCGTCGCGCATGGCGCATTCCGGCTGCATCTAAAATCAGAGGAAACCATATGCCGAGTATCCACGTTTCTGTTTCGCACAAGCTCACCCAAGCCGACGCGCTGAAGCGGATCAAAAAGGCCGTCACCCAGGCAAAGAATCAGAATCCTGAGAAAGTCCGCGAGTTGAACGAAAGTTGGGAAGGCTATGTGGGGAACTTCAGCGGAACAGCGATGGGCCATTCGGTGGCGGCAAGCGTCGCGGTCAACCCCGGGGCGGTGACGGTTGAGGGCAAACTGCCCCTGCTGGCCACACCGTTCAAGGGAACGATCGAAGCAGCAATCCAGGACATGCTAACGCGTCTGCTCGCCTGAATTGATTCGCCGCGACCCGACATCAGAGCAGGTCCGTCAGATTTCAGGTCCCGGACGCGAGCACGTGCTGCGCTGGAAGGGCTGGAACGGCTACGATCCGACGCGAATGTGCGGCAGCCACGTAAACAGCCCAAACACATTCAGCAGCCACAGGACCACGCAGATCACTACCACCGCATTCAAAATCGACTTGATGGTCCCCTGCATCGGAATGTAGCGATTGATCAGCCACAGCAGGATTCCCACCACGATCAGAACGATCACAATATTGATCAATGGCATGAGCTTCGACCTCCCTCCCGCTCGAATCACCGCGAATTATTGCAGCAGGCAGGATAGGCAGGCATGCCGAACGGCGCCATACACTAAATGAAGTACGGAGCTACCGCGAAACTTCGTAGGCCGTTAGCGCCTCGATTTAAATCCCTCAGCGGGAAGGGGGACCTCCCGCGCAACGTCAGCTCGGGCCGGGCTTCAGGGGTATTTCGCCCGCGGTTGCGGTCGCCAGGGCGGTCGATCCCGGGACAGCCGCCAGCTCGCAGCGGTTTCGTCCGTTGTCTTTCGCGCGATAGAGAGCTTGGTCGGCTAGACGCAGCAGCATCTGAGGATCGGCGCTGCGCGTGCTTGTGCTCACCGCGACGCCCAGGCTGACGGTAACGCTCACCTCGCCGGCTTGCGTCACCACGGGCTTCGATTCCACGATGCTGCGAATTCTCTCGGCCAGCGCCAGCGCGCCGTTGCCGTCCACATCGGAAGCGATGATCAGAAATTCCTCGCCACCATAACGGCCAAGCGTGTCGTACGGGCGCACGCACTCCTTCATCCGTCGCGTGACCCAACGCAGCACTTCGTCACCGCAAAGGTGCCCGAATGTGTCGTTGACGTTCTTAAAATGGTCGATATCCACAAGAATGACTCCGAACGACCGCTGCTCGCGCACCTGCCGCGACAACTCGCCGCGCAGCGCGTCCATCACCGCGGCGCGATTCGAGACGCCCGTGAGCACGTCGTGCGTGGCGCGAAATCGCAGCTCCTCCCGCGCCGCAATCAGGTCGTCCTGCAGCGTCAGAATGCGCTCGCCTACCAGCAGCCGGGCGCGCAGTTCCTCGGAATCGAAAGGCTTCGTCAGGTAGTCGTCGGCACCCAACTCGAGTCCGCGCAACAGGTCGCGTTTCTCGCTGCGCGCAGTCAGAAGCAGCACGTAAATGTAGGGTCCCTTCTTGCGCTCACGGATCCGCTGGCAGATTTGCACGCCTTCCATGCCCGGCATCATCCAATCGAGCACCGCCAGGCGCGGTGAGTCGTCGCTTTCCAGGATTCGCAGGGCCGCGGCCCCGTCCGTTTCCACGGTTACGTCGTAATTCCATTTGTTCAGGAAGCTTTTTAGCACGTGACGGGAGACGGCATCGTCTTCGGCGATGAGGACCCGCTTTTTCGGCGTTCGTTCACTATTCATGTCGACTCAACAGGGCGTCGAAAGATTCGGGGCCGTTAGCGGGCGCGCAGGACTTCCAGCTCGGAAAACAAGCGTTCGACTTCTTTCTGAAGGATTTCGAGTTGTCCGCGGGCGCTTTCGAGCTCTTCGGAACGCGCCAGCCTCTCCAGATTGAGCGCAGCTTCAGCCACGGCCACCGCTCCCAGATTGGACGACGCTCCGCGCAAGGTATGCGCGCTGCGCGCCAGCGCCTTCAAATCGCGGGCGTCGAGAGCTTTGCGCATCTCCGCTGCGAAGGTCGGGCATTCTTTCTTGAAGACCTCCGCCAGCTCGTCATAGAGCCCGCGGTCGCCGCCCAGACGTTCAAGGGCCGCCGCAAGTTCAATCGCTTCCGATTCTTTCTCTTTCTCCATACCTGCTTTCGACGGCGCCGTCTGCGTCTGCTGGGCCTGTTTCCGGTTGCCGATTTTCTCGAGCGTAGCCATCAGTTCTTCGGTGCGAATCGGCTTGGTTAGGTAGTCGTCCATGCCGGCGGCGAAGCAGCGCTCGTCGTCGCCCTTCATGGCATGTGCGGTCATGGCAATGATCGGAATGCGCTGGCCCCCCGACCGCTCGCGATCCCGAATCTCCTGCGTGGCCTCCCAGCCATTCATCTCGGGCATTTGCACATCCATCAGGATCGCGTCAAAACCGCCCTTGCTCCACGCCTCGACGGCTTTCTTGCCGTTGGCCGCCACTGTCACGGTGTGGCCAAACCGCTCGAGCAGCCGCAATGCGACGAGCTGATTGACGGCGTTATCTTCCGCCAGCAGCACCTTCAGCCGGTTCTGGCTTTCTCGCAGCGTGTGGCGCGTGACGAGCGCCGGCTTCTCTTCCTCCCGCGCCCGCGTTCCGAGCGCCGTCAGGATCGCGTCCATCAGCTCGGTCTGGCGCACGGGTTTCGTCAAATAGGCCGCCACTCCCAGCTCTCGGCATCGCATCGCATCGCCCCGCTGGCCAGCCGAGCTGAGCATCATGATCGTGGCCGCCCGGAAGCTCGGGTGCCGCTTGATGTATTCGGCGAGCGCGAACCCATCCATTTCCGGCATCTGCGCGTCCAGCAGGATCAGCGGAAACGTGCGGCCGATGCCTTTCGATTCTGTGAGCGTCACCATCGCCTTCGCGCCGCTGTCGGCGACGGTCGGCACCATTCGCCAGCTTTCCAGCATTTTCACCAAGATTTGCCGATTGGTTGCGTTGTCATCCACGATCAGCACCCGCATGTCGCGCAATGTTTCGGGGTCGCGCGGCACGACGGTCCTCGTCGCCGCTTTCTGGATTCTGAAATTCGCCGTGAAATAGAACCGGCTGCCCTCGCCCAACACGCTATCGACCCAGATTCGCCCACCCATTAAATCGACCAGCCGCGAGGAAATCGTCAGCCCCAGCCCCGTACCGCCATATTTCCTGGTCATGGAGCCATCGGCTTGTCGGAAAGCCTCAAAAATAGCTGCTTGCTTCTCCGGCGCGATGCCGATGCCGGTGTCCGCGACGGTGAACCGCAACTGGACCTCGCCTTGCACGTTCGTCAACAGCTGCACGGAAAGGACGACTTCGCCTTGTTCCGTGAACTTGATCGCGTTGCCCACGAGATTCAGGATGATTTGCCGCAGCCGCCCAGGGTCGCCCACGATCGCATCGGGCACGTCCGGTTCGATCTCGAATGCCAGCTCCAGCCCCTTCTGGTGCGCCCGCAGACTGAGCGTTTTCATGGTATCGCCCAGGCAATCGCCGAGATTAAAGTCGATGGCGTCGATATCGAGCTTGCCGGCTTCGATTTTCGAATAATCCAATATGTCGTTGATCAGAGAAAGCAACGAGTCCGCCGAAATCTTCGCCAGCGTCAGGTATTCACGCTGCTCGGAGTCGAGCTCCGTATCGAGGACCAGTTCCGTCATGCCCATGATCCCGTTCATGGGCGTACGAATTTCATGGCTCATGTTCGCCAGGAACTCGCTCTTGGCACGGTTGGCTGCCTCGGCTTCTTCTTTGGCGCGCTGCAAATCTGCTTCGGCTTCCTTGCGGTTGGTTACGTCGATATTCACGCCGATGATCTTGCTGACGTTTCCCTCGTCATCGAGCACCGCGCCTTCCGCGGCCGCCAGATACCGGATCGAGCCGTCGGCGCGCCGGATGCGGAAATCCACCGTCGCACGCGCTTTCTGATCGAGGGTTTTTTTCAGGGCTCCTTCGGCGAGCGGCAAATCGTCTGGCAGAACGGTCCGGCTCCACTGTTCGTAGGGATTCTCGGGAGTCAACTTGAACCCGTAGATCTGGGACATCGTCTCGTCCCACGTCATGGAACTGTTCGCGACGTCCCACTCCCACACGCCCACGGCCGCCACTGAAGTAGCCAGCGAAAGGCGTTCTGTCAGCAACAGCAGGTTTTTTTCGAATTCCTTGCGCTTGGTGATGTCGTGCGCGATGCCCACGAATCCGGTGATTTTCCCCTGCTCGTCGAACATGGCGTTGATGAAGACGCTCGCGATCAGACGCGAGCCGTCTTTCCGCACGAAGGTCCACTCGCGCTCTTCGGTTTCGCCGCGACGCGCCTGCTCGACGAATACGGAATGGCCCGCAATCGGACGCCCGTACTTTTCACTCAACGTCGCGCCGCGCGCCTCGATTTCCGACGCAAGATGAAATATCAGGGGAGTCTGTTTGCCGACCATCTCCTGGGCGGTGTAGCCGAGCATGCGTTCGGCGCCGGTGTTAAACACCGTGATTAATCCGCTTGGATCCGATCCCACGATGGCGTTCAACGTCGAAGCGTCCAGCAACGCGCGAAGACGCCCGTTCGCCTCGCGCAGCTCCGCCAGCTCGCGGTTCACGTCGGCCGGTGTGCCGATCGGCTCGGTCGGGCTACTGGTATGGTGGCGCATTACTCGCAAATTACTATATCGGCCGGTGGGTCTAGTACTATGCGAGGTTGGAGGTTGCGCAAGCAGCCAACACCCCGGGAAAACGAGGATTCAGACGGGACGCGAGGCTTGGAGATTTGGCCTCGATCGCATAGGATATATGCCGCAAATGCAAAAGAAAACGGAGCTAAACTGTTAAAAATAAAGGGCCACTCCGAGCCAGATCGACCCGGTGTCACCGGAAGCCATCGTTCAGGGAGATAGCGATGAGGGGACGTATTTGCAATGGCTTGGCCCGCTCGGCGGCGCTAACCGCATTGATGTTGGCTCTTGGCTGCTCGGCAAACGCAGCAGTCCGGCCCGGAATCATCCGCGTGGAGGTTGACGCGACCGAAGCCCCCCAGCGCCTGCTTCACACGCATCTGACCGTTCCGGTCCAGCCAGGTCCCCTGACGCTCCTATTCCCGGAATGGATTCCGGGTGAACACATGCCTACGGGCCCGATCAACAACATCGCCGGCCTGAAATTCTCCGCGAACAAAAAGGTCCTTCCCTGGCGTCGCGATCTCCTGGATATGTTTGCGTTTCATCTCACGGTCCCGGCGGGGGTCACATCCCTCGACGTGAAATTCGATTTTCTGATTTCGGGCGTAGGCTCAGGCTACTCTTCAGGAGCATCGTCCACTGCCTACCTGAACGATTTGAGCTGGAACCAGGTAATCCTCTATCCGAAAGGCTTCGCCGCGAAGGATCTGATCTACGGCCCGAGCCTGAAAATTCCCGCGGGCTGGAAATTCGGCACTGCGTTGCCGGGCGCAAAACAGACGGGCGACACGATTACGTTCGACGCCGCTCCCCTCACTACCTTGGTCGACTCGCCGGTTCTCTCCGGTCGATTTTTCCGCGTGATTCCGCTGACGTCCGGCTCCGATGTCCCGCACGAAATCGACATCGCCGCCGATAGCGAAGCGGATCTGGCCATGAAGCCTGAAACCGAAGCCGCCTACCGCAAACTCGTCGCCGAAACCGGCGCGCTTTTCGGCTCGCGCCACTATCGCGACTACCACTTCCTGCTCACTCTCAGCGAACACACCGCTCACTTCGGTCTCGAGCATCACGAATCGAGCGACGACCGCAGTTACGAAAAAATGCTCACGGATCCCGATTTCATCGAGGAGGGCGCCGAGCTGCTCCCTCACGAATTCACGCATTCGTGGAACGGCAAATACCGCCGCCCGGAGGATCTCGCGACGTCCGATTTCCACCAACCCATGCGCGACGACCTGCTGTGGGTTTACGAAGGACTCACGGAATACTGGGGCGACGTGCTGGCCGCGCGCAGCGGTCTGATCAACAACGATCTTGCGCACGAGCTTTTCGCCCACTTCGTGGCCTACTACGATCACGAGCCGGGACGCAGTTGGCGGCCTCTCCAGGACACGGCCGATTCCGCGGTGGTTCTCTACAATGCCGACGATGATTGGAAGAATTGGCGCCGGGACACCGACTTCTACGATGAAAGCGTCTTTCTATGGCTGGACGTGGATACCACTATTCGGAAGCTCACCAAAGACAACAAATCGATGAACGATTTCTCGCACGCGTTTCACGGCGGCGCCGGCGGCGAGCCTGCGCTGAAAACCTATACGTTTGAAGACGTGGTCGCGGGTCTCAACGCCGTCGCACCTTACGACTGGACCCGATTCCTGCGCACCCGCCTCGATTCGCTTGCGCCGAAAACACCTGAGGAAGCCCTGCTCGCCAGTGGATGGCAGATGATTTACAACGACCAGCCCAACGAATACGAACGAGTCCACGAGGTCGTACAGAAGCAGGCGAACTTGCTCTGTTCGATCGGATTGGTGGCAAAAGACGACGGCACGCTCGTCACCGTTCTCTTCGACGGGCCGTCATTCAAGGCCGGCCTCGGACCGGGAATGAAAATCGCCGAGGTCGCCGGCCAGACATTTACGCTCGATGCGCTTCGGAGCGCCGTGGCCGCTTCCACCACGACACCGGTTCAGTTGAAGGTCGCAAACGGTCTGCAGGTCGTCGACTACACGATCGACTATCACGGCGGCGCCAAGTTCCCCCATTTGCAGCGCGTGCCGAATCGCCCGGATATGCTGGACGAGATTCTGCATCCGCTCTCGCCGTAAATCGGGCCCTCGCCGTCGCGCAAATTTGCAATTTGCAGGAGGCCGCATGATTCGCAGCAAACGAACAACCATCGCCGTGGCGATCGCGATGCTGGTGGCGCTGTCGATGAGCGCGCATGGGGCGCGTGCACAAGCCGCCGCCAACAAACGCGCCATCACCTTTCGCGACCTGATCGCCATGCATCGACTCAGTGACCCGCAAATCTCTCCCGACGGTCAATGGGTCACCTACAGCGTCGCCACACCGGACTACGACGCGAATCATCTGGTGAAAAACATCTGGATCGTTGCCGTCGCAGGCGGCGAGCCCCGCCCATTGACGCAAGGCGGCGGCGACGAGCGCGCCCGCTGGTCGCCTGACTCGAAAAAGATCGCGTATGTCTCGGTCGTCGACGGCACGGCGCAGGTCTTCACCGTCGGCGTCGATGGCGGTTCTCCGGTGAAGGTCACTTCCCTTTCCGGCGGCGCGGACAACGTGCTCTGGTCGCCCGACGGCGACTGGATCGAATTCACTTCAAATGTCTATCCCGATTGCACCGACGATGCCTGCAACGTCGCGCGCGACTCGGCGAAAGACAAAAGCAAAGTGAAGGCGCACATCGCCGAAAAGCTCCTCTATCGGCACTGGAACGCATGGTCGGACGGCAAGCGCAGCCATCTCTTCGTCGCTGCGGCCAGCGGCGGCGCTCCGCGGGACCTCACGCCCGGCGCCGATTACGATGTACCACCCTTTAGCCTCGATGGCGCCGAAGCCATCGCCTTCTCGCCCGATAGCCAGGAGCTGTGTTTCACCGCGAATACCGACAAGGACGAAGCTACGAGCACGAATGGCGACCTTTTTACCGTGCCCGTCTCCGGCGCATCGGCTCCGAAACGCATCACCAAGAATCCCGGCGACGACTGGGGGCCGGCGTATTCACCCGACGGCAAATTCATCGCCTACCGCGCGCAGCTGGTGGCCGGATACGAAAGCGACCGTTGGCGGCTGATGCTCTACGATCGCGCACAGGGCGCCATTACCAACCTGAGCGAGAACTTCGACCGCAACGTGAATTCACCCGCATGGTCCGCCGACAGCAAGGTGATCTTTTTCCAAACGGAGGACCGGGCCGAGCTTCCGATTTACTCGATCGCAGCGACCGGGGGCAGCGCTCCGAAAGTCGTCCTCGGCGACAGCGCGAATACCGATTTCGATATGAGCCGCGACGGCCACCTGATCGCCTTCACGCGCACGGACCTGACCATGCCCGCGGAAGTCTTCGTCGCCAATTCCGACGGCTCTCATATTCGCCAGCTCACGCACGCCAACGGCGCCCTGCTCTCCCAGCTTGATCTGCATAGCGTCGAGCCTTTCTGGTTCGAAGGCGCGGAAAAAACACAGGTCGAAGCCCTTCTGATCCGCCCGCCGCATTTTGATCCGTCAAAAAAATATCCGCTGCTGCTGCTTATTCACGGCGGACCACAAGGCGAATGGGACGATGCCTGGGGCTACCGATGGAATCAGCAGGTGATGGCCGCTCCCGGCTACGTCGCGCTGATGATCAATCCGCGCGGATCGTTCGGCTACGGCCACAAGTTTACGGAGGAAATCAGCCGCGATTGGGGCGGGAAAGTGTACGAAGACCTGATGAAGGGCGTGGACGCTGCGATCGCGAAATATCCGTTTATCGACGGGACGCGCATGGCTGCCGCCGGCGGTTCCTACGGCGGCTACATGGTCGATTGGCTCGCCACGCACACCGGCCGCTTTAAATGCCTCATCAGCCACGCGGGCGATTGGGACGAATACAGCGCCTATGCCACCGAAGAGCTGTGGTTTGAAGATTGGGAAATGGCCGGCCCGTACTGGACGAGCCCGGACATGTACAGAAAGTGGTCGCCGATGACCTACGCAGACGCGCTCGGAAAATTCAAAACTCCCACGCTCGTCATCACCGGTGAACTCGACTACCGCGTGCCCTACACGCAGAGCCTGGAATTTTTCAGCGCGCTCGAGCGCCAGGGCGTCCCGTCGAAACTATTGGTTTATCCCGACGAGGGACACTGGATTCTCAAGCCGCAGAATAGCGACCTGTGGTACACCACGTTCCTCGGCTGGCTTGATAAATACCTGAAGTAGAACCCAGGACGGGCCCGCGCCTGCCCTCCCCGAGGTCTCGGTCATCAGTCGATCTGAACGGCCTGGTCGTTTCCGCGGAAGCTGACTTCCGTCACCTTGCCGGAATCCGTGTCCACTTCCGACGCCATCGGCTTTGCCGATAGCTTCACCCAGTGGCAAGGGGCTTTCGCGACCAGTTTGCCTTTTTGCAGAACTTCCACTTCATTCTGTCCTTCCGTCACTTGGAACGTGTAGGCGCCGGGCTTCAGCTGGTTGGTTCCCACGGTAATCGGCTGGGTTGCGGTGAAGGTTGCGGAATTCGTGCTGCCCGCCAATGCAGGCAACGCAAGAAACACTGTCGCCAAAGCTGGAATCAATCGAATGCGCATTTCGGTCTCGGCTCCTGTCGAAGTATCCAGACAAATCGGGCTCAATGCCCGTCCCCCTGGGGAACGCTGCGCGCCCAGACTACAGACATATGCACAGACGTCCTCATAGTTAGACGCGCCAATCGTCGGGAAGTTCCAATCGTTGTAAATTTCATTTGCTTCCGGCTTATCCTCAGGCGTCGGGATCATCCGAAAACTGGCTGAAAGCATTGCCTTTATTGAGCCCGGCGCGGCCTCTAAGTCGTCGGGCGGAGGAACGGGATCTGCGCGACTTGCTGCGATCTCCGCGCATCGGGTAGCCAATCCAGGAGCCGCAATCCCACTCACGAAACATGCGGTACTCATGTCCGTACCTTCACTCGCAGATACCGGGGCGCGTCTCCTGCTGCGACGTTTCCCCATGCACACACCCGCACGAGCGTCGACATCGGCCAGCCCGCCTCCCATGCTATTCTCGCCCTGAAACCACCCCGATGATTCGCCGCCAACTGAAACGTGCGCCGCGGGCGCCTCTCGCTCCGTGACGCAGCCCGCCGAAAGCCAGGCGATCGGCGCCGCTACGCGCCGCTACGCATTTCTCGTCGCCGCCGGAATCTTCTTCAGCCGCATCGCTGGTTTGGTTCGGGATCGCGTCTTCGCGCACTATTTCGGCAACTCATTGGCCGCCGACGCCTTTCGTGCCGCCTTCCGGATCCCCAACGCTCTGCAAAATCTGTTCGGCGAAGGCGTCCTGTCCGCGTCGTTCATTCCCGTCTATGCCGGCCTGCTCGCCCACCGGGACGACGCAGAAGCGCGCCGCACCGCCGGCGCCGTCGCCGGAATTCTCGCTCTCACGATTTCGATTCTCGTGCTGATCGGCGTGCTCGCCACGCCTTACCTGATCCCCCTCATCGCGCCCGGCTTCCACGGCGAAACGCGCGCGCTGACCATCCGCCTCGTGCGCATCCTGTTCCCGGGCGCGGGCCTGCTGGTCTTTTCCGCCTGGTGCCTCGGAATCCTCAATAGCCACCGTCGCTTTTTTCTCTCCTACACGGCTCCCGTGATCTGGAATGCCGCCATGATCGGCACGATGCTCGAATACGGCCGCCGCAATGCGCCCGAGCCGCTGGCCGTGATGGTGGCCTGGGGCTCGGTCGCCGGCAGCGCGCTGCAAGTGATCGTCCAGCTGCCCACGGTTCTGCGCCTCCTGCACGGACTGCATCTTTCGCTGGCCTACCACACCGCAAACGTCCGCACGGTCATAAAAAATTTCGTTCCCGTATTTTTCGGCCGCGGCGTCGTTCAGATCAGTGCGTACGTCGATGTCCTGCTCGCCAGCCTCGTACCCGTCATCGGCGCCGTCTCCGCGCTTTCCTACGCGCAGACTCTCTACACGCTCCCGGTCAGCCTCTTCGGCATGTCGGTTTCCGCGGCCGAACTGCCGCAAATGTCCGGCGCCCTGGGCAGCGAGACCGAAGTCGCCGCCATCCTGCGCGCGCGCCTGAATGCCGGCCTGCGCCAGATCGCATTTCTCG
This sequence comes from uncultured Acidobacteriaceae bacterium, assembly GCA_964563425.1. Lineage (GTDB taxonomy): Bacteria > Acidobacteriota > Terriglobia > Acidiferrales > UBA7541 > Palsa-295. The sequence goes on along the minus strand of CAZLWY010000146.1, from coordinate 17,300 downwards.
TCGTGCCGTCGGTCGCCGCGTTCCTGATCCTCGGTGACGTTGTGGTTGGCGCGATTTATCTCACCCGCGGCGGCCGCTTCACTCAGGTCGACGCGACATACGTCTGGGGAATTCTCGCCGGCGCCACGGTAGGACTGCTCGCATCCACGCTCGGCCGCCTCTACTCCTCGACTTATTACGCGCTGCGCGACACACGGACTCCGCTCTGGTTCGCCATCGTCCGGGTCCTGCTCACCACCGGACTCGGCTATCTTGGTGCCATTCCGCTGCCGCGCCATTTCGGCATCGATCCGCGCTGGGGCGTCGCCGGACTCACAATTTCCGCTGGCGTCGCGTCCTGGGTCGAATTCCACCTTCTTCGCCGCTCACTCAATCGTCGCATCGGCTCCACCGGCCTTCCCGCGGCGTACCTGGCGAAACTCTGGGCCGCCGCGCTCGTGGCAGCCGCCGCGGGCTGGGCGATTCATCATTATTGGGGACACCACCGCCCGATCATTCTGGCAGTGCTAGTTCTGGGGCCCTACGGGTTGATCTACTTCGCGGGAACCTGGCTCGCGGGAATCGCCGAATCGCACGCGCTCTTCCGTCGCGTTCTCAAGCGGGCGCGACCAGCCGTCTAAAGCAGGCAGTCCGCGCCGTTGGATTTATCGAGTCCGAACGCACCCCCGCCGCCTCCTCGACGCCAAAACTGATTTTTCGCGGACTGAAAATCTAGAATTTGAAAACTACGCCAGCCGAAACGTTCGGGCTGTATTGATACGTCCCGAAGTAGCGCGTGCCGACCATGTTCGCACTCACCCGGTACGCGAAGCGTCGTTGGTGAATGTTCAAGTCGAGGCCCCCGCCAACTTCATATGCGAACGCACCCTGATTGCCCAGGTCCGTCTGGGGCAGGAAATGCGTTCCTCCCACCAGGCCGTGCCCCCAGATCTCAAATCCTCTCGGAAGCGACCAACGGAATCGCGGGCCGCCCATGGCCTGAACGTACTTGGTGCCCACCCCGTCGATGGACCCCCACGCGCCGATAAACTCACCGTCGCCGCCCACCCAAAAACCCTTCGGGTAGTAAACGAGTCCGAGGTTCAAGCCGTTCATGTTCGATGTAACGTGCGGGACAATATAGAAGCGGAAGAACGTGTAACCTGCGGTCGCCTGCCAGTTGTAATTCTTGAATACCCCATGGACGGTCGGCTGCTCCTGAGCGCCTGAATCAGATCCGGGGTCGTTCGACAAAGCCGTAGCAAAAGCATCCACCGCCGGCGAGGCAGCCGTCTCAGCCGCGACCGGCGAAGTGGCATCGGCGGAAGCCGCAGGCGCCGCTAGCTCGGCCGTTGGCGCAAGAGGTAGCGTGGTATCGGAATTGGCCTGCGCGTTGGCGCCGGCCGCGAAAACGAACAGGACCGCGCACAGAACGACCGTCTGCTTCATCGCCTATCTCCCCAGGAGCCGCCCATCTGCTCCCCGCTTTCTTAATTTGAGCCACAATAGCCCGGCTGTCCACACCAAATTCACTAAAGAGACAAAGAAAGTTACCTATCGGTTGCTTCACAATGTGAAACACGCGGTCGCGCCCGAATATTCGCTCTCCGACAAATTCGCCGCCGGCAAAAGCGGTGTGTGATAAAATCAGCTTGACGTTCAGTGTGTAGAAGTTTGCATGCGTTCTATCTGCCTGAGCGGTAGGGAGTTACAGGGACGACGCATGAACGCGGAAAGCAAGGCTTGGGACCAGGATCTGGCGCTTGCGCGCATACGGGAATTGGAGCGCCTGCCCGGTGGCCTGCTGCCGATTTTCCACGCCCTGCAGGCGGAATTCGGCTACGTCGATCAAGCCGCCATTCCGCTTATCGCCGGCGCCCTGAACATCTCCCACGCCGAAGTCCACGGCGTGCTGAGCTTCTACCACGATTTTCACCGCGCGCCCGCCGGGCGCCATCTGTTGAAAATTTGTCGGGCCGAATCCTGCCAGGCCATGGGCTGCGAAACCATGATTCGCCATGTCGAAAATCGCCTCGGCGTGAAGCTCGGTGAGACGACGAACGATCGCAGCCTCACGATCGAGCCTGTCTACTGCCTGGGAAATTGTGCGCTGTCTCCAGCCGTGATGCTGGATGGAAAGCTGTACGGGCGCGTCTCGTCCGATGTCGCCGATTTCCTGATCGACGACGCGCGGAGGCACGCATGAGCCTGAAGATTTACGTTCCAGGCGATGCCGCCGCGCTTTCCGTGGGCGCGGACGCTGTCGCAAGAGCGGTCAAGGATCAAATCGCCTCGCGCCGGCTCGACGCAACCGTGATTCGCAATGGCTCGCGCGGCATGTTCTGGCTCGAGCCCCTCGTGGAAGTCGAAACGCCGCGCGGTCGGATCGCCTATGGCCCGGTGACGACCGACCAGCTTCCGGGCCTGTTCGAGGCCGGATTCCTCGAGGGTAAGCCGCATAAACTCCATCTCGGCGTCACCGACGAGATCCCCTACCTGAAAAATCAGGAGCGGCTCACCTTCGCGCGCTGCGGCATCACCGATCCACTTTCCCTTTCTGATTACGTCAGCCATGGCGGCTACCGCGGCCTCGAGCGGGCACTGAAGATGACGCAGATGGAAATCGTCGACGAAGTGACGAATTCCGGATTGCGCGGCCGCGGCGGCGCAGGCTTCCCCACTGGCATCAAGTGGAAGACGGTTCTCAACGCCCCTTGCGATCAAAAGTTTATCGTCTGCAACGCCGACGAGGGCGACAGCGGGACATACGCCGACCGCATGATCATGGAAGGTGATCCCTTCGTGCTCATCGAGGGCATGACCATCGCCGCCCTCGCCGTCGGCGCCACGGCCGGCTACATCTACATTCGCTCCGAATACCCGCATGCATTCCGCCAGCTCAAGCGCGCCATCCAAATTGCGTACGATAAGGGATATCTCGGCGCCCAGGTGGCCGGCAGCGGCAAGCGATTCGATCTCGAGCCGCGCATGGGCGCCGGCGCGTACATCTGCGGCGAAGAGACCTCGCTGCTTGAAAGTCTCGAAGGCAAGCGCGGACAGATTCGCTTCAAACCGCCGCTGCCCGCGATCAAGGGTCTGTTTGGCCAGCCGACCGTCGTGAACAACGTGATCTCGCTCGCCAGCGTGCCCATCATTCTCGATAAGGGCGCCCCGTATTATCGGGACTTCGGAATGGGAAAATCGCGCGGCACCATCACCATTCAGCTTGCCGGAAACATCAAGCACGGCGGGCTGGTTGAAAAGGCGTTCGGGATCACCTTGCGCGAAGCGATCTACGATTACGGCGGCGGCACCGCGTCGGGCCGCCCATTGCGCGCCGTTCAGGCGGGCGGCCCGCTCGGCGCATATTTTCCTGCGTCGCTGCTCGATACGCCCCTCGATTACGAAGCGTTTGCCGAACGCAAAGGCATGCTCGGTCATGGCGGGATCGTCGTCTTCGACGACACCGTCGATCTTGCCCGCCAGGCTCGGTTCGCCATGGAATTCTGCGCGGTGGAAAGTTGCGGCAAGTGCACACCCTGCCGCGTCGGCTCGACGCGCGGTGTCGAAGTGATCGACCGCATCATCGCCAACGAAGACCGCGAGAAAAACCTCGAACTTCTGGGCGATCTGTGCGAAGTTCTCACCGATGGCTCGCTCTGCGCGCTCGGGGGCTTGATCGCCTACCCCGTGCAAAGCGCGGTCCGCCATTTTCCGGAAGATTTCGATAAGCCGGCTCCTCCGCCCCCTCCGCCGGCGGCCGGTCGTACTCAGGAGGCCCCATCATGGCGCTGATACGAGAAACGGACTACGGAACACCGAAGCGCATATCGGGAACTCTGGTGACGATCGAGGTCGACGGCAAGCCCGTCTCGGCTCCCGCCGGCACGTCCGTCCTACGGGCCGCTGCGGAAGCGGGCATTCCAATCCCCAAACTCTGCGCGAGCGACAATCTCGAGCCGTTCGGATCCTGCCGTCTCTGCCTGGTCGAGGTGGAAGGCCGCCGCGGTTTCCCCGCGTCCTGCACCACTCCCTGTGAGAACGGCATGAAGGTTCGCACGCAATCGCCGAAGCTTGAAAAGCTGCGCAGGGGCGTGATGGAGCTCTACGCGTCCGACTATCCGCGTGAGATGTTTGAAAGCGCCGCGAGCGGCGACACGGAATTCCAGCAGATGGTCACCGCCGTCGGCCTGAAAGAGGTTCGCTACGGCTACAAAGGCAAGAACCACCAGAACGGCCTGAAGGACGATTCGAATCCCTACTTCGAATTCGACCAGTCCAAGTGCATCGTCTGCTCGCGCTGCGTCCGCGCCTGCGAGGAGGTCCAGGGGACTTTCGCGCTCACCATCGACGGCCGCGGCTTCGCCTCGTTCGTTTCAGCCGGCGACAAGCCTTTCATGGAATCCGAATGCGTCTCCTGCGGCGCTTGCGTACAGGCCTGCCCGACGGACGCCCTGCTCGAAAAATCTGTGATTGAACGGGGGCGTCCCGATCACAGCGTGGTCACCACCTGCGCCTATTGCGGCGTAGGCTGCTCGTTCAACGCGGAATTGAACGGCAACGAAGTCGTCCGTATGACGCCAAATAAAGACGGCAAAGCGAATCACGGCCATTCCTGTGTCAAGGGCCGCTTCGCCTATGGCTACGCTACTCACAAAGATCGCATCCTCAAGCCCATGATCCGCGCCAAATTCACCGATCCCTGGCGCGAAGTTACATGGGACGAAGCGATCAATTACACCGCGAGCGAGTTCAGGCGTATTCAAGCTAAGTACGGCCGCGATTCCATCGGCGGGATCACGTCTTCGCGCTGCACCAACGAGGAGACCTACCTCGTCCAAAAAATGATCCGCGCCGCCTTCGGCAACAACAATACCGACACCTGCGCCCGAGTTTGCCATTCGCCCACCGGCTACGGAATGAAAACCACCCTCGGCACCTCCGCCGGCACGCAGGATTTTGACTCGGTCCAAGCCGCCGACGTGATCATGATCATCGGCGCGAATCCCACCGACGCGCACCCGGTCTTCGCCTCCCAATTGAAGCGCCGCCTGCGCGAAGGCGCGCGCCTCATCATCGTCGATCCGCGCAAGATCGATCTCGTCAAGACGCCACACGTCAAAGCCGATGGCCACCTGCCACTGCTTCCCGGCACGAACGTCGCGACGATCAATTCGCTCGCGCACGTCATCGTCACCGAAGGGCTGGTCAACGAACCATATGTACAGGAGCGTTGCGATCTGGTTGCTTTCGACCAATGGCGCAAGTTCGTCGCCGAAGATCGAAATTCGCCCGAGGCCACGGAAAAATACACCGGCGTTCCCGCGGCCGATGTCCGCGCCGCCGCCCGTCTCTACGCCACCGGCGGCAACGGCGCCATTTATTACGGCCTCGGCGTCACCGAACACAGCCAGGGTTCCACCATGGTCATGGGCATGTGCAATCTCGCCATGGCCACCGGCAACATCGGCAAGAACGGCGTGGGCATCAATCCCCTGCGCGGACAGAACAACGTCCAGGGCTCCTGCGACATGGGCTCGTTCCCTCACGAATATCCGGGCTACCGCCACGTCTCGCAGGATGCCGTGCGCGAGTCCTTCGAACAGGCTTGGGGCGTCGCGCTCCAGAAGGAGCCGGGCCTGCGCATTCCCAACATGATCGACGCCGCCATCGACGGCACGTTCAAGGGCCTCTATTGTCAGGGCGAGGATATCGTTCAATCCGATCCCAACACGCAGCACATGTCCCGCGGCCTTGCCTCCATGGAATGTGTCGTCGTACAGGATCTTTTCATCAACGAAACAGCCAGCTACGCGCACGTGTTCCTGCCCGGTGCGTCGTTCCTGGAAAAAGACGGCACCTTCACCAACGCCGAACGCCGGCTTGGTCGGGTCCGCAAGGCCATCGAGCCCCTGGCCGGCTTGGCCGATTGGGAGGTCACGATGAGGCTGTCAACCGCCCTCGGCTACCCGATGCATTACAACCATGCGTCGGAAATCATGGACGAGATCGCGCGCCTCACGCCCACTTTCGCGGGAGTCAGCTTCGAGATGCTCGACCGCGTCGGCAGCGTCCAGTGGCCGTGCAACGACAAAGCCCCCCTCGGAACGCCGATCATGCACATTGGCGGCTTCGTCCGCGGCAAGGGCCGCTTCATGTTGACCGAATTTGTCCCGACCGACGAACGCGTCAATGCCCGCTTCCCGCTGATCCTCACCACCGGGCGAATTCTTTCGCAGTATAACGTCGGCGCGCAAACCCGCCGCACGGACAACAATCGCTGGCACGATATGGATGTCCTGGATATCCATCCGTCCGACGCCGAAGATCGCGGCATCAACGAAGGCGATCTCGTTTCGCTCGCCAGCCGCGCAGGAGACATTACTCTCCCCGCGCGCATTTCCGAGCGCATGCAGCCGGGCGTCGTCTACACCACGTTCCACCACGCCATGACCGGCGCGAACGTCGTCACCACGGAATTTTCCGACTGGGCCACGAACTGCCCGGAGTACAAAGTCACGGCAGTGCAAGTGCAGCTTGCGCGCCACATGTCGGAATGGCAGGAGAACTACCTCGAAACGCGCCGTCTCACCACGCAAATTGAAAAGGAATCGACGGCCAACGACTGAGCCCGCCGCTCGGCGCACGACAGAACATGGAAGAGGAATACATGGTCCACATGGCGAACCAAATCGCCATGTTTTTCGCCAGCTACCCGCACGACGAAGCCCTGGCCGGCGTTACCGATCATCTCAAATCGTTCTGGGAACCCCGCATGCGCAAACAAATCATCGACTACGTAGCCGCAGGCGGCCACGGCCTCCACGCCCTCGCACTCGAAGCCGTTAAACACCTCCCATCGTAGCGCCCGCTTCCAGCCGGCGTTTTTCTGAAATTTCGCCTCCCACCGAACTCTCGCGATCGGTCGGCCCACCCGGCTCCCGAACTCCGAGTTCCCGCTGCTCCGCGCAAAACTCCACGACCCGCGCCTCCGACCAGAACCTCTCTTCCCCATGCTCGTCGGAAATAAACCCGCAATGCCCGCCATGCTCCGGCGCCACCAGCCGGATAAACGAGTTGTTCCGCATCGCCTCATGCGAAAAAGTGGAAAACGGCACGAAAGGATCGTCGTGCGCCGTCAAAATCAGCGTCGGCACCTGGATGGCCCCCAGCACGTGCATCGCGCTCGACTGGGCGTAGTAGTCATCGGCGTCGTGGAAACCGCAATACCGCGCCGTGATCATGCAATCGAAATTCCGCACGGTATGCACGCGCGACAGCTGGTCGAGCGAATAAATCCCACCAAACAGCTGCGCCTTCCGGCGCATCCGGCGCTTCAGCTTCCGCACGAAATGCCGGCTGTAGACGAAATTCCGCGCCTCACCCAGCGCATCCACGCATGCCGCCAGATCGAAACACGGATTCACAGCCGCGATTCCGCGCAATTCCTCAGGCGCCTTGGATCCAAACTCGCCCGCCATCTTCAGCACCAGGTTCCCGCCCATCGACCAGCCCACAAGAAAAATCTCGGCCAGCCCGTCCCGCTCGACGAGCTCCGCCAGCACCGCCCGCAAATCGGCGCTCCGCCCCGAATGATAGAGCGTCGGTGTCAGATGCTCCGTGCCGCCACAATTCCGTTGGTTCATCCGCACCACGTTGAATCCCGCAGCGAAAGCCTTTTCCGCGCAGCCCCGCATGTAACCTGAATCGCTCGAACCCTCGAGTCCGTGCAGCAGCACGAGCGTCGAATGCGCGCGCCGGTCCTCATGCCAGTTGCAGTCCCCGCGCACCTGCGTTCCCTGCTCCACTTCAAATAGTCGATCGGTCGCGGCGGGCAGGCGTGGAAACGAGCGTGGCCAGAAAGCCGACACCACGGTCATCAAATGTCCGTTGCGCAACCTCGGATGCGGGCGGAATTGTCTCACGACGCCCACATGTTAATCACTCAGGCGCGTTCTGGCAAACCTGTGTCGCGGCAGGAAGATGCCGAGTGAGCTCGGGACGCGGGACCGCTAGTCGATAGGTACGCCCGTCAGCGGGCAGGGATCGGAATGGGAAGTCGCGATCGCGCCGATCGCATCGCGCCACTGTTCGTCGTTGTACTGCTCGATCCCGTTCGCTTGGTCAAGACAAAACGCCGGCGCATCCGCCGGATTGCCCGCGCTCCGCGGAACAGAAATGATCAGATACATGGGCGGCGCGAGCGGTGTCCCGGGAGCTACCCCGGGAACCAACCCGCAGCGAAAGAATTTCGTATCGTAATCGGACTCGCGAAACAGCGTGTTCAATTCCGTGTCACCACCCGGATCGAATCCCACTTTGTACATCTGGCACGCATAGCCTTCATCGGGGTGCTCGGCGATATATTCTGTTTCCTTCGCGCGAATCAGATGCAGCGCCTGAATCGCCGCCTGCTGCTGGCGCGCGCTTTTCGCCGGCGTCACCGCGTTCAGATCGCCGTGCGCTATCCGCTCGAGCAATGCCGCGCGCGTGTTCGGATCCGCGTTGTTGATGTGCTGGCGAATATCCTGCACGAACCCCAGAAATCCCAGCAGAATCACGCCAACAATCGCCAGCTGCCCGTATCCGAGGATCAATCCCGCAAACGCGATCGCGCTCCCATTCTCGCGCCCGCTGCTTTTCGCAATCTGTCCCCGCGACAGGTGCCCGAACACAACCGCCGCCAGCCCAAACGGAACGAGCAGCGCCAGAAAGCCCCAAACCAGGCTCGCCACGGCCAGCTTATTGAGCGTAGGGGTCGCCGCCAAGGGCGCAGAAATCGAATTCGGCGCCGCAGCGACGCGCGCCGTTGCCGGCGCGGTCCCAGGCACCAGCGGCTTCGCGCACACGCGGCAGTATTTCCGTCCCTCGGGATTGTCGCAAGCGCAGTGCGGGCAGATCATGCGGCCCTCCACGGGAATTGCTTCGAGGCGTTGCAAGAATTCTAGCATCCGCCGCCGAAACACACCGCTCGAGCCGGATCAACCGATCATGAATGATAACTAAGGAATCCCCAAGACTCGTCCGCTTGCTTCAGCAGGCCTCCGAGCATCCTTCGCTCGCCAAACAATCCTGCGGGGGATTTTCCTTGGGCCGGGCCAGACTGGGGAACAGCCGGCGGATCGCGGTCATCACGCGCTCCGGCATGTGCTCTTTGTAGAGGTAAAAATCCGCACCCGGTTCAGCGCACTCCGATTCCGTAAACGGTGCATTCAGATCCGTGAACACGATGAAGCGCGTCTCAGGCATCAGCTCCCGCAACCGCAGCGTGCATTCGATCCCGCTCAGCCGCGGCATGTGCAGATCGGTGATCACCAAGTCCGGCCGCAGAGCCTCCGCGATACTCATCAGCTCCACGCCATTGCTTGCCGTCCCGACAATTTCGATACGTTCCTGTCGTCTCAGGAAACTACACAGGGCATTCAGGTCCTTTGGTGAGTCATCGACCACCACCACCCGAATGGCCTTTCCACTTGTCAACCGGCCCTCCCTCTCCGTCGATCGAGCTCAATCAGGACAGAGTGAGGATTTTCGACGCGTGCGTAAATTCGGCTGAACACGTAAGGGTAAAACTCTAGTACTCCGGATCCCGCGAGCACGCTTCAGGACTGCACGATATCGTTGCGGATCGCATAGTGCACCAGCTCGGTCACCGAATGGATATTCAGCTTGAGCATGATATTCGCGCGGTGGGCCTCCACCGTCTTGACGCTGATGCCCAGAGTCGCCGCCACTTCCTTGTTGCTCTTGCCCTCGGCCAGCAGTTGGATCGTTTCCCGCTGGCGCGGTGTCAGGATGTCGCGCGGAGCCTTGCCGCGCGCGCGCCGTTCCTCTCGCGCCACCCAGGCGGCGATCTTCGGCGAATAGAACGCCGCGCGCTTCCGCAGCGCGTCGATCGCTTCCAGCAAGTTGACGTCGGCATCCTCCTTCAGCAAGTATCCCCGCGCGCCCGCATCCAGCAGCTCCCTCGCCAGCTTTTCCGACCCGTGCGCGCTCAAAATCAGCACTTCGGTCTGGGGAGAGACTTTTCGAATTTGCCGCGTCGCCTCGATTCCGCCCAGCCCCGGCATCCCGATATCCACGATCGCCACGTCGGGCTTCTGGGCCCGCGCCCTCGAGATGGCTTCGCGCCCGTTCGCCGCCTCCGCGCACACCCGCCATCCCCGCCTGCTTTCGACCAGCGCCCGCAGTCCCTTTCGCACCACGGGATGGTCGTCCACAATCAAGATGCTAACCGGCATGTGCAGCTTTCGCGCGCAGCGGCAGGCCTGCTCGTACGGTTGTACCGGAGCGGTCGGAACGAATTTCGAGCTTGCCGCCGAGTTGTCGCATCCTTTCGCGCATTCCCAGAATTCCGACTCCCAGCGAGTTCGCCGCCGAAGGCTCGTTCGTCAAATTCCCGCCCGGAAATCCGCGCCCCCGGTCGCTCACTTCCAGCGCCAGAATCGACGCTTCCCTCTTCAATTCGATCTTCGCGCTCGTGCTGCCCGAATGCCGCTGTATATTTCCGAGACTCTCCTGGATGATCCGGAAAAACGCGGTTTCCAGGTCCTGCGGCAACCGTCCGATTCCTGAGGAAATCGCGACCTCTACTCGAATGCCGGTCCGCTCGCTGAATCCGCTTGCGTATTCCTCGATGGCCGATCGCAGTCCGAGCTCATCCAGCGCGGGCGGGTGGAGCAAGTAGGACATCGACCGGATTTCGCGTGCCAGCCCTTTCAAGATTTTGTGGGCGTCTGCCAGCACTGCGCGTCCGCGATTGTTCAGCTTTCCGCCCGACTTGCTCAATTCCCCCAGATTCAGATTCGCTGCCAGCAGCCCCTGCGCCACGCTGTCGTGCAGATCGCGCGCGATTCGCCGCCGCTCCTCGTCCTGCAGTTGCAGCAAACGCGACGACAACTGGTGCAGCTCCTCCTCCCGTCGCTTGCGTTCGGTCACGTTCCGCACCGTTACGATCGCGCCGACGATCTCGCCTTTGTCATCACGCAGCGGCGCGAAGTCGCCGTCACACCATCCTTCCTTTCCGGTCTGCGGCACGTTGTAGGGCAGATCGAGCGCGGAGCAAACCTCCCCCTCGAGCGCCCTGTCGATCATGCCGATCGCACCCGATTCGCCTAAAAAGGGCAGCATCTCAAGCGGATGCTTCCCCAGCACCTCGGCGCTCGAAAGGCCCGTCATTCGCTCCATGAACGGATTCCACATCTCGTAGCGCCTATCGCGCGCGTGGACCACGATCCCCTCTTGCACACTGCGCAAAATCTCGCGATTCAGCTCGTGCGCGCTCCCGAGCGCCGCCTCCGTGCTTTTGCGATCGGTCACATCGGTCATGGTGGCGATGATCCGTTTGATCGAACCGTCGCTCGCAAACTGCGGCACCGCGCTTCCGTACACCCAGAGTATCGCGTCGCTCCCGGGACGTTTGAATCCGATCACCTCACTGCGAATCGCCTTCCCCGTTGCCGCCACCAGCGGCCCGGGACGCAAGGGCACCGGAATTTCGTTCAATTCCTCGTCGACGGGCACAAGTCCGATCTCGACTCCGGTCTTCCCCAGCACCTGCTCGTCCGTGAACCCCCACATGTCCAGCGCCGCCTGGTTCGCGTACTCAACGTGCGTGCCGGGACCGAGAATCATTACGCCGACGTGCAGGTCTTCGAGCAGCATCCGGAACCGGTCTTCGCTGGAGGGAGGAATATCTGCGGGCACACGCGCGACGCGCTTCAGCCGTTTCCGCGACGATCTCGCCGCTGGCTTCTTTCGCATCGAGACATCGAACCTTCTCGAGTTCCAGCCGCCGCCGGCTTGAGACTCGCGCCAATGCGCGTATTCAACCACCGGGATTTCGCAAAAGCAAGGAAACGAGGACATATGCGATTCTGGTTCTCAGCGGCGCCCTCGAGATCCCGGCGTTCGCGCTCCTTTCGTGCTCGCTGCCCTCTGTCAAGATCCCTGTCCTGTGCGTCGACCTGCGGAGGGTGCTCTGAACCGAAATCATACGAGTGCGCCAGTGGCCGGTTCCGCTTGACTGTGCGACGAACGCTGGCATACTGGCCGCGCCGATAATCAAAAAGTCGCAGCGCCAAAATGAAAACCCTCTCCCGCGCGTTGATCGAAATCGGATTTATCGTTTTCCTGTTTTATTCCAATCTTTTGATGGGGGAATTCGAACGCTCTGGCGCGGGACGCCAGAGGGGTTTCATCTGGGCGGTAGGCGATATCTTTGACGCGAACAATTTCGAAATTGCGATTGTCGCCGCTCTAATCGGCTACGTTCTGGTCGAGCTTCTGCGCAAACGCCTGCAATAGCCCTGCGCTTCTAACCGAAAACCTTCATCCACACCCATTCGATGAGCGTAATGCCGGCGTATCCGGCAGCCCCATATAGCGCCAGATAAAAAATCAGAAACGCTCCGGCGCGAACAGAATCTTTCATCGAGAGACGCCTGACAACCGGCTCCCAGGTAGGTTGAACGGGACCGCGTGATCGCGCGGCCATCGGCGGCAACAGAACCCGAGCGTGAGATGCAACTCCAGCGGGCTCGTTCATGCCCCGAGTCTAACCTCCGCCGTTTCAGCAATCCAATTCAACTTTCCGCTCGAAGGAATAACATTCCCATATGGATACCTCGAAGGGAAGACCGCTCTGCCGACCGGCTCTGCCGACCGGCTCTGCCGACCGGCCTCGCCGACAAGCGCGCCGCCAACTTGCTTTCATCTCGCGATGCCACTACAATGAGTCGATTGATGAAGTCCGTCCTCTACAAGGGAACTTTTTCACGCCCAGCGCACCTCGCTGGGCTTTCGTGTTTATGGGGAGCGATTTTGTGAGAAGCGTCTTTATGAGGAAATGGAAACATGGCTAGAGAAGCGCTGTTTGTCACCACCAAGGAAGAGATCTCAGGCGAGCGCCATTTCGACTACGTCATCCCGGAGGGGCTGACGTTCGACGATGTGCTGCTGGTCCCCGGAAAATCCGATGTGCTGCCCGCGCAGGCCGACACGCGCACGTTCCTTTCGCGCCGCATCGCGCTGAATGTCCCCATCGTCGCGGCGGCCATGGACACCGTCACCGACGCGCGCCTGGCCATCGCTATTGCGCGTCAGGGCGGGATTGGATTCGTGCATCGCAATATGTCGATTGACCGGCAGGCCGAGGAAATCGACCGCGTGAAGCGTTCCGAAAGCGGCATGATCGTCGACCCCGTCACCATCGGCCCCGAAATGTCCGTGCGCCAGGCGCTCGAGTTCATGAACAAATACAAAGTCTCGGGATTGCCCGTCACGCGCGGGCACCGGCTCATCGGCATTCTGACGAATCGCGACCTCCGATTCGAGCGCAACCTCGATCAGCCCGTCAGCAATATCATGACCAAGGACAATCTCGTCACCGTGCCCGTCGGCACGACGCTCGAAGAAGCCGAAAAAATCCTGCAGCGCCACCGCATCGAAAAGCTGCTTGTCGTGGATAAGGACTACAACCTCAAAGGCCTGAACACCGTAAAGGACATCCAGAAAAAACTCGAATTTCCGTACGCCACGAAGGACGATCAGGGGCGCCTGCGAGTGGGCGCGGCCATCGGCGCCACCGGCGATTTTCTGGAGCGCGCGCAGGAAATGGCCCGCGAAAAAGCGGACGTTCTCGCAATCGACACGGCGCACGGCCACACCACGCGCGTGATGGAGGCGATCCGGGCCGTGAAATCGAAGCTACCGGAGATGGAATTGGTGGCGGGCAACGTAGCCACGGCCGAAGGCACGCGCGATTTGATCTCGCTCGGCGTGGACGGCCTGAAAATCGGCATCGGGCCCGGCTCGATTTGCACCACCCGCATCGTCACCGGTGCCGGAGTGCCGCAGATCACGGCCGTCGCGGAGTGTTCGCGGGCGGCGCAAGGCAGCGGCGTCCCGGTCATCGCCGATGGCGGCATCAAGTTTTCGGGCGACATCACCAAGGCCATCGCCGCCGGTGCATCCGCCGTGATGATCGGCAGCCTCTTTGCCGGCACCGAAGAGTCCCCGGGCGAAACGATTCTCTACCAGGGCCGCACGTTCAAATCCTACCGCGGCATGGGATCGCTCGGCGCGATGGAAGCTGGATCGGCCGATCGTTACGCGCAGGAAACCGCCGAGCGCGGCAAGTCTGTTCCCGAAGGAATCGAAGGCCAGGTACCCTACAAAGGCCCGCTCGCGGGTCTCGTCGAGCAGCTCGTCGGCGGGCTACGCAGCGGCATGGGCTACTGCGGCACTCGAAATTTGAAGGAACTTCAGGAAAACAGCCGCTTCATCCGCATTTCCTCCGCGGGCCTGCGCGAAAGCCACGTCCACGACGTGATTATCACCCGCGAAGCCCCGAACTACCGGCTCGAGTAATGCCGAATCACGCCGCCGGGGATTGCTAGAGTGCAATGGCTGAAGCGATGGTGGCCGGCGCTGGTCTGGGCCGTGGCGATTTCGCTTTTCTCAACGGGCGCCTTCACGGCAGAGAACACCAGCCGGATCATTCTTCCGATACTGCACTGGCTCCTTCCACACGCCGCGCAGGCGACGCTTTTCCAGATTCACCATTACATCCGCAAGTGCGCACATTTCACGGAATACTTTATTTTGAGCCTGCTGCTGCTGCGCGCGATTCGCGCGGGCCGGCCGGGCACGCGCTTCGCGTGGGCATTGCTCGTGGTTGCGATTGTAATCTGCTACGCCTCGCTGGATGAATTTCATCAGCGATTCGTTCCCGGGAGAACCGCAGCCGTTGGCGATGTGCTGATCGACACCAGCGGCGGCATCGCGGCGCAGGTGGTTGTGGCGCTCGTGATCCTGCTCGGCCACGTCCGTGAAAGACGCGAGATCGAGGCGGAACAAAAAGCCGGCTGAAAAAGAAAAGCCCCGGGTTTGAGCCCGGGGACTTTCGACAAAACGCCGCTGGCGATCCAGCGGCGGGTTATTTTGCGGCTACGGCTTCCTTCTCTTCTTTCTCTTCCGGAGCGTTTTCCTCGGCACGCTTGCGGGGCTTCTTGTCCTTCTTTTTCAGCTCCGAGCCGATGAATTCCAGAATGGCGAGCTCGGCGCCGTCACCGATGCGCCAACCGGTGCGGATGATCCGCGTGTAACCGCCGGGACGCTCCGCGAAACGCGGCGCGAGGTCCGTGAAAAGTTTCTGCGTCGCGCCCGGAGTCATCAAGAAC
Source organism: uncultured Acidobacteriaceae bacterium (assembly GCA_964563425.1). Classification (GTDB taxonomy): domain Bacteria; phylum Acidobacteriota; class Terriglobia; order Acidiferrales; family UBA7541; genus Palsa-295. Next base: position 2,139 of record CAZLWY010000146.1, on the reverse strand, counting down.
GCGGCTGCCTGGCGACGAGCATGGAGCGAATCGCGCTTCCCGAGAGTAATCATCTTCTCGGCGATCGGGCGAGCGGCTTTCGCGCGCAGGATCGTCGTATGGATGCGCTCCTTTTCAATGAGATTCGTCACGAGATTGCGCAGCACGGCGCGTCGGTGCGCCGGCTGCTTGCCGAGTTTGGAGCCAGATCGAAGGTGTCTCATGATTCAGCCGCGGCTCAGATCGCCGAAGCGTCTCCTTCCGGCGGAGGCGGCGCGGTCTGGCTCGGAAGCGGAGGCCAGATCACGCGGCCGTGATCGTCGAACTTCATGCCGAGACTCAGACCCATCTTGTGCAGGATGTCCTTGATCTCGTTGAGCGACTTGCGTCCGAAATTCTTGGTTTTCAGCATTTCGGATTCGGTTTTCTGCACGAGCTCGCGCAGGTTCTGGATGTTGGCGTTCTTCAGGCAATTGTAGGAGCGGACCGAAAGCTCGAGCTCCTCGACCGAGCGGTCGAGAAATTCGAGGCGCGGATCGGCGTAGTTCTCGACGGCCTCCTCGGGAAGGTCGGGCTGCTCTTCGAAATTGATGAAGATGCTCATGTGATCTTTGATCAGTTTCGACGCGAGGCCGATGGAATCCTGGGGCGTGATCGCCGCGTTGGTCCAGACTTCGAGAGTCAGCTTCTCGTAGTCGGTCATTTGACCGAGGCGCGCGGCTTCGACAGCGTAGTTGACCTTGCGAACGGGCGAGTGGACCGAGTCGATCGGAATGTAGCCGATCGGCAGGTCTTCGTCGAAGTTGCGGTCGGCGGCGACGTAGCCGCGGCCGTTCTTGACGCGCAGCTCGAGTTCGAGCTTGCCGCCTTCGCTGACCGTGGCGATGTAAACGTTCTTGTCGAGCACGGCGATATCCGCGTCTTCCTCGATCCTCGCGGAGGTCACCGGGCCGGGCACGTCGACGGTGAGCGTGATGGTCTTCGACTGATCGGTATTGAGCTTGAGCGGAACCTGCTTCAGGTTGAGGATGATGTCGGTCGCGTCCTCGACGACGCCGGGAATCGGCGAGAATTCGTGCAGCACGCCTTCGATTTTCACCGCGGTGATGGCCGCTCCCTCGATCGAGCTCAGCAGCGCTCGCCGCAGAGCGTTTCCGACCGTAGTGCCCCAACCGCGCTCAAACGGCTGCGCGGAGAATTTTCCATACTTGTCGGTCAGCGACTCGGGTTCGGCCGCCAACCGCTTTGGTTTCTGAAAGCCTTTCCACATTTTTGCTTCCTCCTGGCCCGCAAAAAGCGAGCCCGCTAACAATTCGCGTAATGATCGAAATCGGTTCCGAAATTATTTCGAGTACAACTCGACGATGAGCTGTTCGTTCATCGGCGGCGTTTGCACGTCTTCGCGGCGCGGCATAGCCACGACCTTGGCCTTGAAATTGGCGCGGTCGATATCGAGCCACGGAGCGAGGCCCTGGCTCTGAGCCAGGTTGCGCGCTTCGAGCACCATCGCGTTTTCGTGCATGTTGGCCTTCAGTGCGACATCATCGCCCACCTGCACGAGGTAGCTGGGAATGTTCACCTTGCGGTCCTTCACCCGGATGTGGCCGTGCAGCACGAGCTGCCGCGCCTGCGCGCGCGAACCGGCGAGACCCGCGCGATAGACGACATTGTCGAGCCGCCGCTCGAGCATGACCATCAGGTTCGAGCCCGTGGGGCCCTTGGTGCGCTCCGCTTTCTCGAAATAGGTGCGGAACTGGCGCTCGAGCAAACCATAGGTGCGCTTCACCTTCTGCTTCTCGCGCAGCTGGATGCCGTAGCCGACCATTTTCGGACGGCGTGCCTGGCCGTGCTGGCCGGGGACGAAGTTGCGCTTTTCGATGGCGCATTTTTCCGTAAAACACCGGAGGCCCTTCAAGAAGAGCTTCTGCCCTTCGCGGCGGCACAGCCGGCAAACTGCTTCACGATGTCTTGCCAAGTTACTTTCTCCTTCAAAATGCCGGTCTAAAGTCCCCGGCGCTACATGCAAAGCTCGAAACCAAATTCTAGACGCGGCGGCGCTTGGGTGGGCGGCAGCCGTTGTGCGGGACGGGTGTTACATCCTTGATCGCGTTGATGTGCAGGCCGGAGGACGCCAGCGCACGGACAGCGGATTCGCGGCCT
>CAZLWY010000145.1:0-12631 GCA_964563425.1 uncultured Acidobacteriaceae bacterium | reverse complement strand
TTTGCGGTCGATGAGCAACTCCATGCGGCTGAACAGCAAACCGTCGGAAAACGAGAGCTGGATGTCCTGGGGCTTCAAATACTGCTCCAGTGCCTGGATTGCAGAGTAGTGGCTCCCGGACTGGTATCCGACGGAAATGGGAACATTCGCGAGCTGAGAAGGCTCGTGGATCGGCGAATTGGGAGGAACGAAAATGCCGGCCGGCGAGACGGAATAGGCGTCGGCGTAGAGTTTGCCGTGACCTGCGGAAGCCGAGACGTTCACGGTCCAGTGGCAGGCGCAGCCGATGTCGGAGCCGCGGCCTTTCTCGAAGGTCTGGAAAGCGCCGATCTTGTTGCCAAGCTGGTGATCTTTGCCTTCGGCGGAGCCCAGCGCCGCGTGGAATTCGTAGTCGAGTCCTTCGGCAGCGAAGTAACCTTTCTCTTCCGCGACCCATTCTTGGAGCCGCATGTGCGGCGCAATGACGAATTTATCCATCGGTTCCCCCCGGTACTGCAATTGCCAGCTATCTTACGCAATCCAGGCAGCGAGGACAATCTTGGCCGGGGTCTCTCCCCGAGAGGATCCTGCGGAAGAATTTTAGGGAATTGAGACTGCGATTTGGCTCGAATAGCCGCTCTGCACGCCGGCACCAACCGACGTGATCACGTAGAAATATTCCGTGTCGGCCCGAACGGAAGAATCCGTGTAGTCAACCGCCGAGGCGCTGCCGATTTGCGTGTAAGGGCCACCGGAAACCGTGGAGCGATAGACGTCATACCCGGAAACGCCGGACGATGCGCTGGGCGCCCAGCGGAGGTTCACGGAGTAGGTGCTTGGCGGCGCGACGCCGTCTCCTGAGACCGCAATCGTGACCGGAGAATTGGAAGCATTGCTGGCGACCGTAACGCTGCCGGTGACGGCACCCGCTTTGGTGGGCGCGAATTTCACGGAAACAGCGGTGGCCTGCCCCGGGCTCAAGATCACGTCGGCGCCGCCACTGGCCGAAACTCCGGTCCCCGCGGAAGAAACCGTGGAGACCGTGACATTCGAGTTTCCGGTGTTCGTCAAATTCACGGTGGCTGTCGCGCTGCTGCCCACAGTGACGTTACCGAAGTTCTCGGTCGTGGCGCTGGCGGATAGGGTGGTCGTATCGCTGACGCCGGTTCCGCTGATGGGCACCGAGACGCTTGAAAAACCACCGCTGACGGTGGCAGCTCCTGAAACAGCTCCCGCCGATTTCGGGGAAAACTTGATCGTGAGAGTTGCCGCGGTGCCCGCACTGAGAGCCACAGGAAGCGTGAGCCCGCTGACGCTAAACCCCGTACCTGACGCGGTTGCCGCGGAAATGGTGAGCGGAGTGCTTCCGGCGTTCTTCAGTTGAATTGTCTGCGAAGTGCTCGCGCCAACCGGCACGCTGCCAAAGCTTGCACTCGTCGGAACCGCCGAGACGGATGGCTGCACCCCCGAGCCATTCATCACGAGCGAGAATCCGATATGTGCGGCGTTGCTCAAAAAAAGGACGTATCCGGACTGCGCGCCAACCACCGTCGGCGCAAACTTGATGACGAACGTCAAGCTCTCCCCCACCGACAGCGTTATGGGCAGTTTGAATTCGCTCATGGTAATCGAAGCAGAGGCCCTGAATGTCTCGCTATTAATGATGATGGGCGCGTTGCCGACATTTTTCATGGTGACGGGCATGGAGGCACCGGTATCCACGTTGACCGGGCCGAACTGGACGATGTTCGGTGTAAGCAGGAGCTGTCCGCCGGCCGCGCAGGCCTGTGGCGCGTGAAACGACAAGAGCGCCGTTAAAAGGATGGCGCCAATCAAAAAATGGTGCCGTGCGATATAGCGACGGAGCTCGTTCCTGGGAAAACGAGCGTCACCGACGTGCGAAGCATTTGAATCTCGGTACGCTGGAGCTCTCATGCACTCGAGCGTATTCGGTCGAGCAATCCCTATCTACGGGTCTGGGGTCTCAAAAAAGTACAGCGGATTCCGCCGGGACCAGGTACAGGAAAGGTTCAGAGGCTACGGACAGGGTACGGTGGTTCGCTCGCAGGCGATGGCGAGCATTGGCGAGGTAGAACCTGTACGCTATACTGTGCAGCCCGGCTGTACGCGCAGGGCCCGCTGTATAGGGTGAGGATGAGTTCGCACTCGGCGCGCCGGTAGTGTCCATTACCAAGCCAGGTACAAGGTCCATTGTCCGAGCCGACATCGATTCGCGCAAAATTGCCGGAAGCAGGGAATCTCGACCCCTCCACCGACGCTCGCAGCAAGAGCGTGGCGGTGATCGGCGGGTCGGCGGCTGGGTTGTTCACGGCATTGCTGCTGGCGCGGCGCGGCGTGGAGGTGCGTGTCATTGAGCGAATTGAGTCGCTCGAACCCGAGGCTCGCACGCTGATTGTGACGGACCGGATGCGCGCTCTGCTGGGCCGCGCAGCCGATGGCAGCATCGTCAATGAAATCCGGCGCTTCGAGCTTTTCACCGACGGCCGCGCCGCGACCATCACGTTGAATCACCCCGATCTGATTATCGAGCGGCATAAGTTGATCAAGGTCCTCGCGGAGGAGGCGCAGAGCGCGGGCGTCAGGATCGAAATGGGCCGGCGATTTCGCGGGCTCGAGGCCAATAGCAGCGGTCTTCGCGTGGAGGTGGAGCGCTGCTCGGACGGATCGCCGGAGGAAATCCACGCCGATGCCGTGGTCGGTGGAGACGGCGCTTCCAGCCGCGTGGCTCGATCGGCGGGATGGGCTCCGCTCGAGACCGTGCCGCTGCTGCAGGCCATCGTGCCGCTGCCGAAGGATATGGCGCCCGACACAGTGCGCGTCTGGTTCGTACCGCAGGACACACCGTATTTCTACTGGCTGATTCCCGAGTCGCCGACGCAGGGCGCCCTCGGCGTGATTGGCGAATCCGGGCCCGAGACCAAGCGGCGGCTCGAGCAATTCCTCGAGAAGCGAAAGTTTGATGCCATCGAGTTTCAGGGCGCGCGCATTCCCGTCTACAAGCGATGGATTCCGGTGCAGCGAAAAATCGGCAACGGATCGGTATACCTGGTGGGAGATGCCGCTGCGCAGGTGAAGGTTTCGACTGTCGGCGGAATCGTGACCGGGTTTCGCGGCGCACTCGGGGTCGCCGAGGCGATTTTGAACGGCGGTGAGAGCCGCGAGCTACGCTCGTTGCGTCGCGAGCTCGATTTCCACCTTCTGCTGCGCCGCTCGCTGCACGGATTTCAGCAGTCCGATTACAGTTATCTGGTGGACCTGCTCAACGATCCCGCGAAGCAATCTCTCGGCAAGTGTTCTCGCGACGACGCCTGGAAGATGCTGTGGCGCGTTTGCCTGCGCCAGCCGCGCCTGTTGCTGCTCGGACTGCGCGGACTGCTGATGCGCAATCGCTTCGACGAAGCCGGCGTCGAGCCCAACGCCAGCGACGAACTTATTTCGTAAGGCTTCCGCATGACTTTTCGTAGCAGGATCGGGATCGCCACACTCATCGTGTTCGCCATTCTCTGCTGCATGGCGTTGGTCGCATTTCGCGGAACGGGCCGTTGGCTGGTGCGCGAAGATCCGCTGGCGAAGGCTGATGAGATCGTCGTACTGAGTGGGACCATGCCGGCTCGGGCGGAAGAAGCAGGAATGATTTTTCAAATGGGCTACGCGCCGCAAGTTTGGGTGAGCACGCCCGATTCGCCGCGCGAGGAGCTCGCGGCGATGGGTATCCCCTTCTCCGGCGAGGAAGACTACAGCCGTGCCGTCCTGATTCACGAAGGCGTGCCCGCAGATGACGTGAAAATGTACCCGCAACCGATCGTGGATACCGAGAATGAGATCGAGGAAATCTCCGCCCAGATGCGCCGGGACGGAAAGACCAGCGCGATCGTCGTCACGTCGGCCCAGCACACGCGGCGCGTGCGGCTGCTTTGGAACAAACTCGCGGGAAGCAACCTGCGGCTGATCGTACGCGAGGCGCCGCAAGATCCGTTTGACGCCGATCACTGGTGGCGGAACACACGGGACACTTTTTCTGTTGTACGGGAGTTGCTGGGAATCTTAAACGCGTGGCTGGGGTTGCCGGTGCGGCCGCATTCCTGAGCGCGGCGCTCGGCCGATTATTCGCGCGTCCCCATAGGAATCGCGGGACTGTCGAGAATTTTCCACTGCTCCCATTCGGACCTTTGCGAAAGGTCGCGCAAGCGCAACTGCCAATCGATACCCGTCTCTTCGTCGCGATCGAAATAGAACGCCTGCCAGGCATTGCCGTAATGACCGGTCGCCGAATTTCCCTTGCCGGAGGTGTCGGCCGGATCGTGGCTGCGAAACTCCGCCAGGCTGGCCGAGTCGAGCGGCACGCGGAAGAAGATCACGTCGCCGGCGACGGCTGCAGCTCCACCGATGCCGGAAACTTCCGATCGCTTCCCGCGGTCGACGAAATGGCCACGAAGCTCGATCGCATTCGCGCGCAGCAGGAGCTCGAGGGACGGCGGTCGCTCGATTGACATTCCCGAGCGCGCCAGGGCGAGTTCCCAGAGCGAGAGTGCTTCCAAGCTCGTTGACGTATCGGAATAAAAATCGAGCGACCGGGTCTGCCAGCCTGTGGACTTGCGATCCGGGAGAACCTCGGTGATGGTGGCCACCGTGTGGCTGCGCCAGCGCTCGAGCTTGACGGAGCCAACGAAGCTGCCGAACTCGCGTATGAACCGGCGGTCTTCCTCGCTCATCGAGAGGGTATCGCGCCAGAAGCGATCGCCAAGGTTGAAAGAAAAAGTGAAGACCTGCTCGAGCGGAAGTGGCGTCGCTTGGCTCAACCGGCGGCGCCAAACCGGATCGGCCATTTGCTCAAGACTCTGGACACGATCGAGTAGCTTGCGGATCGTCCAGGCCTGCTGGCGCAGCAATCGCTGCCAATATTGCGCCAGCACATAAAAGACAAAAACGACAATCACGGCGATGCCCAGCGCCGGCCACAGAATTTCCATTCCACCTGCCCCCGAAACTGATTCGAATCAGACGCGCCGCCCTGCGGATGCGCGGGATTCTACTACCAAATTGCGACCGCGCCTACGGGGAGGGAAGTAAGGGCTGGGCGGTTTCGTGAAACGGCTGAAGGCGGAAGGCAAAATTCACCGTCCGCCCGAAGGGCTGGAAAAGCCCGGCGAAAAACCCGGCGTCTACTTGGTCGCCGTGGCTCCGATGATCTTGATGTTGTAGAGCACCGTGCCGGTCGGATACAGCGTATCGCGAAATTCCGCGCTTTGCGAGTCGCCGGGATCGAGCGTAAGCGATGGGATCGTACCCTTGTTATCGCCCAGTCCCCCGCCATTCGCATCGAGATAAGTCGTCTCGTATTGAATGTTGCTGTAGCTGTAGATCTGCGACATATTCCGCAACTCGACCGACCACATCGCGGTTGTGCCCGTATAGTCCTTGTCCAGCTTCTTGCTCACGACGCGCAGATCCTTCATGGCGTCGGCATTTGATTGCGCCGGAGCGGCGGCCGCCGCGGAAGCGGGCGCCGGGCCAGCCGACGAGTCTTTCCGGGTCATGAAAAATACGACTCCGCAGGCAATCACGACCAAGACGACCAATATTCCGACCCACATTCCCATGCCACTGGATTCGCCCTTCGTTTCTGGTGTTTCAAACATGGTAACGACCTCCCCCGTTTCGCGGGAAGGTAGCACGATGGCCCCTAGGGTTCAATAGCGGCCCGACGGGCGGCGGCCGGGGTTTGTGCGTTGCCCGAAATTCGTCTAGCCTATGCCGATGCAACCTAAGGAATTGGTGCGCGTGTGGGTCGATGCGTTCAACCGGGCGGACGTCGACGCACTCGTAGCGCTTTACGAAGAGAACGCGATCAACCATCAAGTGGCCGAAAGCCCAGTTCAGGGGCGCGCCGCCATCGGTGGAATGTTTCGCAGAGGGTTTGCGGCCGCGAAGATGGCCTGTATCGTCGAAAACCTGTTTCAGGACGGGGAATGGGCCATTCTCGAATGGCGCGATCCGCAGGGTCTGCGGGGATGCGGTTTTTTCCAGGTCCGCGGAAACAAGATCGCTTTTCAGCGGGGCTACTGGGACAAGCTTTCTTTTTCGAAATCGCACGGAGTGCCGCTCGACAAATAGGTCGGCCAAGGAATGATTTTGGAAATTGCCAGGCGCTGAGTATTATCGGATTCCAAAAATGCGCATTCCCGATCGGCGCGATTTTGCGCGCAAAACGAGGAGCGATTCATGACCACGATGAAAGCCGTGCGAATTCACGAATACGGCGGGCCGGAAGTGCTGAAGTATGAAGACGCCCCCAAACCACAAGCCGCAGGCGGAGAGCTGCTGATCCGGGTCCACGCAACGAGCGTCAACCCGGTGGATTGGAAAATTCGCGCAGGCTACCTGCAACAGATGCTGAAGTACAAACTGCCGATGATTCCGGGATGGGACCTTTCCGGCGTCGTTGAAACAGCAGGACCGGGTGCCCACTTCAAGCCGGGCGATGAAGTATACAGCCGGCCGGACATGTCGCGCGACGGAACCTACGCAGAGTACGTGGTCGTGAAAGAATCCGAAGTCGCGCCGAAACCGAAATCCATCGACCACACGACGGCCGGCGCGATTCCGCTGGCCGCGCTTACCGCCTGGCAGGCGCTCTACGATGCGGCAAAAATTTCAACCGGACAGAAATTGCTGATTCACGGCGCTGCAGGCGGTGTGGGAACCTTCGCGGTGCAGCTGGCGAAACTCAAAGGTGCCTATGTGATCGCCACTGCATCGAAAAGGAACCACGATTTCCTGCGCTCGCTCGGCGCGGACGAGTGCGTCGATTACAATACGACGAAATTCGAAGATGTGGTCCACGACGTGGATGCCATCCTCGACACGATCACCGGCGAAACGATGGAGCGTTCCTGGAAAGTCTTGAAAAAGGGCGGCATCCTGGTCTCGATTCTCGAACCGCCCAAGCCGGAAAAAGCCGCGGCGCACGGCTGCCGTTGCCATCACACGTTCGTGCAGGCGAATGCCGAGCAGTTGGGCGAAATCGCGAAACTCGTCGATGCGGGAAAGCTGAAAGTAATCATCGAAAAGGTGTTTCCACTCTCCGAGGCGCGCGCGGCACAGGAATCGAACGCCCAGGGGCACACGCGCGGCAAAATTGTGCTTCGAGTCGTGTAGCGATCCTTCGTGCAACCTCTCAGCTACGTCGGCGGCGTGGCGGCCGTGTGCACCACGGTCGCGTTCATCCCGCAAATCCTCAAGATTCGGCGCCAGGGTGGCGACGACCTCTCCTATCCAATGCTCGCCCTCTATCTCGCCGGCACCCTGCTTTGGTTCATCTATGGGCTGATGCTACACGCCGCCGCGGTGATCCTGGCCAACGCGGCCACGTTCGTGCTGGTTGTAATGGCCGTCATTCTGAAGGCAACTCATCGGCGGGGCTAGCCGAGGTGTACGGTCACTTCACTTGCATTATGCAAGTCACATTGATACCGTCTGGGGCGTGCTCGGAAAGGTGAAGCCAAGCCGCCGCCGGTCGGGCTGCCCTGTCAGCATTTCGCTGGAAACTTTGGGAGACCGTTGGTCGCTGCTCGTGATTCGCGACCTGATGGTTCGCGGCTACCGGACGTTTACGCAGTTCGAGCAATCCGATGAGCGAATCGCGACAAATGTTTTAACGGACCGGCTGCGGCGGCTCGAACGAAATGGAATTATTAGCGCCGAGGCGGACCCAACCGACGGGCGCAGGATGAGTTATCGCCTGACCGAAAAAGGAGTCGATCTGGCGCCGCTGCTGCTGGAGCTGCTGATCTGGGGCGCCCGGCACGAAAAAACGATGGCGCCGCGGGATTTGATCGCGCAGATGGAGCAGAATCGCGAAGGCGTGATTGCGGAGGCGCGGCGGCGATGGCGCGAGCGCGATTCGACGCCCATGCTGCCGAGTTTTGCGAACACTCAGCCCGGGCGAAAATAAAGGAAGGAGCGAACGATGCAACTGAATCCGTATCTCAATTTCGACGGAACCTGCGAAGAAGCTTTCAAATTCTACGAGCGCTGCTTCCACGGGGAAATCACCGCTTTCGTCACGTTTGAGGGCGCAGGTGACGTGAATCAGCTCCCACCAGGCTGGAGCAAGAAAATCATGCACGCGCACATGGTTGCGGGCGGACAGATACTAATGGGTTCAGACGCACCTCCTGGCCGTTACGACAAGCCACAGGGACTTTCGGTGTTGGTCACCTTGGAGGAACCGGCGGAGGCTGAGCGGGTGTTCCACGCGCTGGCCGAGAACGGAAACGTGCGCATGCCGATCCAGAAAACGTCGTGGTCGGTGAAATTCGGAATGGTCACCGACCGGTTCGGTGTGCCGTGGATGGTGAACTGTGCCGCGGCAGCAACTGCTGCTGCGTCCTAAACCAACGTTTGAAAGGATCGATCGATGAGCAGGGTGCGCGTGTTGGTGGGAACGCACAAGGGCGCGTTTATTCTGGCGTCCGACGGCAAACGCGAGAACTGGGAAATCAGCGGGCCGCATTTCGCGGGCTGGGAAATCTATCACCTCAAAGGTTCTGCAGCCGATCCGGATCGTATCTACGCTTCGCAAACCAGCGGCTGGTTCGGACAGATCATCCAGCGCTCAAGCGACGGCGGCAGGACGTGGGAAACGCCCGGCGGCGAACCGATGCCGACGGGTGGCCTGCCTCCTCCGCCGAGCAATCAATTCGCCTACGACATTTCGGCTGAAACCGGCAAGCCCCTGACGACGCACCAGTGGTACGACGGCACGCAGCATCCGTGGGAATTCAAGCGCGTATGGCACATCGAACCGTCGCTCGACGATCCCGATACGGCGTACGCAGGAGTGGAGGATGCGGCTATTTTCCGCACCACGGACGGCGGCAAGTCGTGGCATGAGCTCCCCGGACTCCGCGGACACGGTACCGGACCCAGTTGGCAGCCGGGCGCCGGCGGCATGTGCCTGCACACCATCGTGCTCGATCCGTCCAATCCAAAACGGATGTTCATCGCGATCTCGGCGGCGGGAGCTTTCCGCACGGACGACGGCGGCTCGACTTGGAAGCCGATCAACCGGGGACTCCGCTCGCAATACATTCCCGATCCCAATGCCGAGGTAGGCCATTGCGTGCATCACGTGGCGATGTCGCCGAAGAAACCGGGCGTGCTGTACATGCAGAAGCACTGGGACGTGATGCGCAGCGACAACGCCGGCGATGAGTGGCGCGAAGTAAGCGGAAATCTGCCCACGGATTTCGGATTCGTGATCGACATTCACGCGCACGAGCCGGAAACGATCTATGTGGTGCCGATCAAAAGCGACTCCGAGCACTTCCCCATCGACGGAAAGCTGCGCGTCTATCGCAGCCGCAGCGGCGGCAACGAATGGGAGCCACTGACGAAGGGGCTGCCACAGAGCGACTGTTACGTCAACGTGCTGCGCGACGCCATGGCTGTCGATACGCTCGATTCTTGCGGCGTCTATTTCGGCACTACCGGCGGACAGGTGTACGCTTCGAGAGATTCCGGCGACAGTTGGGCGCCCATTGCCGGCAATCTGCCGGCTGTTTTTTCCGTCGAGGTGCAGACATTGCCATGATCCAGGTCGTGCTCCCGGCGCATCTGCGTACGTTGGCGCACATCGACAAGGACGTATCGCTCGAACTCGACGGCCCCGTCACGCTTCGAGCGGTCCTCGACGCCCTCGAATCCCGCTACCCCATGCTGCGGGGCACGATCCGCGATCACCTCACCCTGCAGCGCCGCCCCTTCCTGCGCTTCTTCGCCTGCCAGGAAGACATCTCGCATGAGTCACCCGACAAGCCGCTGCCGGAGTCTGTTGCCGCCGGTAAGGAACCCCTCATGATTATCGGCGCCATCGCCGGCGGTTAGCGTTTTCACGCCTTGCGGATTCGTGGTCACTTGCATACGTCTGCGCGATTGGGATATAACCGCGCGCAGCCTTTGAAACCGTAGAAACGCGAAACGCAGGACGGGTTTGGGGCGTCACACAACAGCAGAACGGACCGCGAAACGCCAGGGGGAGTGTCTGATGAAATCCGCTTGTTTGGCTGTGCTTGTATTGCTTGCCGGAATCTTTGCGCCGGTATCTGGCGCGCAGGACGATACCGCGACGCCTGCTCCGCCCGCGCAAGGCCAGGCACCTCCGGCTCCCGGGGGTGCAGCGGGCGCCCCGGCCGCGCGTCCCGCCGCGCCGCCTCCCGGCATGTTCCAGGCAGCTCCGCTTCCGCACGGCACGGTGCAAAACTACAAGCCGGTGACCGATGACATGCTGCTCAATCCCAGCCCGGACGATTGGCTCCAGTTCAGCCGCACCTATGACGCTTGGCGCTACAGCCCACTTAAACAGGTCACCACGAAGAACGTCTCGAAGCTTCACATCGCTTGGGTGAAAGGCTTGCCTGCCGGCACCACGGAAACGATTCCCCTGGTCCACGACGGCGTCATCTATACAATCGCTCCCGGCTCGGACGTAATGGCGATCGACGGCACCAACGGCGACGTGATCTGGGAGTATCACCGCTCCTACAAGAATCCGCAGCTCGGCTCAGCCGAACGCACCAAAGCGCTGGCCATCTACAAGGACATGATCTACTACACTGCGCCCGACGGCTTCGTGGTCGCACTCGACGCGACCACCGGAAAAGTCCGCTGGGAAACCTTCAAGACGGATACCCAAAACACTTCGGGCGCCATCGTGGTCCAAGGCAAGGTTATTTCCGGCGGCACCTGCGGCAAGGGACGCGAGAGCTGCTTCATCGAGGCCGACAACGCCGACACCGGCGAAAAAATCTGGCGGTTTTACAACGTCGCGGGCCCGGACGATCCGGGCTACGCCTCGTGGAACGGCGCGGACAACAAGGATTTCACAGCCTCGACGTGGGGGCTCCCCGGGAATTACGACCCGATCCGCAAGACGATCTACTGGGGCATCGCGAATCCGTCGCCTTACGAACGACTGGCGCGCCATGGTGGAAATCCCGACGGCGTATCCCGGACAGCGCCCGCCGATCTCTACAGCAACTGCACCGTTGCTCTCGATCCCGAAACCGGCAAGCTCAAATGGTATTACCAACACCTACCCGCCGACGATTGGGACACCGACCACACACACGAGCGCACCCTGCTGACCACCACTTACAATCCCGACCCGAAGTCCGTGAAGTGGTACAACACGGAAGTGCCGCGCGGCTCCAAGCATGACATCGCCGCAATGGTCGGCGAGAGCGGCATCATGTTCGTGCTCGACCGCAACGACGGTAAATTCCTCTGGGCCGAACCCGTGCCGGTGGACGCGCCGAACCTGGCGATTTCGAATATCGATTCGAAAACGGGCGCGACCACGATCAACTACGACGTGGTGATGAAGAAGCCCGGCGATCATCATGTGATCTGCTACTGGAACGGCCGCAGCTACTGGCCTACGGCGTACGATCCGGAAACGAATTCACTCTATACCGGATACGTCGACAACTGCCTCGATATGACGGGAACTTCCACAAGCGGAAATCGGCACGGCGTGTTGCGCGAGGGCTCCGACATCAACGCGATCGCCGGAATCGCCAAGATCAATCTTTCCACCGGCGAGATGCTGAAATTCGACGTGCAGAATGCACCCGGCACCGGCGCGCTTCTCGCCACCGCCGGCGGTCTGATTTTTCACGGCGACATCAACCGCCGCTTTCGCGCATTCGATGCCGCTACCGGCAAGAAACTCTGGGAATCGATCCTCGGTGGACCCATTTCCATCAGTACAGTCACGTACGCGATCAACGGCAAACAATATGTGATGGTGATCACCGGTGACAACCTGGCCGAAGGGGTGCTTAGCCGGCAAAGCGGCGTGAATCTCGTCACCGGCCACAACGCGATTTATACGTTCGCGCTCGATTAAAACCCGCTCGAAAACACAAAGCCCCGGCCGTTTTCCTTCCCATCGGGGGGACGGCCGCGGTGCATTTTCCTGCGTTACTTGACTGCTGCCGAGCCCAGCCCGAAAAGTTTTACCGCGTTGTCCTTCAAGATCAGCGGACGAACCTCATCCTTGAATGCCACCTTGGCAAAATCCGCCATCCAGCGGTCCGGCGTGATCAGCGGATAATCGGAACCGAAGAGTACTTTCGTTTTCAGCAGCGAATTTGAATACTGCACCAGGTTGGGCGAAAAATACTTCGGCGACCATCCGGAAAGATCGATGTAAACCTCAGGCTTGTGCAGGCAGATCGAAATAGCTTCGTCCTGCCAGGGGAACGACGGGTGCGCCATGATAATCGGCATATTCGGAAAGTCCACGGCCACATCGTCGATGTACATCGGATTGCCGTACTTCAACCGGATCCCGCCGCCGCCCGGCATTCCCGTGCCGATGCCGCTGTGGCCGGTGTGGAATAGCACCGGAAGCTGCGCCTCGGCAAACAGTTCGTAGAGCGGGTAGGCGATGCGGTCGCTTGGAAAAAATCCCTGAATGGGCGGGTGCAGCTTGAGCCCGCGGACGAGGCCAGTCTTCAGCAGGTCCTTCGCTTCGGCCACACCTTCGGCGCCGCGCGTCGGATCGATGCTGATGAAAGCCATCATGATGTCCGCATTCTGCTGCGCGAATTCGAGCACCGTCTCG
>CAZLWY010000144.1:0-22238 GCA_964563425.1 uncultured Acidobacteriaceae bacterium | reverse complement strand
GGCAAGCGCGTCAGCGGTTTGCGCAAGCCTTCCACCGAGCTCGGCATGCATCTTCGGGTTTACCGACTGCGCCCGGATATCAACGCCGTCTGCCACGCGCATCCACCGACGGCCACCGGCTACGCCGCCGCGGGAATTCCGCTGGATAAGCCGATTCTTTGTGAACTCGTAATCGCGCTGGGTTCGATTCCCGTGGCGCGCTACGCCACGCCGGGCACGTCCGAGTTGGGCGCTTCGATCGAGCCGTACGTTCACGATCACGACGCGATTCTGATGGCCAATCACGGCGTGGTGACCTACGGGCCGGATCTGCTCACCGCGTTTCTGCGCATGGAGACGACCGAGCATTTCGCGCAGGTTTCGCTCGTCACCGAGCGCCTGGGGAAGCAGGTCATTCTTTCCGGTGCGGATGTGGAAAAACTGGTAGCCGCACGCGCCCGCTATTGCGCTGGCGCGCAGCCCGAAGCCGAGGTCGCGCACGAGCGCGCCGCGAATTCGGATCTCACGGAAGCCGGAAGCGTCACACTCTCTCGGCGCGAACTGGAATCGCTGATCGATGAAGCCGTACGGAGGGACCGCTCGACTCGAAGAAACACGGCGGGCGCCTAGAACGAAAGCACCCGCCGGTTATCCCCCGGAAACATCCGCAGCCAAATCGCTAGCTGATCGAAACGTAGCGCATCTTGCCGTTGAAATGAATTTCCGTCACTTGATTGTCGTTGGTTACGATGTTGGAAGATTTTGGCTTTGACGCTTCGTCTTTCCATGTCACCGGCGCTTCGGCCACGACCTTGCCGTTGAGCGTGACGGTCACTTTGGCGTCGTCCGCCGAGACGTGATAGGTGCCCGGCGCCAGTTGCTTGCCGGCCAGTATGACCGAGCTGAGAATGTCCACGTCTGCGTTGGTGGCTTTGCCGTTTTTCCCTGCGTCGCGTGCCGCGAGCGGCATGGCGACGAGAAGGGCGACTAGAATGGGCACGAACAAATTCAATCCACGTCGGGAAATCATTTTTTCCTCCAGAAATAAAACACCGCTTGCAATCTGCTTAGACGCGACCGTGTTCACGAGGAAAGCAATTCATCGTGTGATTCATCAATTTTTTCGACGGGCCAATTTGGATTTCCCTCGCGGAGTAAAAATGCAACCGCATCCGAATTTTCGTAGGCGTGCGCACAAATTGTCGGTGTGTCAGTTTGCGACACCGCGTAACTCTCGAATTCCCGTTGAATTGACACACCCGTGCCCCTAACCGATAATCGCTCGACATGATTGGTTCCCTCCGCGGCAAGCTCATCGACAAGCGTCCGAACGCAGTTTTAGTGGACGTGGGCGGAGTGGGCTACCAGGTGCAGATCCCGCTTTCCACGTTCGCCGCGCTCGGCGCGCTCGATAGCGAAGCGACGCTACTGATACATACGCATGTGCGCGAGGATCAGTTCAATCTTTTCGGATTTTTCGCCGCTCGGGAAAAACAATGTTTCGAGCTGCTGATTTCGGCGTCGGGCGTGGGCCCGTCGCTCGCGCTGAAGATTTTATCCGGCATGGGCGTCGAGGAACTGGTGCCTGCGATCCGCAAGGGCGATCTGGCGCAGCTGGTACGCATTCCGGGGGTGGGCAAAAAGACGGCGGAGCGAATCGTAGTGGAATTGCGCGACAAGCTGGCCGCGGTGGACGTGCCGGAAACGGGCAAGCCGGCCACGCGCACGCAGCTCGAGTCAGATGTGTCGTCGGCGCTCGTGAACCTGGGCTACGATGAGCGCTTGGTCGAGCGCGCGATCGAGCAAGCGCGCGCGGCGGGCGGCGCCGATTTTGAAAAGCTGCTGCGCGATTCGCTGCAGATTCTGGGAAACTCCGCGATGCAGAAAAGCGCGCGGGCGTCAGGCGGCGGGGAACGGCGAGTTTGAGGAGCGATAGATGCCGGAGCCGAAAAGAGCGGCAGACAATTCGAATCGCGTAGTTTCCGGCCGCGCGTACGATGACGACGCGCGGATCGAAGCCAGCGTGCGCCCGTCGAATTTCGGCGATTACATCGGCCAGGAGCGCGTGAAGGAAAATCTGCAGATCGCCGTGGAAGCGGCGCGCGCACGCGGCGAAGCGCTCGATCACGTGCTGCTCTACGGTCCGCCGGGACTTGGCAAGACGACGCTGGCGCAAATTCTGGCGAACGAAATGGGTTCCTCGATCAAGATCAGCTCCGGCCCGCTGCTGGAAAAAAAAGGCGACCTCACCGCCGTACTCACGACGCTGGATCCCAGCGATTTCCTGTTTCTCGACGAGATTCACCGCCTGCAGCCGGCGCTCGAGGAAATTCTCTATCCCGCGATGGAGGATTTTCGCGTGGACCTGATCATCGGGCAGGGGCCGGGCGCGCGCGTGCATCCCTATCAGCTGAATAAGTTCACGCTGGTAGGCGCGACTACGCGCGCGGGGCTGATCATGGCGCCACTGCGCTCGCGATTCGGCATCGTGCACCGGCTGGAGTTTTATACGCCGGAGGATTTGCAGCGCATCGTGGCGCGCTCCGCGAAAATTCTGGGCATCCAGATGGACGAAGGGGGCGGCGCGGAGATTGCGCGGCGCAGCCGAGGCACTCCGCGCGTGGCAAACCGCCTGCTGCGGCGTGTCCGTGATTTCGCCGAAGTTCGCGCGCAAGGGCACATCACGCTTGACGTGGCGCGCGACGCGCTGGCCATGCTGCGCGTGGACGAGCACGGCCTCGACGAGGTGGACCGCAACCTAATGCTGACGATCATGGAGAAATATTCCGGCGGGCCGGTCGGTCTGAACACCATCGCCGCGTCGCTGAGCGAAGAAGAGGACGCCATCGAGGAAATCTACGAGCCCTACCTGATGCAGCTCGGCCTGCTCGACCGCACCCCGCGTGGCCGCGTGGCCACCGCGCTGGCCTACAAACATTTCGGCAAACCCGAGCCGAAGCGCCAGCCCGGCCTTTTCTGATCGGGGTGGAAGATGACGCTCGCGAAAGCAAGGCCCACAAAGTCAAAGCCTTTGAAATCCCATTTGGCGGCGGATCCACAACCGCAGATCGATTCGTTTCTTGCGAAATTCACGCCGCAGGTGGAAAAGCTCGGCCGCGCGGCGCTCGGGAAGATGAGGAAGCGGCTGCCGAACGCGATCGAGTTCGTCTACGACAATTACAACGCGCTGGTCTTCGGCTTCGGGCCGAACGAACGGCCGTCGGACGCGATATTTTCAATCGCGCTGTTTTCCGACCATGCGGCGCTGTGCTTTCTGCAGGGCGCGAAACTACCTGATCGGCACAAGCGCCTCCGCGGAAGCGGCAATTTGGTGCGCAACGTGCGAGTCGACGAGGTGAAAGTGCTCGACGATCCGCAGGTGATCACGCTGATGGACGAAGCGTTGAAGCGCGCGAGAGTACGCATGGACCCGAAGCAGAAACGAAAGCTTGTGATCCGTGCAGTCTCGGCCAAGCAGCGCCCGCGCCGGCCGCCGAGCCAGTAATGATCGACGCGACGAATCGGGTTTGATTGCGACTACCCCTTCCATTAATTCGTCGACATCTCACAGAGTTTGATGACCGTGTTCCAGTTACGCGTTGTGGTGCGCTGCTTTAGGACCTTTTCAAGGCCATAGAGCTTGGCGTTGGCGAAGCCGTCCGGACAGTGGATGTAAAGCTCGCGTCCCGCGTGGTGGAAACGCTCGCGGCCGATTTCGAGCGCGCCGAGAGCTGCCAGCGCGGGCTTGGCCGGCGACTGCTCCAGAAACGTGACGGCGAGCCGGGCCGTGTCGATCCCCTTTTCCTTCAGGAACGGATTGCCGGCGAGCAACTTGTTCATTTCCGCAGCTGTGCGGACGATTACCGACACCGGCAGGCGCGATTCGCCGGCGAGCTTTTTCTCGATCTTCGCTTCCCACTCAGCTGCGGCACCAGCCGCTTCGAACACGACGTTGCCGCTCTGCACGTAGGTGCGCGGATTTTCAGCGCCGAGCTTGGCGCATATTTCGCGGAGGCGGTCCATCTTGAGCACGTTTCCGCCGACGTTCACTCCGCGCAGCAGAGCAATGAGTGCGGGCATCTTGGCTCCTTCGAGAGAGTCTCAGACTCCGTCCGGCCGCGGTTCGGGCCAAGCTGGGGTGAACGCCAATCCTACCGCGATGCCCACAGATATTTCGAGGAAACGGTGAATTGCGATGATCCAGGTGGGCTGCGCCTGCGCGACCAGCATGACGATCTCGAGCGTGATGCCCGCGTAGCGGTAGGCGCTGTGCTCGATGTGTAACCACACGCAACTCACTCCCAGGATGAAGACGCCGGCGCCGAAGATGGCGGCGCTTGCTCCGGAATAGGTTGCCAGCAGCGCGCCCATCGCCGTGCCGATCAGGCGTTGCTGTGAAATGGTCCAGCCGGCGCCCAGCGTAGATTGCGTGACGATCACAGGGGTGATGCCAGCCCAGTAAGATTCGGGCAGCCGCACGATGCGCCCTACCAACAGCAAGAGGACGACCGCGACCGCGTTCCTGACGGAATGAATGAATGATTACCTGTTCATCGGTTCGCAGCCACTTTACAAATTTCGAATCCGGCATGGGCGCCTCCGGGCTGGGATAGTTGTCTCTCGGCACGAACTTTGCGGCGGCGAGTAGACCTCGGGCAGGAATCAACACCTTGGAGCCTGCAGAGGCTAGAATATCCGTTCGCTTATGAGCACTGTGTACATCTCGTTGGGATCGAATCTCGGGGACCGAGCTGAAAATATCTCCCGGGCTGTCCGTGCGCTGACGGCACGCGGCGTGCGCGTGTCGCGGCAGTCGTTGCTCTATGAAACGGAGCCGGTGGACGTGCGCGACGGCGGATGGTTCCTGAATGGCGTCGTCCAGGCGGAAACGCAGATGAAGCCGCAGCAGTTGATGCAGACGCTGTTGATTATCGAGCGGTCCCTCGGCCGGCAGCGGCGTCGTGGGGCGTCGCCCGATGCGCCGAAGGAATCGCGAACAATAGATATGGATGTGCTGCTGTTCGGCGCGGATGTGATCGACGAGCGAGATCTGCAGATTCCGCATCCGCGGATGGCGGAGCGCAAATTCGTTCTCGTGCCGCTGGCGGAAATCGCCGGCGGCGTGGAGCATCCGGTGCTGAAGAAGACTGTGGCCGAGCTGCTCGACCGAACACCGGACCGGGCCGCGGTCCGGTGTTGGGAGCCGCCGGCGGGTCAGTCGACGTAGCGCGGACGCACGTCGCTTTCGCCGTGCAGGACGCGGAGCCAGTGCAACGGGAAAGGCTTCGGGTCGAGCGCGTCGAGTTCGATTTCGGCGAGGCGGCCTTCGGTCTGTTTGCGCCAGCGATAAACGCCGGGTTCGGATTCTTCCTCGATGTGGCCGGTGGCGGGACGCAGGAAATCGCGGGCGTCGTCGAGCGAGGCGGGGCGAAGGACCCGCGGCCGCGTCATCGCTTCGACCAAGTAACTGCGCAGAAGCTTCGGCCAGTAGGCGTCGAGGAGCTGCGAGGACGCGAAGACGTCGCTCCAGGCGACTTCGGGGCCGAAAGCCACGACGACTCCGATCACGCGCTCGCCCTTCAGGCCGGAGGTTTCTCGCGCAAATCGCCGCTGGATTTCTTCCATGAATGTATCCACTGACGCGCCGATCGGCGACTGCTGATAAATCTTCTGATAATCCTGCGTGCCGGATTGCGCGATGGCGCCGGATACCGCGCTGCGCGTGATTGCCGGCGCGGGGGCCTGCACGATCACCGTCTCCGTTTGAGTGCCCGGCGTTGCTCCGTCTGCGCCGGCCGAAGAATTTCTGGACTCGAGAGGCAGAGCTTGCCGAGCGCTTCCGACCGCGTCCGCTTCGCCCCGCACCGCGGCCCAGACTTCGACTTGATTTTGATCCACGGCGGCTTTGTCGCGCACGCTGGGATGGACCATCGTTTCGGCGGTGGAGAATTGCACGGCTCCGGGCGTCCAGCGGCCGTGCTCGACGCAGAAGACGTCCAGAGGCAGCGGAGCGGCGCCGATGGGCACGATGCGGTCCTTGCCGATGATGCGGTCCTGTTTGCCGCCGGAGACGACTTCGCCGGCGAGCAGAATCAGGGGGCGCTTGCCGCGATTGATCAGCACGAGCTGGTTGACCCGCGGGCCCAGCTGGTAGTTCGGCACGGCGGCGCCGTCGCGCATACGGCGCATTTCGGCGCCCTGTTCGGTGATGACAGCCTCGCCCGAAGCCAGTGCGTCGTCGAGCGTGGCGAACTGGCTGGTGTCCACCTCTCGCGCGGCGAGGACCGGGAAGATAGTGAGATTTTCGTACGATACGGGGTTCGCAAGGCGCCAACCGTTTTGCTCGACCTGTGGATCCCCTCCTGGGGCGCTTCTGGCAGCGCTGGCGCAGAAGTTGAATCGGGCGGCGAGGGCTGTTCCGGTTAAAACCAGGATTGTGACGAGAAGGGTCCCGAATATTTTCCGCTGGGTGATCTGCATGATGTCTCCTCGACGGTCCGCGATGGATGAGTGCACGAGGCCAGGCGGGCGTCAGAGTGAGAACGGACGAGTCGCGATTCCTTGCACATTCCTTGCAGGGATGTTTGGGACGGTCAGAGCCGGTGCTGGCGATCTGAACCTAAGCGGAGGCTAGGCGCGGCCGCCGCGGTCCTTCAAATCAGCGAGTTCTTTTTCGCGCTTCTTGCGGCCTTCCTGTTCCTCACGTTCGTATTCGACCATTTCTTCGTCGGTCATCTGGTAGTCCTCGCGGCTTGCGAACATGGTGCCGCGGCGGCCGTCGCGCGCCGATTTCGAATTGCGGCGCTTCCGCGTCCCGGCGTTGAATCCGCCGATGCTGCGGATGGGCTCGGCAATGGCGCCGGCTTCGACCAACAGCTCGCTGGCTTTCTCGAGAAAATCGTTGAGGTGGTAGGGCTTGACCGAGTAGGGAAGTCCTTCGCGCTCGAGAATCGGCTGGAGCTCCTTGGTGCGGTCCTGTGGGATCAGGAACAGCGGCCGCAAGCGGATGGGCGCAGGCTGGCCCTCGATCGATGCAATGGCCGGCTCGGCTTCGGCCAGTTCCTTGAGGATGGCGAAGAGCGGCCCGCCTACGTCAGCCAGCGCCAGGTTCACAATAACCAGATTCCAGGAGCCGGTGGCGAGTTCGGTGAGAGCTTGGTCGACGAGCGGGACGATGCGGACGCGCCAGCCTTCAGAATCGAGGATGTTTTTCAAGGCGCTCTGGCTGGCGAAATCGTCGTCGACGATCAAAATTCCAACTTCGG
Organism: uncultured Acidobacteriaceae bacterium; assembly: GCA_964563425.1. Lineage (GTDB taxonomy): Bacteria > Acidobacteriota > Terriglobia > Acidiferrales > UBA7541 > Palsa-295. Next base: position 14,994 of record CAZLWY010000144.1, on the reverse strand, counting down.
GCACGGCTGGGTCTCCGGAGGTGTCACAGCCAGTATATCTAGGGCGTTGAAGGACTAAACCCTTCAGAATCGCAGCAATTTCCATGCGGAGGTTGTACGCTCGGACAGGCGAAAGAAAGGCGAAAATAATTCTTGACATAGCGAACAAAAGGCGAATATATTCTGCGCGTGCGGCGAGACTGCCAATGGCCACTTCTCTCATACTTCGATCGAGACCGGCGACGCTTCGGCGCCGTCCGGCGGATGCGAAGCAAACCAGTCTCACCTTATTCCCTCAAGCCGCTCGCCACGGCAAATGTGAGTCGCCAAGCGGTGCTTCCGCGCCCCCTCCGGTGCCTGACCGGAGAACGAAGCCCGCGACGGAACTGGTTGGCATTGCGCGGCTCGCCGCATCCTCCCCCCGCGCGGAAGCCAAGCGCGGGACGGAGTATTTCGTCCTGCCGGTTAAATCGATCCTGAATGAGTGCCATTCAGAGAGAGTGCCGTTCCGCTGGACGGTGAACCCGTATCGCGGCTGTGAGTTCGGGTGCAAGTACTGCTATGCCCGCTATACGCATGGCTATATGGAGCTGGGCGCTTCGGATTTCGAGACAAAAATCTACGTGAAGCAGAACGCGGGCGCCCTGGCGGAGCGCGACCTGAACCATGACCAGATCTGGGGCGAGCATATTGCCATTGGCGCGGCCACCGATCCCTATCAACCTGCCGAGCGCGAGTTCGGCGCCACGCGGGCGATTTTGGCGAAGATGGCTGAGCGCGAGGGATTGAGCGTTTCGATCACTACGAAATCAGATCAGGTCGTGCGGGACATCGATCTACTCAAACGGATTTCGGCGCGGTCGTCGCTGACTGTGAATCTGACGATCACTACGCCGCGGACGCACTTGGCACGGCTGCTGGAGCCGCGGGCGCCACGTCCGGACCTGCGGCTGGCGGCGGTGCGCAGGCTGCGCGATGAGGGGATCTCCGCCGGCGTGTTCGCCATGCCGATTGTTCCCTGGCTGACGGACAGGGAAGACGATCTGGATGCGCTGGCGTGCGGAGCGCGGGAAGCGAATGCGGAATGGTTCGGGGCGCGCGTGCTCTACCTGATGCCCGATGCGCGGAGGACGTTTCTCGCGTTCCTCGAGGCGAAATTCCCGCGGCTGGTGGTGCGCTATCGCGAATGGTATGGCCACAATGTGGATGCGCCGGAAAGCTATCGCAAGGAAATGGCCGCGCGCGTGGAGAAAATTCGCGAGAAGTATGGGCTGGGCAACCGGCCGGTGAGGCCGACGCCCGGACCTGCCGTGTGGCGCTCGCCGCAGATGCAGCTGACGCTCGATCAAGGAGAGAACGTATGCCGAACCTAGCAGCACGAAACAGAAGCACGCGCAGCAGGAGAAGAGCAGCATCGGAGCCGAGGTTGGTGCTGGTTCCGATGCCGGCTGCGGTTCCCGCGCTGGCCGAAGCAAAGCGCGTGCGCGGCGTTAAGCTGAAAACTGTATCGACGTTCACGCTGGTTTTTGCGCTACTCTGCGTGGCGGCGTTTTGTGCCGGGCGACCACCCGCTGCCGCGATGGGCACGGGGGCCGCTATGAGGCCCGGCGCTAGCGCGAGTCATGTTGCGAAGGGAGCCGCTCATGTTTCAGGGTCTGCGAACCGCCGCGTACCAGGTAAAGGAACTCGACAAAGCCAAGGCGTGGTACGGCAAAGTGTTGGGCTTGCAGCCATACTTTAATCAGCCGTTTTATGTGGGCTTCAACGTCGGCGGATTCGAATTGGGGCTGGTACCTGCAGAGGATGCGAAGCCCAATCGCGCGCCTGCGGGCATAGCGTACTGGGGTGTGGCCGATGCGCAAGCCGCGTACAAGCGGCTCGTTGAGCTTGGCGCGTCCGGCTTCGAGCCGATCCAGGACGTCGGCGACGGGATTCTGATCGGAGCCGTGCGCGATCCCTTCGGCAACGTCCTGGGCGTGATCCAGAACCCGAAATTCAAGATCGAGCCCAGATAAAGCGATGGGCGGACTGTAGCCAAACTGCTCCTCTGGTTGCAAGCCAACGGAGAATGGGCTTGTCGGGCTTCGTCGGGGAAGTGTCCACGGGCCACCGAACGGACAGGGGAAGGGCTCGGCAAACGCCTCTGTGCCGGAGGTCCCGGCGCCGATCAGTATGCGACGGAGTGGCTCGCGTTGGCTTGGGCCAGCTGCTTTTTGTATAGGTCGATGCTGTTGAGGATGGTTTCGACCGTCGCGGACTCGCCGATGCCGGAATTTACCATCAGGTGGAACCGATGGCGCTCGGGCCAATCGACTTTGAAGTATTGCTTGATGAAGGCGGCGCGATCGCGGTCGACGGTTTCGGCAAGCTGCGCGGCCTCGCGCTCGCTTTTGCCTTCTGCGCGGAGGCGCCTCGCTTTTTCGGCGAAGGGCGCGTAGATGAAAACGTGAAAGGCGTCGTGCCGGTCGTCGAGGTAGTACGCGGAGCCGCGGCCCACGATCACGCAGCCGCCGCACTGCGCGGCTTCCTTCACCACCTGCTCGGTCACTTCGCGGATACAGTCCGCATCGGCGAGTTTCAGCCGCGGAGCATTCAAACTGCCTTCGTGGCTGCCGCGCATGAAGGCCATCAGCAGGCGGTGGAAGAGCGGATCGCGGCGTTCCTCGCGCTCCTCAACAACCCGACAATCGCACTCCATCTGGCGCGCGATTTCGTTGGTCAGCGCCTGATCCCAGAGCTTCCAGCCCAGCCGTTGCGCCAGCGCAGCCGCGACTTCGCCGCCCCCACTGCCGTATTCGCGTTCGATGGTAAGCACCCGGATCATGTGACGCCCCCGCCGCCGATTCGCACCGCGTCAAAGCGGTGCGTTCAGGGGAGCCTATCACAGGCCAGGTTTTGCCGGCTACTCCGCGACCATCCGGCGGACGCCCGGCTGATTTTTCTTGAGGGTGAAAGCTAGGAAAAACATGATCGCGGAAGCGATGGCCAGATACAGGAAGGTATCGAGGTAAGCCAGCGTGGTAGCCTGACCGATCACGTTTCGAAAGACAATTGCGTTAGCCTGCATCCCGGCCCTCTCCGCATTCACCCCGGCTGCCCTTAGACGCTCCGTCAGCTCCGCGATCTGATTGAGGAGTTCCGGCCGGCCTCGGGTGACGTTCGCGACAAGATATACCTGGTGGACCTGCGCGCGGCGTTCGAGCAGAGTCGTCACTAGCGACGTGCCAATACTGCTGCCAATATTGCGCATGAAATTTACCAATCCCGCCACGCTGCCGCTTTTTTCCGCAGACATCCCCACGTAGGACGCCAGGTTGATGGGCACGAACAAAAATGGGAGCCCGAAAACCTGCGCGATCCGCAATATGGCGGCGCTTCGAAAACTTACCGCAAGGTCGAGCTGCCGGCTGGAAATGTACATCGAAATCGAAAGCACGAGCCAGCCGAACGCAATCAGATATCGCGCTTGCACTTTCGAGGACAAAACGCCAACGACCGGCATCAGGAACAGCAGAATGAGCCCTCCGCCCGAGAGCAAGAGCCCGGCCGACTCCGCCGTGTAACCCATCAGCGATTGAAGAAACAGCGGCATCATCACGAGGCTGGCAAAATACAATACGCCGAGGACGAACATCATGCCGTTGGCGGCCAGGAAGTTCAGATTCTTGAACAGCTTCACTTCGACAATCGGATTTTTGTACAACCATTCCCAGATCACAAAGGAGAGCAAGCCCACGGCGGCGAGGATGGCGAGGGTCGTAATGAAGCGCGAGCCGAGCCAATCATCTTCCTGTCCCTTATCCAGCATGATCTGAAGCGCGCCGACGCCGAGAGTGAGCAGCGACACGCCAATGTAATCGATTCGCAGCGCCGCGCCCGCCTTCCGCTTGGCCCACGGCGGGTCGTCAACCAGCCGATAAACGAGAAACAAGGCCAGAATTCCAACCGGCAAATTGATAAAGAAAATCCAGCGCCAGGTGTAGTTGTCTGTGATCCACCCGCCCAGCGTTGGACCGATCGTAGGCGCCATGACAGCGGTCACGCCGTAGACTGCGAACGCCAGCCCCCGCTTTTCCGGCGGGAAAACGTCGGCAAGAATCGCCTGCGCCATCGGCTGCAATCCGCCGCCGCCGAGTCCCTGCAGAACCCGGAAAATGATGATCGCGCTCAGGCTCGGCGCGATGCCGCACAGTAGGGAACTGATCGTAAAGACAACGAGGCAGGACATAAAAAACCGTTTGCGGCCAAACGCATTCGATAGCCAGCCGCTGATCGGCAGCACGATGGCGTTCGACACAAGATACGACGTCAGCACCCATGTGCTCTGATCATTGCTTGCACCCAGGCTGCCCGCCATGTAGGGAAGCGCGACGTTGGCGATGCTCGTATCGAGCACCTCCATGAACGCCGCCATCGCCACGACGACGGCGATGAGCCACGGATTGAATTGCGGTCTCCACACAACCGGCGCGGCCGCAGCCGTCGCTGGCGCCGATGCTACGGGAGGCGGTCCCGGAACCGAGGCGCCGGCTGTGGGAGTGGATGCCATGAATAGGAAACCGCAAATGCGAACGGCGATTCGTTCGTCTGATTGGATGTTGCTGAAGCGCCGGCGACGCCGATTATTTCACGAAGACTTCGGGCTCGACGGACATTCCGAGCCGCAAAGAATGGTCCGAGTTCTCGCCCGGCTCCAGCACGATCTTCACGGGAACCCGCTGCACGACTTTCACGTAGTTGCCGGTCGCATTTTCCGGAGGCAGCAGGCTCGTCCGCGCGCCGCTGGATCCGGCGATGCTGTCGACGTGCCCTTTGTAGGTGCGGCCGTTGGTGTCAGCCTTGATTTCGACGCGCTGGCCCGGTTTCATGTGCTTCAGCTGCGTCTCTTTGAAATTGGCGGTGATCCAGACGTCGTCCAGCGGGACGACGGAAGCGAGCTGCTGCCCCGGCTGCACGTTCATGCCGACTTCGACGTTCTTGGTAACGACACCGGTCGCCGGCGCCAGGATTTTCGCGTACTGAAGATTCAGCTGCGCCTGTTCGAGCGCCGCTTCCTTCGCTTGCGCGTTGGCGCCGGCGGATTTCGCGCGCGCCTCCATGGACTGGACCTGGCGCGGTCCGGTCTGCGACGATCGATAGGCCGCGCGTGCCGCTTCGAGACGGCTTTGCGCTTGCGTCACCTGTTGCGCCGCCGCTGACGCGGTCGCTTTCGCGGCGGCCACTCCCGCATCACCCGCCGCCGCTGCCGCCACGGCCTGATCGTACGTCTGCTCTGAAACTTCCTGCTTATCGACCAGCTGTTTGTAACGCATCAAATCGTTCTGCGCCTTCACGTCGTTGGCCTGCGCCTGCAAAAGCTCAGCCTGCGCCGCGTCATACTGCTGCTGCGCCGCGGCAATTCCCGCCTGCGCGCTCGATACATCGGCTTCCGACGACGACACCTGGCTTGTGGTGCTCACCGAAGTGACCGGCACGTCGATGTCCTGCGACTGCGCCGTAGCGCTGGCGTCCGCCGCCGCCGCTGCCGCCTGATCGACAGCGACCTGATAATCGCGCGGATCGATTTCGACCATCACATCGCCGGCGTGCACTAACTGGTTGTCATCAATGTTGACCTTCGAGACGTAGCCGGAAATGCGCGCGCTCACCGGCATCAAATGGCCGTCGACTTCCGCGTCGTCGGTCGACTCATAGCTCGAAAAATAGCGCCACGCGAAAATCCCACCGACGATGACTAAAATGACCGCGATGATGATGAATATCCGCGCGTGAGGACGCTCGCGCAAATAGCCGGACGCTCGGGAGGTCGGAGGCGGAGCCGCCGGGGCGGCCGGACGAGACGTTGTTTCCGACGGAGGAGCGGGAGATTCGACTTGGGTATTCTCAGCCATGTCTTAGTTTCCTTTGAAAAATTCCTGCACGCCCGCTTCGGCCAGGCCCAGAGCCCGGGCCAGCGAAATCTTGGCGTAGTTATCCTGATAAAGACTCGAAATGTAATTTTCATGCGCGCTGGCCACGGCTTCCTGCGCTTGCACGACTTCGACCGTGTCGGTGACGCCGGCGCGGAAGCGGTCGCGCGCCTGCGTTAGCGTTTGCTCCGCGAGATCCACGTTGCTCGCTGCCACGGCGACTTGCTCTTCGCCGGATTCGATGTTTAGCAGCGCCGTGCGCACGTCCTGATCGACTTGCGCGCGCACATTTTCCAGCCGTTGCCGGCTCTGCTCCAGCTGCGCGTCGGCCTGGAGCACATCGCCATGCACCTTGCCGCCTTGAAAGATGGGAATCGTCAGCGTGCCGCGCGCGTCGAACACGCCGTGCGAGGTTCCGTTCGGAATCGTCCCGGCGAGGCCGTAATCCCCGCTCAGGGAAAATGACGGCAGGTAACCCGCACTCGCCGCTCTCCGCGAATATTCGCCTGCGCGGACATCGGCAAGCGCCGCTTGAAAGTCGGAGCGCATATCGTAGGCGCGCTTGAGCGCTTCCTCGACGGTCATACCCTCGAATGGCTGATACGGTGACTTGTCCGCGATGTCGTATGGCTGGCCCGGCGCTAGGCCGATCACGCGCGCCAGAGTCAGTTTGGCGATCGCGAAATCGTTCTTTGCCTGAATCAGCTGCTGCTGCCGCGTCTTCAGTTCTACCTGCGCGCGAAGGCCATCGATCGCCGGAGATGTACCCGCCTTTACCTGATCGGACGCCTGATCGAAAAGCGTCTGCGCCGTCTGCACCTGCGCCGTGACCGTATCGATGCGGGCGGCATCGGCCACCGCTTGCAGGTAGCTATACCCGACCGACAAAATCACCAGGTCGCGCGCGTCCTTATATGTGGACTCCGCCGATTTCAAATTCTCCGTCGCGGCGTGCGTGTCGTTGATCGCTTTCCAGTCGAAGACGGACTGTGTGGCGTAGGCCCGCGCGTCGAAATACCCGAACGGCCCTACGACCGACGGAATCGAAAATCCCGCGCTCGGCGGAAGATGGAAGCTGAATCCGAACTCGGCAAGATCGACCTGAGAGCCCTGGCCGTAGGACGACGTGGTCAGATTCGGCAGCAGCGCGCTCAGCTGTTGCCAGCGCGATCCGCGCGCCGCGCGCACATCCTGGCTTGAAAGTAGAATGCCGAGATTCTGTTTTAATCCGCGGGCAATCGCGTCTTTCAGGGAAAGTTGAATTACCCCCGGCTCCAATTTTGAAGGTACGCTGCCGGAATAGGAGCCCTGCGAGGCGCTGGGCGCGGGAAGCGCCAGAGGCACCGAAGACGCGGGAGCAGGGTTTCCCGTGTTTCCTTGCGCGCGTGCGTTGCCTGTCGCCAGGGAGAGCAGCGCGGCCATTGCAAAAATTCTAATCGCCAATCGGCGTATCACGATTTCTCCCTCTCGATCTGTTCCATTTTGGATGATGGCTGAGCGGCGAAGGACGCAGCATGACCACCGAAAATTGAGCCGTCGATTGGCCGAACGTTCACGCCCGCACGCCTCGGCGATGCTTTGCTCCTTTGCGTTTCTCATCGGCCAGCAGGCTCGGCAAGAAAAGGTCCCAGGCCTGCTGCGCCGTGGCGCGCAGCGTCGAATCCGGATGCAAGGCCCATGCCAGCGTCACGCCCAGCAGCACGATTTGCACCAGTCGCGCCATTTCCGCCGGCGAAATATCGCGCCGCATTTCGCCGCGTTCCTGCGCGATCGCAAATATTTCGGCCAGCAGGCGGCGTCCAATCTGCAGCCGTTTGTGCAACTCGGCGCGGACGGAAGCACACGAAGCATGTGCGGCGTAAATCGCGCGAAGCAGCGCCGCGTTTTCGGTCTTGTGGCTGATCAGGTCAACCGCGAGGTCCTGAAGCACCGGCATCATGGGCCCGCTTTTCGCGCGCTCCAATGTGTGCTCGATCGACGCCAGCCGCTCGGCGCCAAAGGTCGCCAGCACGTGCTCCTTCGTCCGGAAATAATTGAAGAATGTCCCTTTGCCGACGTCCGCCGCCTCGGTGATGTCCTCAACCGTGGTTTCCATGAAGCCGCGCTCGGCAAAAAGCCGCAGCGCCGACCGGAACAGGCGCTCGCGGATTTCGGTGCGTCGCCGCTCGCGGCGGCCCGTGCGGCGAGTCGTAATACGACGTGTGACAGTGGTAGAAGCCATAGGCAGGACTGCGAGTGACCTAAACCCAATTACGACTATAAGTCACCGTTGGTTAAAGGTCAAGAGGCACAACCGAAGAGTAACCTTTGCGCGGATGGAAAAGAGGGAGTTCCCGCCGCGCCGGGTTCGGCCCTGAGGCGCGGCGGTTGGCGATGCGCTTACTTGGACAGGTTCTTGGGGCTGCGTTGGTTAAGCGTGGAGGTTAAAAGCTTCGCGGACGGCGGAATGGGAACAGCGCCGTGCAGCGCGATATCCTTTGACGGCAGTTTCTGGCCGTAGATCCGCTCGTTGGCGTCCTCATCGGGGCGAAGCGTCGAGCCTTCGAGCGAAATGCCGGCAAAAAGCCCGCGTGCACGTGAGTAGGTGAGAACTTCCGCGCGCATGGCGACATCCGTGTCCGCCTCCGCGTCGCGCCCCACCGGGCCTGCTGCCGCCGATGCATCCGCACCCAGCTTCACCTTGCTGCTCAGGATCGAGCTTGCCCCGTCCTTGTTCATGATCAGTAGAACAAAATCGGTCGCCTGCGCGCCGATCTGAAATCCGAAGCTGCCGCCTTCCAGAGCCATCATCGTTGGCGCGCCCCAGGGGCCTTCCATGTTTTCACCGCTCCGGCAGGTCATCGCGCCGCGGCCGTAGCTGCCGCCCACGATGAAGGCCGCCTTCAGTACCGTTGGAATGACCACCACGCAGTCCGCCTTGTCGATCAGGTTCTGCGGGATGTCGTCCGGGATATTCATGATTTCTTTCAGCACCTGTCCGGCATTGCGCAGGCGATCCTCGTCATGTTCCTTGTCGTCGGCCTTCAGGGGAGTTGACAGGAACACGAGGCCGAGCAGTACCACTGAAACCGTCAGCGAGATGAACTTCTTAGTCATAATTGCTTCCTCCAGTATCAATAACAGCTCCAACATGATACGTGTGTCCGGTCGCGCAAGGCAATACCGGTAAACCCTAATCCCGCGCACGACCTTGCCATATAATTGGGCGCCTTGATGGCAAGGGGCATCGCATGGACGTGAAATTCAAATCAACCGCCCGCCGTGCGCGCGGCAATTTCCGCGTGTCTGTTGCCGCTCTCGCGCTGGGCGCAGGGGCCATCGCGCTGGCCGCACAGACGGGTTCGCGCGAAGCCGCCCAGGAGCGTGGGGACGTCGCTCGATTCCGAGCGCGCGTAGCCGGCATCCTGGATCAGGCCAACGCGAGCAGGTTGAACTGGGGAATCGAAATCGCGGACCGCTCGACAGGGGAAACGCTCTACCAGCTGAACGCCGATCGTTTTTTCGCGCCGGCGTCGAACGCGAAGATCGTGACCACATCGCTCGCCCTCGCCACGCTCGGCCGCGACTTTCGGTTTCGCACCACGCTGGAATCGAACACGCCTCTCGATAGCGAAGGCCACATCGGGGGCGACCTCGTCTTGGTCGGCCGAGGTGATCCCGATCTTTCCAATCGCCGTTTTCCGTTCGGGGAACACGCCGAGCGCGCCGGACCGGTGGAAAAAATTCTTGCCGAGCTTGTCGACGACGCCGTCGCGAAGGGCCTGCGCGAAGTCGATGGCGATATCGTCGCTGACGATAGCTACTATCCCTACGATCCGTATCCCGCCGGTTGGAGCAATGGCGACCTGTTCTTCTCTTTCGCGGCGCCGGTGAGCGCCATCGCATACAACGACAATACGGTCTTCGTCACTATCGCACCCGGCTCGCACATCGGCGACCCCGCCACAATTACCACGGAGCCCGCCGCCGCGCTCGGCACGTTCGCCGCAGACATCACCACGGGCCCTACCGACACGCTTGCCGACTTTGCCGTCGTCCGCGTGCCGGGCGAGAATTTCATCCTGCTGCGCGGCGCCATCGGCGTCGCGCGAACGCCCACGCGCCTCGACATCGCCATGACCGCGCCGGCAGAAACAGCCGCCCTCTCGCTCAAGCAGCTGCTCGAAATGCACGGAGTGCGCGTCACGGGCACGGCGCGCGCGCACCATGGTTCGCCGCCATATTCCAACGCCGCCGGCGAGCCGATTCTTCCGCCGCCTCCGCCGATCGCGTCCGGCGCGACGCAGCCCAGTCCCGCGGTTCTCGCCGAACACGATTCCCAGCCACTTCTTGAGGCCATCCGCCTCACGAACAAGGTAAGCCACAATCTGCACGCGGAGCTTCTGCTGCGCGCCGTCGGCCACGAAAAGTTCGGTGTAGGCTCGACCGCCGCCGGACTCAAAGTGGAACGCGAATTTCTGCGCGCTGCCGGAGTTGCTGATGGCGACATCATCCTCTCGGACGGTTCTGGTCTCGGCCGCGACAATCTCGTCGCGCCGCGCGGGATGGTCGCGCTGCTCGCCTATGCGGCCCACCAGCCCTGGGGCGCCGATTTTCATTCGACGCTCCCCATCGCCGGTGCGGACGGCACGCTCGAGACCCGCATGACCGGCACGGCAGCCGCCGGCTTGATCCAGGCGAAGACGGGTGAGATCGAGCACGTTCGCGCGCTTTCCGGCTACGCCACCACGCTGCGCGGCGAATCGCTCGTCTTCTCGATTTTCTACAACAACAATCCCCAACACGGCATCGGCACCGTCGCGCCCGTGGACGCCATCGCGAATGCCATGGTGGAAACGATCGGCGCGTCGGGCAAAGAAATGGCGCCCGCAAAGAACAAATCACGATGAGCGGCGCGAAGATCGTCACCGTCTTCGGCAGCTCCCGCCCGCGCGAAGGAGATCCTCACTACGCTCAGGCGCATTCGCTCGGCCGAGCGCTGGCCGCACAAGGCTTCACGGTCTGCAGCGGTGGCTACGGCGGAGTGATGGAAGCCGTTTCGCGCGGCGCCAAGGAGGAGGGCGGTCGCACTCTTGGCATCACCGCGCAGTTTTTCAAATCGAGCGCCAATCGCTGGATCGATGAAGAAGTGCGCATGAAAACCTGGCAGGACCGGCTGTTCGCCCTGATCGATCGCGCCCAAGGATTCGTCACCTGCCCCGGTGGCACCGGGACACTCGTCGAGCTCGCCGTCGTCTGGGAAATGCTCAATAAACGCGCCATGGCTGGCAAACCGCTCGTTGTCCTCGGCGAATTCTGGCAGCCGATCATCGATCGCGTCCGCGAAGTCGAAACCGGCCACGCCTCCGGCTGGGGCGAAAGCGGCGAGCCGCTGATCCATACGGCGCCTACCCCCGGAGACGCGGCCGCCTATCTTGCCGGCCACTTGCCCACACGCTGATTCCCGCGGCCAATCCAGCTAGAATGAAAAGCTCGAAGGCCGTCAGGCGGTTGACCCTTAGGGGGCGGAGCTTTCGCTCCGACAATAACGACGGAAAAAACGGGGGGCTTTGGCCTCCGAGGCGCCTGTGTCCCGTACTGCTGAAGACCTTCTCGAATTCGTCCGGCTGAAAGAAATCGTCGGCGGTCACTCGACCTGCGCGCCGGGGCATCGCGCCATCGAAGCGCTCGCGCCCCAGCAGGATGTGGCCGCGCTCCACGTCGAATTCGAATCGATTCGCGAAGCGATCGTCGGCCTGCGCGCCGGTCTCGAACTGGGATTCGGCGCGTTAGCCGATCCCGACGTCTGGCTCGCAAGACTTTCCGTGCCGGCCGCGGTGCTCGCACCCTACGAATTTCTCGATGTGGCCTCTCTGGCGGAATCCGCGAACGCCGCAAAGCAAACGCTTCAGCCTGCAGCCGCAAAATATCCGCGCCTCGCGGATCTCGCCGCCGCGACCGCCGATTTCCGGGCGCTGCTCGCCGCCATCCGCCGCGCTGTCCTGCCCAACGGTGAAATGAGCGACGACGCTTCGCCGCACCTCCGGCGTATTCGCTCCGGAAAAGTGCAGGCGCGAGCGACGATCCGTCAGTCGCTCGAGAAAATCCTCCGCGCCCGCGGCGAGCCGGCCGGCGAGGACTACATCACTCTGCGTAATGACCGCTTTGTCATCCCCGTCCGCGCCGGCGACCGTCGTGACGTGCCCGGTGTCGTCCACGCCGCCAGCGCCACGGGCCAAACCGTTTTCGTCGAGCCGCTCGATGCCATCGATCTCAACAACCGCCTCGTCCAGCTCAGTGAGGAAGAAACCATCGAAATTGCGCGCATCCTCGCAGAGCTGACCGACCGCCTACGCGCCGAAAGCGGCCCGCTGGAAGCAGCAGCGGCAAACATCGCGCATCTTGATTCTATTTTCGCTCGCGCCCGCTTCGCCCGCGAATTCGATTGCGCCATTCCCGATTTTGCCGTGGGCAATTCGCTCCGGCTCGACGCAGCCCGCAACCCCGTCCTCGAAGCCACGCTGCGCCCGCAGGGACGCAAAACCGTTCCGACAACTCTCGCGCTGGGTGGCGATGAAACCGTGCTGGTCATCAGCGGGCCCAACACGGGTGGGAAAACGGTGGCGCTGAAAACCGTCGGTCTCGCCGCGCTCTCGGCGCAATCCGCGATTCCTGTGGCCGCCGATCGCGCCGAGCTGCCCGTCTTCGACCGCGTACTCGCCGATATCGGCGATGAGCAATCGATCGCCGCCGACCTGTCCACATTTTCTGCGCACATGCTCAACCTAAAATCGATGCTCGAGCGCGCCACGGATCGCTCTCTGATTCTGGTCGATGAAGTGGGCACCGGCACCGCGCCGGAAGAGGGAGCCGCGCTCGCCGTCGCGCTGCTCGAGGAATTCCGCACCCGCCGCGCGCTCACGCTCGCCACCACGCACCACGACCGCCTGAAGGCCTACGCCTCCACCACTCCCGGCATCGTCAACGCCGCCATGGAATTCGATCAGTTGAACCTGCGGCCCACCTATCGCCTGCTCATCGGCGTCCCGGGCACGTCCAGCGGAATCGAAATCGCGCGCCGCCTCGGACTGCCTGCGCGCGTGATCGAACACGCCAGCGCCAGTCTTTCACCGGAATCGCGCGAGGCCCGCGACCTGATCGCCTATCTCCATCGCAGCCGCGACGAAATGGAGGAAGTCACGCGTCAGGCCCGCGAGCAGCTCGCGCAGCTCGAGGCCGCCCGCCGCGAATTGCAAACCGAATGGATCGAGCGTCAAAAAAAGCGCATCGCCGAGCTTGAAAAGAATTTCGCGGCCACGCAGAAACGCCTCGAATCCGAAGTCGAGCGCCTCGCCGCGGATATCAAAGACCGCTCGCTGCGGGGCCAGATCGAAAAACAGGCGGGCCGGCGCCTCGGCAAGCTCGAATCGGAAGCCCGTGCCGAAACTGACGCCGCTGTCGTCGATACGCTCGCCGCGTCGCAGCAGGATTTGGGAGCTGCGGCGAACGCGATCGACACGCCGATCGCGCCCGAAAAACTATCCGCTGGCGCCCGCGTGCGCGTGAAGGGATTCAAGCAAGCCGTGATCTTTCGTCGCCACGATGGCCGCACTGCCGAAGTCGAAGCCGGCCCGCTACGCATGAAAGTCCCGCTCGCGGAGATTTTCAGCATCGAGGACGACGCCGCACCTGCCAAGTCGGCCCCGCCGGCTCAGCCACAGCGGCCGCGAGGAATTACCATTCACGCGCAGCCCAGCGACGAGCCGGCCAACGCCACCGGAGAAATAAACGTGATCGGCTGCACGGTGGAAGAAGCCACACGCCGAGTCGACAAATTCCTCGACGAAGCTGCCCTGGCGGGGAAGCCCAGCATCCGCATTATTCACGGGCATGGGACCGGTGCGCTGCGCCGCGGCCTCGCGGAATTTCTTTCCACGCACCCGCTGGTCGAAAGCACGCACCACGAAGCAGAAGACCGCGGCGGCACAGCCATCACAATCGCCGAACTGGCCGGCTAAGGTCGCGAACCGCGTTTCGTAGCGGTCAAGCCTCTCGGCCTGTTTGGGGGCTCACTCAGAGTTTCGAGGTTCCCCAGGCACGCGCCTAGAACGAATCAAAGTTGTTGTTGTAATCGCCCTGCGCGCGCTGCGCCAGCTGCCTTTGTGAAATATTCACGATCCACGAGGCGATATTCGCCTGTGTCGTCGGCATCGGCAGCCGTTTCAGCATCGATTTCACGCTGTAGAATTTCTCGTACATGGCCTGCACGTTCTTCTCGATCTCTTGTGGCGTGAAATTCTTCGGCTTGATGTGGCAGAACTCACCCGGGAACCGACCGATGTCCTCCAGGCGCAGAATCCGGTCCTCCGCCTTCATCCTCTCGAAGAACATCGTGCCCTTTTCGGGGCACAGGATATTGAAGTATGCGACCGGCACCTTTTCCTTGTGCAGGAAATCCAACGTCGATTCAAACACGCCCGGCTCTTCGGTATCCCATCCGAAAATGAAATTCAGCGAGTAGCTGATTCCGCGCGTCCGCAAATTCGCCAGCATCTCACTGTATTTCTCGACCTTGTTGAACTTCTTGTTCATGCCCTTCAGCGTGTCGCGGTTGATGCTCTCAATCCCCATGTTCACGTGCAGCAATCCGCTCCGCTCCGCCAGGTCCATGTACTCGTCGTCGTTGCACAAGAACGACGTCCACAGAGCCGACCACCGCACCTTCAGCGGAATCATGGCCTCCATCAGGTTCATGGCGTGCTGGCGCTTGCCGCCGAAATCGCTGTCGCCGAAGAACACGTACTTCGATCCCGTGGCCTTGATCTCCTCAACCACGTCCTCGACCGGCCGCACGCGGAATCCGCCACCCAAATAGAGCCGCTCGGAGCAAAACTCGCATTGCATCGGGCAGCCACGCGAGGACATCAGCGAAAAAGTCTTGAAGTGCCCGTAGCGGCTCAGGTCCAGCTTGTGCCAGTGTGGTATGGGCAGGCTCGCGATGCTCGTCATCTGCGGCGCGCGGTAGATCTTTTCCAGCTTCCCGGCGCTTGCATCCGCCAGCATCTGCGGCCAGATCGGCTCGGCCTCGCCGATTCCGATCGCGTCGCAGTGCTTCGCCGCTTCTTCA